>JAPOYI010000032.1 GCA_026706665.1 Gammaproteobacteria bacterium | reverse complement strand
CTCACTTTGCGTTGGAATCGCATCTCAGCTTTAGGCTCATCTCGCGTTGGACAAGACTGGAGGTGGAAAGAGTCTTGATACTGTATATAATCACAGCGACGGCAACGGTGGGCCATTCCCCGAAGCCATGAACGCAACAACAGGAGCGCCGCCATGCAAAGTCTTACGCGCCGGCAAGCCGAAGTGCTCGACGTCATCAAATCCCACATCGCCGACTCCGGATATCCTCCGACTCGTGCCGACATTGCGTCGGAACTGGGATTCAAATCCGCAAACGCAGCCGAGGAGCATCTGAAGGCGCTCGCGCGCAAGGGTGCCATCGAGGTGATTCCAGGCACCTCCCGGGGCATTCGTCTGCCGGGCGGCAACGGGCTGCCGATCATCGGTCGGGTCGCCGCCGGCAGCCCCCTGCTTGCGGTGGAACACATCGAAGACACCTGTGACGTGCCGCCGTCGCTGTTCAGCCCACGGGCGGACTTCCTGCTGCGGGTACGCGGCGACAGCATGACCGGCGTCGGCATTCTCGACGGCGACCTGCTCGCCGTGCACAAGACTGCCGAGGTGCGCAACGGACAGATCGTGGTGGCCCGGATCGAGGACGAGGTCACGGTAAAGCGACTGCAACGCCCACGCCGCAACCAGGTTTTGCTTCTGCCGGAGAACGATGACTACGATCCGATCAAGGTCGACCTCAGGCGACAGGAACTCGTCATCGAGGGATTGAGCGTCGGCGTCATACGTCGGAACTGAGTGCAGGCGCCGAGCCGTCGCGGGCAATGCGCCACATCCGCCGCGAGACAGCCGTTCGACGCCGCTGTACTTCACATGCCCGCAACAGATAGCCAGGTGCCGCACATGGGAGGGCAATTCTCGTGACCGCACGACCTCGGCTTCTGGATCTCTTCTGTTGCGCCGGAGGCGCCGCGGCGGGCTACCATCGAGCGGGTTTCGATGTCGTCGGCGTCGATATCGATGATCAGCCGAACTATCCGTTCGAATTTCACCGCCGCGACGCGCTGCGACTCGAACCCGCGTTCGTCGCCGGCTTCGACGCCATCCACGCATCCCCCCCGTGTCAGTCGTATTCCGACCTTGCCGCCCGCAACGGCAACGCGCACGAGTGGCCGCGACTGATAGAGCCCGTGCGCGACATGCTGGATTCGACCGGAAAGCCCTACGTGATCGAGAACGTGGAGGGCGCTCCGCTCATCAACTACATCGTGCTGTGCGGCACGATGTTCGACGGGTTGAGGGTGCTCCGACACCGGCTGTTCGAGACCAACTTCTTCGTTCTCGCGCCGCCGCACGGAACGCATCCCAAGGTGCATACCCACGACAGGCGCAAGTCCCACTACGGCAAGACCTGCGAGTGGCGCGACTACGTCCAGGTGACCGGAGGAGGCAATTGCACCGTGGCCGCCGCCCAGGACGCCATGGGCATCGACTGGATGACGAAAAGGGAATTGAACGAAGCGATTCCGCCCGCATATGCCGAACATGTCGGCCGTTTCCTGATTCAGAATGCCTGAACGCGGGGGATCCAACCCGGCCCCCTGTGCTCCACCTGCAATCAAGGCGCGAAGAATCTGGTGACCGAACCGCCCGGATGGGTTTGGCTCCTCGGGCAGATTCGGCGGGCCAGCATCGCCGATCAGAGGAAAACGCTGGAGTGGCTGAAGCGAAAATTCGACGAACCATGAACCAGCGCGCACTGCGGAGAAGTCGTGACGGCCAGCGCGTAGACTCGCGCGGTCGCCGCGCAATTTGCCTGAATCTCACGCCACGCTAGCGCTGGCGTCGTTTTCGTGCTGGTCTGGCCCGGGCGGGCTTCCCCCGGGTCCGGTGCGCCGTCTTCGTCCCGGACGCCGGGCTCGCCTCCTCCCACTTCCCGTTTCGATAGAAAGCGCGCCACTTGGTGGCATTGCCATCCTTCTCCGAGGCAAGGAATTGCTGCCGCGTCTTGCGGGCAAACCTGATCTGGGCCGGGTTGCCGTCCGGGTCGCTTTCCGGAGCCTCCAGCAGATACGCGAACTTCGGGTCCAGTTCGTTAGCGTGGGGCTTGAGTTCCGACACCAGCGGCGGCCGGGTCTCCCGGTTTCGCGGGAAGGCACTCGCCGCGAGGAATATCCCGTTCGCGCCGTCCCGCAGCACGTAGTGGTCGTCGACGGTACGGCACCTGAGTTCGGGCATCGGCACAGGGTCCGCCCTCGGCGGCGCCGGTTGCCCGTTCCGCAGCAGCTTGCGAGTGTTGGTGCAGGACGTGTTGGTGCAGCCGAAATACTTGCCGAAACGGCCGGATTTGAGCTGCATCTCGCCGCCGCACTTGTCGCATTCGACCACCGGACCCTCGTAACCCTTGATCCGGAACTTGCCGCGTTCGAGTTCGAATCCCGCGCAATCCGGGTTCCTGCCGCACACATGCAGCTTGCGCGCTTCGTCGATCAGGAAGGCGTCCATGGCCGTATTGCAGACCCGGCAGCGCCGTTTCGCTCGAAGGATCTTCGATTCCCGCTCATCGTCTTCGTCCGCGCCGGCCTCGCTCTCCGCATCGACGACTTCGTTGTCCGAAAGGAGATCCATCGTGTTCGTGCAGCGCTCCCTGGGCGGCAGCCGATACCCGGAGCAGCCGAGGAATACGCCTGTGCTGGCGGTTCGAACCTGCATGGGCCTTCCGCACCGGCCGCAGGGAATGTCCGTTTCCGTGGGCACGTTCGCGCGCATGCCGCCCTCCGCGCTCCCGGCATGCGCAAGCTTCTCGCTGAAGTCGCCGTAGAAGCTGTCCAGCACGGAATGCCAACCACGTTCCCCGTCGGCGATCTGGTCGAGTTCGCGCTCCATTCCGGCTGTGAAGGAGTAGTCCATCAGGTCGCTGAAGTTCTCGACCAGCCGGTCGGTCACCAGTTCGCCGATCTTCTCGACATGGAAGCGTCTGCTTTCCAGGGTGACGTAACCGCGATCCTGGATGGTGGAGATGATCGATGCATAGGTCGAAGGCCGTCCGATCCCGCGGCGTTCCAGCTCCCGTACCAGGCTCGCCTCCGTGTACCGGGGCGGCGGCTTGGTGAAATGCTGCACCACGTTCGCATCGACCAGCCGCAGGGTCTCCCCCTCCACGTATTCCGGCAACGGCTTGTCCTCGTCCCGGCGCGAGGCTGGCGCCAGAACGCGCGTGAAGCCATCGAACTTCACGTTGCGGCCCCGCGCGGTCAACTCGAAGTCGCCGGCCCGCACCGTCACCGTCGTGGACGTGTAGCGGGCGGGCGTCATTTGGCAGGCGACGAACTGCCGCCAGATGAGCCCGTACAGGCGACGCTCCTCCTGTGACAGCGAGGCCGGACCGGACGGGCCGGAACCGACCGCCGTGGGCCGGATCGCCTCATGGGCTTCCTGCGCCGATGACCTGCTCCGGTACGCATTCGGCCTGTCCGGCAGGTAGGGCTGTCCGAATTCCCCGCCGATGTAGGCGCGCGCATGTGCAACGGCGTCCGCCGACAGGTTCATCGAGTCCGTACGCATGTACGTGATGTGTCCCGCCTCGTAGAGCCGCTGCGCGACGGTCATGGTCCGGCGCACCGAAAACCCGAGCCGGGTCGCCGCAGCCTGTTGCAGGGTGGAGGTAATGAACGGCGGGTTGGGTCGCGACCGCGTCGGCCGGTCCTCGCGCTTCTCTACCATGAACTCGGACCGCCGCAACCGTTCGAGGGCCTCGTTGGCAGACTCCTCGTCGGCGGGACGGAAGCGCTTGCCGCCGTCTCTAGCGACACCGAACCGATGTTGGGCGTCGCCACGTTCGGCTTGCCGGGCCAGGTCCGCGAAACCTTCCCAGTACTCTTCCGGGATGAATGCCCGGATCTCGCGTTCGCGCTCCACGATGAGGCGCACGGCGACCGACTGCACGCGGCCGGCGGAGAGGTTCCTGGCCACCTTTGCCCAGAGCAGCGGCGACAGCTCGAAGCCTACGACACGGTCGAGGAAACGCCGCGCCTGTTGCGCATTGACGCGGTTTTCGTCGACCCTGCCGGGGTTCCGGAATGCCTCTTCCAGGGCGGACTTGGTGATTTCGCTGAAGACCACCCGGCGGAACCTGTCGGGGTCGCCGCCGATCAATTCCTGCAGGTGCCATGCGATGGCTTCGCCTTCGCGATCAAGGTCCGTCGCCAGATAGACCTGCTCGGCGCGATCCGCGAACCTGCGCAGTTCGTCAACGACCTTCTCCTTGCCGGGCAAGGTCTCGTATTCCGCCTTCCAGCCATTGTCCGGGTCCACTCCCATCCGGCGTACAAGCTGCGCCCGGGCCCGCCTTGCCTTGTACTCCGCCCTTTCCTTCGGCGGGAGTTTGCGGGTCTTGGCCGCTTCGCGCGTTCGATCAGCGGCATCCGCGCGCCTGCCTCCGACGGGAAGGTCGCGCACGTGCCCCACGCTCGACTTGACGACGTAATCCCTGCCGAGATAGCGATTGATGGTCCTGGCCTTGGCCGGAGACTCCACGATGACCAGCGATTGCGCCATCGAACTCCCTCATTCCCTCCTGGTGCCGCTGCGGACCCGGGCTCCAACCCGTCCCAATCCCCGGCGACAGGGTGGCACTTATAGATATTGATTTGAGTGCCTGTCAACCGCCTGGTTCCCGCCGCGTCTTCTCGCCGCCAGCGCGGCCCGGCGGAACGCAAGCCGTCGAGGACCGATGGTCCCCCTCACGCGTCGGGGCTGCGGGACACCTCGAATTCAGCCTGCAACCCCGCGATCGCACGCAGGCGTTGGGCGATTTCGGCCACCAGTTCCGCCGCCTCCCGGCCCCTCGAGTTCTCCGACCAATACCAGCTCGCCATACCCTCCGAGGCTTCCATCCCAAGGCATTGATCTTCGAGGCCGGCGGCCGCCCCGATAACGGCGCGCCAATACTCGGCGCCGACACATGGAAGCGGCACCTCCGGATGCGCGGTCCATCCCGCGATGGGCACGGATCCGCGCGCGTCGCGCAACAGGAACCAGCGGGGCGCCCCCCGCCACGACCCGGATGCCGGCAGGCGGTAAGCGCAGCACGGCCGCGTGACGTCGCGGGCGACGCCATCCGAGCCGACGAGTTCCTCTGCCCGCGCGTCCCGCTTCGGCACCGAGGCGACCTCCACGACGAGTCCCTCGCGCCGCGCCCGTTCCCGCAGCCTGACGAGCTGCCGGTCCCGTCTTGTCGGCATCAACCACAGTATGGGTGCGAAGGCCAGGACCAGGAGCCCCCCCACGATCAGCCACGTCATGGGGCCGGCCAGGCAAGTCGGCGTTTATTCGATGCAACGCGAATCATTGTGTTGTATCGTCGCCGCAACCGGGTCGCAAGGCAATCGCATGAGCGGATACAAACGTATTCTGCTTGCTGTCGACCTTGCCGAGGAGTCGAGCATCGTCGGCGAGCGGGCGGTTCAACTGGCGCGTCTTTTCGGCGCACAACTGCATGTCGTTCACGTGGTCGAACCGCTCAGCCTCGTGTACGGCGGCGACATTCCCATGGACATGTCTTCGGTACAGGACCAGATCCAGGAGCAGGCCCAGTCGAGCCTGGACGACTTCTGCGAGACTGCCGGTGTTCCGGACGCGCACCGATACCTGATTTTCGGACGGCCGGAAACGGAAATTCACCGCATCGCGATGTCCGCGGACATAGATGCCATCGTTGTCGGAAGCCACGGTCGGCAGGGTCTGGCGCTGCTTCTCGGCTCGACGGCAAACGGCGTCCTGCACGGCGCATCGTGCGATGTGCTGGCCGTTCGCGTTGGGCCGGGGGCGCACCGAAGCGCCGACTGACGACCTTGCCGTACCAGCCACCCGCGTTCGCGCCCCGTGCGCGGCACTCCTCGAATGCCGTGTGTCAGCGGCTGGCGATGAGGTTCATGGTGATGATCCTCGCCCTGGCCGCAACATCCGGTCCCGCCCTGGCCGACACTTACCAGCTTCGAACCGAATACAAGCGTGCCATCACTGCGATCGAGACGGGACACAGCAGCGACTTCCGCAGCGCGTTGGCCGCCCTCACCGACTATCCGCTGCATCCCTACCTCGTGTACTTCGACGCGCGGCGACGCGTCAGCCGCATGTCCCCGAACGACGCGGCGGTGCTCAAGGAGAGCCTTGGCGACACGCACCTCGGGCCGCGCCTGTTTGAAACCTGGCTGATCGCACAGGCGCGGCGAGGGCGCTGGCAGACATACCGCGACCACTACGAACCCATGGAGCGCGCAGACGGCAGATGCTTCCACGCCCGATCCCTATACCGCACGGGGGACCGGGCCGAAGCGCTGCGCCTGGTGCCGGAACTCTGGGTCGTGGGCGTCTCGCAACCCAAGGAATGCGATCCCCTGTTTGCGGTATGGATGGCCCAGGGCGGGCTGACCGACGACATGGTGTGGGAACGCCTGCGCCTCGCGCTCGACGGCAATGAACGCATTCTCGCCCGCTACCTCCTGGGGCGCTTCACCAGTGCCAGGGCGAGTGCTGCGCGAGCGCTGTACGACGGCCACGTGCGGCCAGGCAACGTGCGCCGGCCCTCGCGTTTCCCGAACACGGCCTACGGCGCCGAGGCGCTGGGCCACGCGCTCGCCCGCTACGCCCGCACCGACCCGGTCGACGCCGCCAGGCAGTGGCGAGCCTATGCCCGCCGCAACATGCCGGAGCAGACGCGAGCATTCATCCTGGAGCGCCTGACTGCCGCGCTGGCGCTCGCCGGTGAGTCGACCGCCGACCACCTCGACGCGCCGGCGGACGCCCCCGGATCCGCCCGGTTCAACCGGGATATGGCGCTGGCGAGCATCATCCACCAGCGCTGGCGGGACGCCGCGCGCTGGATCGAGGCGATGGACGAGAAAGAACGCGCAGCGCGGGAGTGGCGTTACTGGCTCGGCCGGGCGCTCTCCGAGGCCGGATCCCCGAGGGGCGATGCCCTGCTTGCCGAGGTGGCCCGGTACCGGTCTTACTACGGATTCCTCGCCGCCCAGAAACTCGGGCTCGAACCGTCCCTCAACGCGCGCGACGCGGCGCCGTCAAGTCGGCCCGACCATCCCGCGATAGCACGCATGCTGGAACTCTATGCCGTCGGCGACCTCGTGAACGCGCGCCGCGAGTGGAACTGGATGTTCGAAAAGTTCAGCGCGGGAGACCAGGGCGCGCTGATTGAACTCGCCGCCGATATCGGCTGGACCAGCCAGGCGATTTTCGGCGCCAACCGTCCGGAGCTCATCGACCTCGTCACGCTGCGCTTTCCGACGCCGTACCTGCACATTTACCGGCGCCTCGCCTTCCAGACGGACCTGCCGCTGTCGTTGCTGCTGGCCGTGGCGCGCAAGGAGAGCGCATTCGACCCGCGCGCGGTCTCGCCCGCCGGCGCCGTCGGCCTGATGCAGCTCATGCCGCCGACCGCGCGTCATACGGCCACCCGGGCACGCCTCGAACAACCGACGCGGCGCGATCTGTTCGACGCCGCCGACAACATCGAACTCGGCGCCCACTACCTCGCCGAACTCATGGATCGCTACGATGGCCATCGCGTGCTCGCGGCCAGCGCGTACAACGCGGGACCGGGCCGGGTGGCCGGGTGGAGAAAGGAGCGCCGCGACCTGCCAGCCGACGCCTGGATCGAAGCGATTCCGATCAGAGAGACTCGCGAATACGTTCAGGCGGTTCTCGCCTTCGACCTGGTCTACTCGCACCTGCTGCGCGAGCCCGTCTCGACCCTGCTGAGACCCGGTGAGGAGCGGGTGCCGTGATCGACATCGGCGCGAATCTCACGAACCGTTCGTTCGATGGCGACCGCGACGCCGTGCTGGACCGCGCGCGGTCCGCGGGCTTGAGGGGCATCGTCGTGACCGGAACCAGCATAGCCGAGTCCCGCGCCGCAGCGCGGCTCGCGGCGGGACACGCGGACCTCTGGAGTACCGCCGGCGTGCACCCGCACGACGCAAAGTCCGTCCCGGCGGGCTGGATCGACGATATCGCGGCCCTCGCGGGTGAGCCGAAGGTCGTCGCCATCGGGGAAGCCGGGCTTGATTTCAACCGCAACTACTCGCCCCAGGCGGCGCAACGCGACGTGTTCGCCGCACAGATAGACCTCGCGGGGCGTCTCGACATGCCGTTGTTTGTCCATGACCGAGATTCCGGGGGCGAGACAGCGAGATTGCTTGCCGGTCACGGCGCGAATCCGGAGAGTGTCGTCATCCACTGCTTCACCGGCTCGGCCGAAGATCTCGACACCTGGCTGGACGCGGGTTACTACATCGGCATCACGGGCTGGATCTGCGACCCGCGCCGCGGGGACGAACTTCGAACACTCGCGCCGCGGATACCGGAGGACCGGCTGCTGATCGAGACCGACGCGCCCTTCCTGATCCCCCGGACCATGCGCCCGAAACCCCGGACCCGGCGCAACGAGCCGGCATTTCTGCTGGAAGTCGTCAACGCGCTCGCCGCCCTCAGGGACACCACGGCGGCCGCCATGGCCGAGACCACCGGCAACAACGCCCGCCGCGCGTTCCGGCTGCCGCCATTGCATGCCGGCATGGACAAACCGGTACCATAGGCAACCGCACCGGCTGCAGAGAGGCTTCCATGGAAGTACGCATCCGCCGACGGAGGAACGCCGTCACTTCCTTGCGCGTCAGCGGTCGGGGGAGTTCCTTTTTCTTGCGAGGGACACCCTCGTGCTCCTGTTTTCTTCGAGGGACACCCTCGTGCTCCTGTTTTCTTCGAGGGACACCCTCGTGCTCCCGGGGCTGAAGGCTCCAGGGGTATGCCAGCCGACCTGACATGGCGTATCGCTTTCGCGCCCGACACGCGCAGCTGGCGTCATCCGCTTCCCCTCTCCGGCGAACTCGAATGGCATGCGAACGGCATCCTCACGGCGGAAGTGGCGCTGCCGTCGATACCCCCCGGGCACGTCATCGTGCCGAGCTTCGCCAGCCCGGACAGTCCCGACTACCGCTGGGTGCTGGTTTCGGGCGATGCATCGCACGCCACCGCGGGCTTTGGCCGGCCTGGCAGTCAGTGCGGCCATGCCGGCGGCGACGAGGGACTCGACATTCGGGTCGACTACTTCGAGACTTCGCGGTCAATGTCGAATGCCCGGCTGCGCTTGCTGGTCGACATGTCCGAGCCGCCGCGAGACTACCTGGCCGCCATCGGGGTGCGGCCGGCCCAACAGGCGACGGATCTCACCCCCGCCGAGACGGCAATCCTCGACATCCCCGCCAAGAGCCAAACGGACGCGGCCCAGGCGGAACTCCGCCCTCGCATCTGTTCGCCGACCTGCGTGTCCATGGCAATGGAGCATCTCGGCGTCGATCACGCGTTCCACGAACTGGTCACCGCTGCCTACCATCGCGCGACAGACCTCTACGGCGTGTGGCCGCAGAATATCTGGGCCGCGAGCCGCTGGGGCGTCATCGGCGCGATCGAAACGGCCATGGATTGGAACATGCTCGAGCGCGCTGTCGCGGGAGGGCATCCCCTGGCGGCGAGCATCGCATTTGGCGAGGGCGACCTTGCCGGCAGCGCCATGCCCGCGAGCGCCGGCCATCTGGTCATCGTTCGCGGCATACAGAATAGTCGCGTCGTGGTAAACGATCCCGCCGCAGACGATGTCGCCCGTGTGCCGCGACACTACGACGCCGACGAGTTCTGCAATGCATGGCTCGGCGCGCGTGGCGTCTGCTACCTGTTCGCGGTACCGTCGTGAGATATTTCGTCCGGTTCGCACTGCTGTGCGTGGCGGCCGCACTCACTTCGTTTGGCCTCGCGTACTGGCAGCATATCGGCTTCAGCATGGACGGGTTCTGGTTCGTGGACAACGACTATCGCCCGCACCCGCTGCACATCCTGGCACTTGGTCTCGCGATGATTCCAACGACCATCTGGGAGATATTCCTGCTCGACTCGCGGCGCGCCGCCGCCCAGCGTGACGAGAATGCTTGAGACGAGTCCCGGTGCCCGCGTATACCTCCGGAAGGTCCGCAATGCCGACAGGCGCGAACTCATCGAACGGGTCCTCGAAGGACAGTCCTTCCTGCGCCCGTGGATTTCGGCACCGACCTCATCGCGCGATTTCAGGCACTACCTGAGACGCGCGCAACGGGACGATCACGAGGGGCTGCTCGTGTGCCGCATCGACTGCGACGCGATCGCGGGGGTGATCAACCTCAACAACATCGTCTGGGGATCATTCCTCAGCGCATCGCTCGGCTACTATGCGATGGTGCGCCACGCCGGACAGGGCTACATGCAGGAGGGCCTGGAACTGGTCAAGGACTACGCGTTCCGTCAACTCGGCCTGCACCGCATCGAGGCCAACATCCAGCCTGCCAATCGCCGCTCCATCAACCTGGTCAAGCGCTGCGGGTTCGTGCGCGAAGGCTATTCCCGGGCCTTCCTGCATATCGAGGGCACCTGGCGCGACCACGAACGCTGGGCGGCCATCGATCCCCGCGTCACGCTGACCACGAAGCCGACATTCCCATGACCAGGGTTCCCTACGGCGCCTGGCCATCGCCGCTGACGGCAGATGTCGCGGCGGCGCGGTTCGTGTCCTTTTCGGAACTGAAGTTCAGCGGCACACGCCACTACTGGCTCGAGCAGCGCCCTCTCGAGGGTGGCCGGTCAGTACTCGTCGCGTCGGACGGGCAGAGCCGGCAGGACCTTGTGCCGGCGCCAATGAACGTCCGGAGCCGGGTATACGAGTACGGCGGCGGCGCCTACGCGCTCTCCGATGACGCCGCCTACTTCGTGAACTTCCGCGACCAGTGCATCCATGCGTCGCCTCTCGGCGGCGGTGCGCCGAGGCAGGTCACGACGGGCGATGACGCCCAGCGTTTCGGCGGCCTGCTGTGGGACCCGCACGGACCCGGTCTCGTCGCGGTACGCGAACGCCACCCCCCGGGAGAAGCGTCGGACGCGGCCCTGAACGACCTCGTGCGGGTCGACGTCAAGACCGGGACCGTGCAGGTGCTGCACGAGGGCCATGACTTCTATGCCTGGCCCTGCCTCTCCCCCAGCGGCGACCGCCTTGCCTTTGTCGTCTGGGATCACCCGAACATGCCCTGGGACGGCACCCAACTGCTCATCGCCGACATCGGCGCCGACGGTACGCTGAACCGGGAGACCCTGGTAGCGGGGGGCATGGACGAGTCGGTGTATCAGCCCGCATGGACGGGAGACGACAGGCTCGTCTTCGCTTCCGACCGGGGCGGCTACTGGAACCTTCATGTCTACGATCAATCCGGCGTGCGCCTCGCAATTGCCGACGACGCCGAATACGGCCTGCCCATGTGGTCGCTCGGTTCCACGAACTACGTGGTTGCCGGCCGCGACCACGTCGTCGCGCAGCGCATAGAAGACGGCGAGGCGGAACTCGTCATAGCCGACATCGAGCGGGGAATCACGACACCCCTGTCGTCCCGGTTCACGAGCTATGGGAGCCTCACGCGATCAGCGGCGGGGATCACCTTCATCGGCGGGACCGCGGACGATGTCTCCCGGGTAACGGAACTCGACATCGCCACCGGAGAGACCACGACGCTCGCCCGCGCAGGCCAGGTCGACTTTCCCGACGGGACGTTCTCCACGCCGCAGACCATCAGCTTCACGTCCTCCGACGGCGCGCGAGCGTACGCGAACTACTATCCGCCCCGGCACCCCGAGTTCACCGGCCCGGAAGACGAACTGCCCCCGCTCCTCGTGACCACGCACGGCGGGCCCACCAGCAGTGCCGGACGGGGCTTGAGTTTCAGGACCCAGTACTACACTTCCCGTGGCTGGGCCGTTCTCGACGTGAACTACGGCGGCAGCACCGGCTTCGGCCGCGCGTACCGGGAACGGCTGAACGGTCAGTGGGGCGTCGTCGACGTACAGGATTGCGTTGCGGGCGCGAGGCATCTGGCCTCCGAGGGAAGAGTCGACATCAACCGCATCGCCATCCGGGGCGGAAGCGCGGGCGGATACACGACCCTGGCGGCGGTCACCTTCGCCGATATCTTCCGTGCCGGCGCAAGTCATTACGGAATCGGCGACCTCGCTGCGCTGGCGCGAGACACCCACAAGTTCGAGTCCCGCTACGTTGATCGGCTCGTGGCCGAAGCCGATTTCGATGCGCGTTCGCCGGTCCGCCACGCCGCGCTCGCGCGGTGCCCCATGATCTTCTTCCAGGGATCCGACGACCGCATTGTCCCGCCGAACCAGGCCGAGGCCATGTTCGCGGCGTGTAAGGCGAACGGAGTGCCCGTCTCCTATCTCCTGTTCGAAGGCGAGGGCCACGGGTTCCGCCGGGCGGAGAACGTGGTGCGCGCAATCGAGGCGGAGTACCTGTTCTTCGCGAGGGTATTCGGCTTCGAACCCGCGGAGGACCTGCGCGACATTCCAGTGGAGAACGCACCATGGACCTGAACGTGGCGGTCATCGCCGGAGGCACATCGCCCGAGGCCGAGGTGTCACGGTCGTCTGCGGCGGAAGTGGTCGAGGCGCTACGCCACCGACACGGCAACGTGACGCTGCTGGAGCTCGACGAAGGGCTCGCCGACGCACTCGCCGACGCCGAGCCGGAAGTCGTCTTCCCCGTCCTCCACGGACCGCCGGGGGAAGACGGCACCGTGCAGGGATTCCTGGAGACACTCGGATACCCCTACGTGGGGAGTGACGTGCACGGAAGCGCCGTTGGCATGGACAAGTATGCGTCGAAGGCGCTGTTCCGCGCCGCCGAGCTGCCAGTGCTTGAAGAACTCCTCGTCAGGCCCGACGACGACCTGGGAAAGGCAACCGCAGCCATCAAGGCGCGGTTCGGCGACGCTGTTGCGGTGAAGCCGAGTGGCCAGGGCTCGGCGCTGGGCACGACGCCACTGCCGAGCGGCGGCGATGTCGACAGGGCCATCTCAGCCGCCATGCGTTTCGGCGGACCGGTGATGATCGAACCATACGCGGCGGGCCGCGAAATCACGGTCGGCGTGCTCGATCTGGAAGGCGAACCGCCGGCGACCTGGCCGGCTATCGAAATCGTGACGGCGGCCGACGAATGGTACGACTACAGGAACCGGTACACGCCCGGTCGGAGCGAACACATCGTGCCCGCAACGCTCTCGGAGAAGACCCGCGGCGAACTGGGGCGAATCGCCTTGGCCGGTCACCGCGCGCTGGGTCTGCGGGACCTGTCCCGCGCAGACTTCATCGTCACTGGCGATAACGAGATCTGGCTGCTGGAGATCAACACCCTGCCGGGCATGACGCCGACAAGCCTCTATCCCGACGGCGCGCGCGCGGCGGGTTACGACTTCGAGAGCCTCGTCGATGCGCTGGTCCGCAGCGCCTTCCGCCGCGCCGAGTAGGCAGGGCTACAGGTCGTAGCCCCGCTCCTCGTGCTGGGTCAGATCGAGACCCTCGGTTTCCTCGTCTTCGCTCACGCGGTTGCCGGTGACCATGTCGACGACCTTCAGGATGACCCACGTCAGGACCGCCGTATAGGCGAGCGTCGCAAGCGCGCCAACCGCCTGTATGCCGACCTGGTTGCCGATGCTGATGTCGTGCTGGCCGCTG
>JAPOYI010000196.1 GCA_026706665.1 Gammaproteobacteria bacterium | reverse complement strand
GGCGCCGGTCGCCGCCGCGGACGGAGCGCGCCGCGTCCCGGCTACTCGGGCAGGGATATCACGAACACAGAAAAAGAAACAGGTATTCATTGTGTACGCTGTCAGGTTGCGTCGGGTACACCCACGAGTCCACCCACGCGGGACCGGCGCCCACGGCCGGGGCCGTTGTCACCCGGGGGGGGCCGGGGCCCCCGGGGCGTCCCCGGGGCCGCGCGTGCCCGCGTGCGCCGCTTTCGTGCACCCGGGCGCCGCCGCTTCGCCGCTCCCCCCGGAGCCCGGCGGCAAGCCGGTCGTGGCCACCTTCGACCGGGGACGGCGTTGAGTCCGTCGCCGCCGTCATCGGCGATTGAGAGCGCCGTGGGCGCGGTCGGCCCGTTGTCCACGCACGCCACGAGCACGATCGCTCCGAGCACCGCCCTAAAGCATCTTCCTCATGAAACGTCCTCCTCAGGCGGCACCCTCCCACCGTTCGCCGGAGAACGCCAGCCCGGCGTGGACGTGTGACGCCCCCCTGGATGGCGCCGCCGGACGGACCACAATCCGTCCGGCGGCGTGGCGTTCTACGGCGTCCACCCCTCGGGCCACCGCTCCCGCGGCCACCCGTGCAGGTCCAACAGCAGCTCCGGCGGCCGCTCGAACATGCCGCCTTCCCAGATGAACTCGCGCGTGTCGACGTCCTCGATGCGGCGCCCCAAGTTCCGGTCGCTCGAGATCACGACGAGCTGCTGAGTCTGCATGTTCAGCTCCCACATGCCGGTCAGGGCCTCGCCAGCCGGGGTCGTCGTCTCGATCGGCCCTGCCTGGATGTGAGCTGACGTCGTGACGCCCTGCGGCTCCTCGTAGTCGCCCGCGGCGACCCGCTCGATCATGGCGCGCTGCGCGCCGAAGATCGTGTTGAGCAGCTCGTTGGTCTCCATGACGTGGAACAGCAGCACGCCCTGGCTTACGACGAAGAAGCCGGCGAGCACGGCTCCTATCACCAACAACGACCTCGGGGCAGTCATCAGCATGTGCTCTCCTCGTAGCGGCCGAGACGGCTGGACGGCGTGTCCGGCGGGCGGGGAGCGGTGATGCGCTCCGGCGCGACATGGTTCTAAACTAGCGTATTGCCCGCAACGCGACTGCTAGGTTGGGCGCGACTGCGTCGTCATTGTCGATCATCAGCACACCCTGCCTGTCCCCTGTCCGCCCCGGAAGATACGACACCATGACACTGCACGACGCGCCAGCTTCGAGGTGGCGGTACGCGCACGCATCCTCGTCGATTGCGAACTCGTCCGCGTGGCGGCCGCGGATCGATACTGCGCGGACGCCGACGGCTGCGCTGCTGTTGTTCGACACGGTGATGACGCTTGTGGGTTCTTGCGGGCTGAAATGCGCCACGATGGGAGGGACCAACTCCAGGTCCGTGCGAGTGATGGCGATATCGACCTCCGCGGAGGTTCCGTCGACGCTCACCCGGCAGCCCAGCATCTCCATCGACACTCCGCGGAACGGGTCGCGGAACGGGCTGCCCTTGCGAATGATCGATTCGCTCTCGTCATCTGTGTTCGTCACCCTGAAGAAGTATGAGTTTCCCGCGCTGTAGCCACCCCAATCACTGAACACTTGCGTCCCCGTAGCCCGCACGTCCACTTGACACGGCCCAGCGCTGTAGGGAATCCAAGCCAGAGTCGTCCACGGGCTGAACTCCCGCGTCTGGAGCCAGTAGCTCACGGGGCCGTGCCTGTCGTCGCTGCCCAACGGCACCCGTATCGCCTTCACTCCCCCATCGAGCCGCTCGAGCGTCGTCACCGTGTAGGTGCCGGAACCGGTCGCCTCGATCACCTGGTCGTCGCGGAGCCACCCGGCCCGCGCCTGCCACATCGCGTGGAAGTGCACTGGGAAGTGCTTCGTGTAGAGCTCATAACCGTCGTCCCCGCCGAGCATGTCCCAGTCGGCGCCGTGGGTGACCCACGTGTCGGTGCAGGTGTCCGGATAGACGGATTCCCGGTAGGTCGGATCGAGCAGGCTCGCCGGGACGGGATTCTCCTTTCGCGCATCGCAGCGGCTCATGTCGGTGTCCAGGGAGATCCCGGCGCTGACGGCCATCGAATGCAGAAACCCCAACGTGTGTCCGTACTCGTGCGCGATCCTTCCATTCCACGCGCAACCCTTCCCGACGGGGCGCCCGCCGACGTACCCATCGGGGCGGCCGCCGAGTGCCGCCCAGCCGAAGGTGAAGGTGCCGTTCGGCGTGTCCCAAGTATCGGGCTCAGGCCCGAGGCTAGCGACGCATCCCGGGTTGCCAGGTTCCCCCGGCCGAACAAAGAGCAGGACCTTGTCGTAGGACCCCAGATCGACGAAGTACGACAGTTCGTCGATGGCGTCTCCCACCACTTGAAGTCCCCCCGCATCGGTCGGCGGGTAGTCTGTGCGTCGCTTGTTGATTGTGATCCAGTCGAGCACTTCGATGTTCAGGCGTACCTGCTGGCGCGAGGTTTGCCAGATGAACTCGCGCAGCGAGTCGTCGTTTCGGACCAGCAGATCCTCGATGTCGTCCTTCGTGTACGGGCGTTCTGCCGGGTCGGTCTCGACGAAGTCGAACAGCGCGGCCACGACCCGTTCGGCGGCAGGCGCCTGCGCTGTCGTCGTAGCTGGCGCGGCGAGCGTCAGCGTCGCGAGCAGGCTGATCGCGACGAGCGCGCGCCGGCGGGGCGTACCCTCGCATCGGTACCTCTCCATGGAATAATTCCTCCAGGATGTGTCGCCGCAATGGGAGCACTGGCCGAGAGGCCCGAGAGTCTCCTCAATATCGTGCCGCCCACCGACCGGCCAGAATCGGCTTGCCAGCATCGAACCTGCGAGAGTCACTGTACCACGGGCACCGCATCAGCGCGGTCATCTCGGCCAGGGGATCGCCGCCAGAGTGTGCGAGCTTGCGGTTCGACAGTGCCCGCTCCCGCGCCTCTGCCAGCGACACCGGACGGACCGGCGTGGACCGGCGTGGACCGACCAGCGGATCGCCGACGCCTTGTCGTGCCGCACCAAGACCGTTGAACATCCGCTAAAGTGGACGATCGCGATGAACCTGAGAGCCGGCGATGACCAGGACGGAGGACTGCCGATCCGGTGGCCATTCGCGCACTGCCAGAAGGGAGGGAGGGCACCGATGACTCAATGGCTTGCGACCGTAGCGACGCTCGTCGCACTGGCGTTCGCGACCGTCCTTGCACAAATCAATCCGGGGGCTCGGTTCGAGATTGAGGCGGGTCCCATGTACGGTGTCCAGGACCCGGAACGGACAGTGACGCCCGGCTGGGGCCTGGCGGGCACCTTCGACCTCGGCGAGCAGACGTTCGTGGTTGAGGGCGCTTGGCACCGGCGAACCACCAAGCGTGAGTTGCACGACGTTTTCTGGGGATGGGAGAACGAGGACGCATTCGGCGAGGCAACGCCGGCCGCCGGCTTGGTCCGCCACACGAGCCGGTCCCGGTACGCGCTGGTGAAGGCCGGACTGCGGGGAGGCGGCCGGCAGGGTCGACGCCTTGGGCTGTACTATCACGTGCTGGTCGGTGGCTTCTGGGCTCGCTTCCGGACGGACTTCGAGTATCCGGAGGCGTGGGACGTCGAGTTGGCGAGTTCCTCGTGCGACAGCGGTCTCGGCACGGCGGAGGTCTACATCAACGGAATCATGGCGGACCCGTGCGGCTTCGAGCCGTATCCGGCGTTCGACGAGCAGCGAACGGCCGGGCTCGTCGTCCAGCCCGGGGCCGGGATCGACGTGGGAGTGTGGCGCCAAGTCGGGATGAGGTTCGGCGCCGACTTCCCCATCTTCGCGAGCCCCGACTACGTGGGTGTCTCGGCCGCGGCTGACGGCAAGGGTCGTCGGCGGGTTCTGACGGGACTGATGGACTCGGCATTCCCGGAACAATAGAGGGGAGTCGGCGCGAAAATGACGGAAACCGGACACTGGACGCGGTCGACGCTCCCTCTGCTTGAGGCGATGCCGGACGCTGTCGTGGTGGTTGACGCCGCGGGTAGAGTCGTCTATGCCAACCGACTGATCGAGCAGGTGTTCGGGTACAGCCCTGACGCTCTGGTCGGCCGTTCGGTCGAGATTCTCGTGCCCGAGGAAGCGCGGCAGCGACATCGGCGTCAACGCAAGGACTACGGCTTGGCGCCAGCGGTGCGGCCGATGGGCGCGGTCTCTCACGTGCTCGGCCTGCACAAGAGTGGGCGGGAGTTCCCGGCGGACATCTCACTGAGTCCAATCGAGTCCGACGAAGGCTTCCTCGTCATCGCGGCGGTACGCAACATGACCGACCGCCATCGCATCGAGGCTGCGTTGCGCGACGCCAACGAGGAGCTTGGACGGGCCAACGAAAGGCTTGGCCGGGATCTCACTGTGGCGGCCAAGATCCAGAAGTCGCTCCTGCCGGGGCGGCCGGCCGGGATCCCCGGTGTCGAAGTCGACTGGATCTACGAACCGTGCGAGAAGCTCGGCGGCGACAGCTTCAACGCGTTCGAGATCACGGCCGGCCTGATCGGCTTCTACCTGCTCGACGTGGCGGGACACGGGACGGTCGCGGCGCTCCATTCGGTGGCGCTGACGCGCGTCCTGGCTTCGACGTGGACTGCATCGGAGCGCTCATCTCCTTCGCAGCTCCTCAAGTGGCTCAACGCGGAGTTCCCCATTGATTCGGAATTTGGGCAGTACTTCACCTTCCTCTGCGGCATGCTCGACCAAGCTACGGGCACCCTGCGCTATGCATGCGCCGGACATCCTGGCCCGATCCACGTGCCACGCGGCGGCGCGCCGACCGCACTGGGAGGTGCTGGGCTGCCAGTGGGCTTTTTCCCCGACGCCGACTACGACGAGTGCAAGGTGACGCTCCGACCCGGTGACCGGCTCTACCTCTACTCCGACGGCCTGACGGAGGCGATGAACGGCGAGCATGAGGACTTCGGCATCGCCGGGCTGGTGGAGTCGCTGACGAGAACGCAGGGGGCGCCGCTGGGCGACACCGTGCAGGACATCCGCCGGGCAGTGAGCCGGTGGCGCGATGGGGAGAAGCTTGACGACGACCTGACGCTGCTGGCCCTGGAGGTTGTCACACCCTGACGACGTGCGGCGCACCGGGAAACGAATCCTGTGCGGTCTGGAGACGCAGTGGATGGTCGCGTAGATTCCCGTCCATAATGGGGTAAGCGACGGAGAATCGAGACCGGGATGGTGTCAGTAAGTCACCTATTATGTGCAACTTGCCAGGATGACCTCGCCAACTAACACTAACCCTGCCGACCGGGACTCGAAGCTGGGTCCAGCGGCTCGTCATCCGCGGCCGGCGCCGAGAACTCGGACTCGGCGCCGCGACGCTCGTCCCGCTCGCCAAGGCCCGCGAGCAGGCCCTCGCCAACCGCATGCTGGCGCGGTCCGGCGGCGACCCCCTCTCGGAGAAGCGCCGCGTCCAGGGAGTCCCGACGTTCGCCGAAGCCGCCCAGCGCGTGCTCGAACAGAAGCGCGACGGCTGGCGCGGCCGGTGGCACGCGCAGAATTGGATCCGGAGCATGGAGCGGTATGCGTTCCCCCGCATCGGCGGCCGGCCCGTCTCCGAGGTCAACACGGCCGACGTGCTGGAGATCCTCTCGCCGATCTGGCACGTCAAGGCGGAGACGGCCCGCGCCGTCCGCCAGCGCATCCGTTCGGTGCTGGAGTGGGCCATCGCCCTGGACATGCGCAACGACAATCCCTGCGACCGGGTGCTGCCGGTGCTCGGGCCCACAGAACGACATCGTGACGCACCGGCAGGCGTTGGCGCACAGGGACGTTGCCGCGGCCATCGAGGCGGTGCGGTCGGGGTCCGCGCAGCCCGCCGTCAAGCTGGCGTTCGAGTTCCTCGTGCTGACCGCCACACGGTCGGGCGAGGCACGTGGCGCACAATGGACCGAGATCGACACGACGGACCACGTGTGGACCTTGTCGGCGCAGCAGATGAAGGCCAAGCGGGAGCACCGGGTCCCGCTGTGCGGGAGGGCGCTGGAGATTCTCGACGAGGCGCGGGCGCTGGGCGACGGGAATCCGCTCGTGCATCCGCGCGAGGTCATCGAGGCTGCGCTGGCGCATGTGGTCCAGAACAAGGTCGAGGCCGTCTACGCCCGGTCGGATCTGTTCGACCGGCGGCGGCAGCTCATGGCCGACTGGGCCGCCTACCTCGACGGCGAGAGGCGTCCGTCCGGCGGCCCGGACCACGGTTGACACGCTCGGGCTCGTGCGGCAGTCTGGATCTGTGGCGTCCGGGCGCACGGGTCGGAGTCATGCCGTGCAGGCGCAAGGTCGCCGGAGACGGGAACCACGCCGTCAGCCGGCGCGTTAAGCCTTCGGCTCCTTCGCGTTCGCTACGGCGCTGACGGGTGACCCACCGGCTGACGGCGTGGTGTGGGCAGCTATGCCGAACGACGCAGTCGTCCGGCCGTTGAACGACCGGACCGCCCACGGAAGCGAGCCCGGGAGCCCGGCACGCTTCGAGAGGAGATCGGGCTCGCTGCTTAAAGGCATTGTGCCGCGCGAGCCTGTGATCGTAGCCGCGTGATCGAATCACATCCCCAGTCACATCGCCAGTCACCCCCCGATCACACTCTCGCCGCTCCAAGTCGTTGATTCCCTTGGGCCAAGCGCCCAACCCGAACCACACCGGGACCAAAGAAAGGGTCGGGGGAAAGCCTGGAGCGACCCCCGCAAACCTGACGGTTTGCTGGCCCAACTGGTGTTCCGCCGTCACACATGTTGTCGATCGCGAGGAAGTGAAGGTTATGACCAACTGGTCATAAACGTCAGATCTACGTGACCGTTGACACATACCGGGCCGGGTCGCTCCAGGCATCAGGCATCCCTTCGGAAGGGTTCCCGCGCCGCCGCACCGGCGATTCCGGACGCACCGAGAGGCGTGGGGGCACCGTCGACGCGTCGGTGCCGGTCTCGTCAACGAGACGGACGCCTGCGTCCGTCAACAACCAGCCCCCGTCCGCGACGGTGGCCGGCGAGTCACCGGACGGCCGGAGCGAAGCGGAGGAACGTGACAGCGTTTGACTCGCCCGACCCCCGTCGTGGCATCCGCTTCCGCCGCGGCGGGGTGACGGCAACGCCGAGCGGGCCGATGCCGGGAGGCGAGCAGGCCGCGCGACGAGTCGCATCGACGGCCAGCCTGAACCCCGAATGACCGTGCGCGGAGCCGGCATCCAGGCCGCAGCCCCGCGCAGCGGGGTCGGAGCGGAGCGGAAAGCCTGCACGCGGGTGAGCACACGCTCACGTTATCTGGCCGACGATGCCGGCGGGGGCTGTGATATGCTGTCGAAACGCTCCTGTTCGGCATCGTCATCGCGGCACCGTCCATCTACGGAACACTACGGACCGGAGACCTTGGAATGATCCCTATGCCCCACGCCGCAACGCGGACCCTCCTTTCCTCAGTGGTTCTTGCCACTCTGCTCCTCGGCGCTACTAGTTCCGGCCGCGCTCAATCCCTGGCCGAGCCCGGCGACTCGATCCGAGCCACCGTTGCCACGGAGGCCATGCTCCACGATTGGCGTGCCAACAAGACCCGCGAGAATCGCTTGCGGGTTACGGAAATGGCGCTCGCGGTGGACCTCCACAAGAAGTCCCTACCTTCCGACGAGATCCGCAACCGGGTGCAAGATTTCCGCTCTTCCATCGATGCCCCCGGCCCGTCGAATTTCGCAGACGCGACCTTGACCGCTCTCGGTGCGGGAGGCGGGGCTGGTGCCATGCAGGCACTTGGTACCTTCTTCGGTTGGTCCAATATACTGACCATCGGTGGTCGAACAGGCATGGCACTCTGGGGCGCATACACGGCCAATGCTTGGTACGACGGCAGCGAGGATGCAACTTTCCAGCAGCTCGATCTACCTCTCGAAGGCAAGATTCGCGAGTATGTGGAGCTTTACCATGCAGACCCGGCTTTCAGGGAAACGGCCGACGACGTGATCACGCCACGATGGCACTTCTCTCCCAACGATGACGTCGATACGATCCTACGTCGATCGCCGGATTTCGCCCTCCATGCGAACGTGCACACACTCCTGGACGATGCCGAGAGCCAGAATCGGCTTCTGGACACGGCCGTAGACCAGCTCGACGCAATTCAGCAGGACATCTCGGCGACAGTGTCTCGATTGAGTGACGTCCGCGACGAGGCCGCAGAGCGGTGGGCTGCCGAGAGAATCCGGCAGCGATCCGCACTCGACGTCGCCAATGCGCAGGCGACGTTCGGCTTGGCGGCCAACCTGATCGGACTCCACGACGCCGCACTTGGCCGCCAAGTAGACGCGGCGGGGGGCGCAGCATTCCGCGTCCACGCTGGCTTGAGGGCTTTCGAGACCGCCGCGGAGCTCGATGCCAACATGAACTTGGCCACAACCGCACTTGCGGGCAATCTGGTCGGGGCTGCTTTGAGTGTCGTCGGCGTGTTTTCGGATACTCCGTCACCGGAAGAGCTTCTGATGAAGCACATGGCGGAACTGAGTCGTCAGATTCATCAGTTACACGCGCGATTCGATCGACTCGATGCTCGACTCGTGGAGATCCTTGGGAAGGTCGAAACCGGGTTCCGCGACGTCCGCGCCGGTCTCGATCGCATCGAGGGCGACCTGAGCATCGCCAACTCCAGGTTGATTGGGCTCGCGCTAGGTCAACGTGACATCCAAGACCTCATTGTGACGCAGGGCGAGACACTGAGACAGCTGCTGACCGGCTTCATCGCCGCGCTATCGGGTTGCGTCGACCTCGAGATCCCCGTGCCGAAAGACGAGACGGACGAACGTCGCTATGGCTGCATCGCAGGATTCAAGGACTTGGCCGACAATCTGCACCGAGCGCAGGTGCATGCCGACGTTGGCCACTCGGATCAACGTGTCAATATGTACCGGCAGGAATTCGCGAGACTCAGCCGGGAACACGGATCAGGGGCCGCGGACGTCGTGGGTCCAGATGCTTGGGTTTATGTCGTAACACTGGTCGAAGAGTACCTCAACGAACGGCAGGACTATTGGGTGGAATACCGCGATGCCATTAGGAAGGATGTTGTCGACAAGTTGATCCAGCGGCGGACGGACCTGCGATGGTACATGGAGTCCATTAGGGAGGATCTGAGGCAATTCCAGAACGCGCAGCCGTCGGCCCTTGGCGCGGCGCTGCAAGAGGCACGTGAACATGTTGCGAAGCTGCGAGCAGCAGCAACCTCAATTGTGGATGAGTACTACGCAAGCGAGGAGCTGTCGGGCGTGCGTTCGGTGACGGATGCGAACGGCAGAGTACTGCCGGAGGTGCGATTCGAGGAGGAGGGAGTCCCCGCATGGCGGCCGCTCCATGAAGTGTACGGCAATGACACCGGGTGGGAGGCCGGAGCGGGGCGGTATCTTGGTGGCGAAACACCACGCTGGTTGGTAATGGATCCGGGGTGCGTCCCGAGCGCGGAGTTGAGGTGGCTCAAACGAGGACCTTCGCATCCTGATCGGGAATGGGTCTTCTACGGGCGCCGTTCTTTCACCACTCTTCTGTCCGAGCATCAGTGGAAGCGCATTGTGATGGACCTACTCCATGAGGACGACGTGGCGCCAGCACGGTTGGGCATGGGCGAGATTCGTATCTGTCCGTCGGCGCGAGCCACAGGGGGCGGAGGCAACTATGAGGATTTGTGGTTCCTTACGTATCATCTGGAAATGCAGATTTCTTTTGGCTACTGCGAAGGAGACACCACGGTGGTGAGATTTCCGACGATATACGACATCCACAACTACGGAGAAGGATGGACGTACGCGCATACCGGCAGCGTCTTGGATGCGCTTCGGTGGGGCGATGACCGGACCGCCGCGGCGAAGCGACAGTTGAGCGACAGGTGTTGGAGCAGGTACCTGGAACGATTGGACGAGAAGAGACGTGAACTTGCCGAATACGTTCGGGGACGTCTGGAAGGACGGGAGGACGTTACACGTGGTGGTGAGAGGATGAACGCGTTGAGGCAGGCGATGCGGTCCTGGATTTCCATGGCGTTTGATGTAATACGTGACCGGGCGGATGTTGTCGGGAAGATCGTATCGGGGCGAGTGGGACTTCCAGACATCGCCGGGATGTTGCAGGACGGCCCGTGGACGATCGCGGATCAGGCGGATCGGACTATCGAGCGAGCCGAAAAGCTGTTGCGATCCCGCGGAATGCGGGATGTGGTGGAGTACGGGTTCGGTCATCGACTGTTGACGGAGGCGGAGTTCGCTGTGCTGGGGGACATGGAAGAGCAGAACAGCGGGAACCGGACGACGGTTGGTCGAGCGCGGTGAACGCGACGTGGTCGGAGCACGGTCGACGAAGGTGCCGAACGGTGAGTGGCAGGTAGACGGGCCGCTGTGCGGAGCGGTTCTCGCAGAGCCCGGGTGGGCCTGTGGATTCCCGCGCGGAGTGTGGTAATGGACGGGGGATCCACAACCGGCGGGTCGGCGTTAAGTCTCCTGTTTATGGCTACTTACAAGAATTGGGCGACTCGCCTTGCCGGAGCGACCGGTGGAGTACACCGGGATCCAGGTCCGCGCAGGAACGCGTGCACGGGAGCGGCACGGACGCAGGAGTTTGCGTTCTCATCCTGATTGGAGCGAGCGCATGAGGTTGGTGCGCGTGGCGCGCCACGCCGGCCAGGCGCCGGCCGCCGCGGTCGTTGCCAGCAACATGAAGGCGGCCGCCGCCAGTTTTGGGGGAGCGTGGGGTGACACGCCGTAGAGCAACGCGGTCAGGACTCGGGTCGCCCCCAGCGCGACGATCAGGCCGAGCACGACACCGACCGCGACCGGCACCAAGGCCTGTCGCATGACCGACCGCACGATGGCCGTCCGGGAGCTGCCGAGCGCCATGCGCACGGTCAATTCACGCAGCCGAAGCCTGACGGACAGGGAAGGATACCGTTCCATGGAGTGCGATCACGACCAGGCCCAGCGCGAGAACGCCCGTCCCACCGAAGACCGTCGCGGCATAGCGCGGCAACAGGAGGCCGCCGCCGATGCGCGCGGTGAGCGGCTGCACGTCGTACACGGGCACGGTGGGATCGATCGCGTGCATCGCGTCGACGAGATGCACCATCCGCGCCGGACCGGCCGGTGACCGTCACACGACCAGCGCCGGGGCCTGCCAACCCAGCCGATCCCGCAGGATCGACGTGAACACCATGGGCCGCGTGACGTTCCCGAGCGGGCGGTTCTTGAAGTCGCCCACGACGCCCACGACCTTCACCATCCGAGTCTCTGGAAAGCCCACCCCGATGCGCCGGCCGACGGCCTGTCGCCCGTCGGGCCAGAAGCGGCTGACCAACGCGTCGTTCACGAGGGCGACCTCGACCGTGCCCGGGCGGTACCGACGCCTCGAATTCGCGCCATCGTGGCTTGGGCGGCAATCAGCAGCATCCGCCACGTCGTGGCTCCGCCGGCCGCGGATACGCGGGAGTCGGTCTCGAGTCGGATCTCGCCGAGCAGCGGCCCGACCCACGCGGTCAGTAGCAGGGCGACGCAGGCCGCGGCGCCCGTGAGCAAGATGCCCTCGGCGAGCAAAGGACGAACGACCCGCCATCGACTGGCTCCCACCGCCAGTCGGATGGCGACCTCGCGCTGGCCGTCGACCGCGCGCGCGAGCACGAGATGCGCGACGTGGACCGAGCAGACCAGCAGCAGAAGCAGCACGACCGCGAGGACGCCGGCGGCTCCGAATCGGGCCAGGGCCCTCGACACGACGGGGTGAATGGACTCTTCCGACAGCCGCGTGAGGGCAAGGGAGCGACCGGCGTTCGCGTGCGGATAGCGCCGGAAGAGCGTTTCCGCGAGGACGGCGACCTGCGCGCGAGCCTCCTCGAGCGTCGCGTCGTCCCGCAACCTGCTGTGCACCCACCACTCGAGTTGTCCGCGGTCGTCGGCCGACTCCTCGTCGGCGTCGTCGAGCGGCTGCCAGAACTCCGGCGCGACCCCTCGGAACAGCCCCGTGAACCCTTCCGGGGCAACTCCGATGACCGTTCGACGGCGGTCGCCGATCGCAAGCTCCCGGCCGGATGATCCGGGGATCGGCAACGAAACACCGGCGCCACGCGGCGTGACCGAGAACGACCACACAGGGCCACCGTTCCGTCGGAGGCGACCGCCTTGCCCAACCATCTTGCCGACGACGTCGCGCTGCCGCTCCCGCTCGACGGGCGTGTTCTGATAGAGTGCCGATTCACTGCTCTGCAGCCCGTCGCGCAACTCCTTGATCCGGTTCTCGATGTCGCCGAGCTTAGTTCAACCCATCTTTCGCTCACCGGCGCGGCGAGCCACCGTGCGCCTTCTGTCGCACCGCCGGGGCGCCGCGCCGCCGACCGGAAGATGCTCTGCATTCCGGGGAACGTGAGCACGGATTTCGGTGAACGTGAACGCTCATCGGAGCGCAGCGATTCCTGGGCACCAGAAGGGATTCCGTGGTCGCGTTGCTCGGCATTCGTCGCCGGGTTCCACGCTGGCCGCCGTTCACGCTTTGCCGCCGGATGACGAGAGAGCCGGGCTGTGTCGCAGGCGCGACCATCTGACGGGTTGCCGTGTTCGGTATGATGACCGGCGGTACGGTGTCGACGATTGGGCATCGTCGGAAAAGAGCCCGTCGTGTGGCGTGCGCGGATTCCGACGGGTCCGACGATGCCGGGCGCGTGACCACCCCTGCTGCGCAGCCGGGGCTCGCCCGTTGAATGCCTGAACGGCCTTGGCGACGGGCTGCCAGCGGGTGCATGGCGTCTGACGGAACGGAGGCAGTCGATGTCCGGCGGCAGTCTGCGGGTGATGCTGGCGACGTTCTTCCGCTGGCACAGGAAGCATCCCGTCGAGACGGTGCAGCGCGACCTTGCCGGCCTGCACGTCGTGTTCACGGGCGGGACCGACGGGATGGGGCGCGTGGCGGTCGGGCGGCTCGCGCAGATGAACGCGGAACCTGCAATTCCTCGGCCGCAACCCGGAGAAGACCGCCCGTACGGTTGACGAACTGAACCGGTCGAACGGAGCCGGGCGAGCGGTCGCCGTCCCGTGCGACCTGTCGTCGCTCTCCAGCGTCCGCGCCTGCGCCGGTTCGCTGCTGGAACAGTGTCCGGCGGATCGACCTGCTGATCAACTGCGCTGGCGCCATGGCGTCCGAGAGGCGCGTTTCGGCTGAAAGGGCGATCTCCGGTTGCTGCGCCTGCTCGGCGGCGACCATGTCCCGATAGCCGTGGTTCGACGTACTGCGAGACTGCGGCCGCGGTCATCACGATCGGTTCCCCGTTCTCGCTGGCCCTGGCCGCAATGTGCTACAGCACCGTGACGCGGCCTGCGTACTGTCGTGGCATGAGCGCCGTCAAGCACCGATTCGGAACCGCCTTCCGAAAATCGCCCGCTGCCTGTCCACGGGTCTATGGGGCCACGGTCCACCGGGTCCACGGCATCCACGGTTCCGAAAACGTGACCCACCAGACCGCGACCGTCGCGAAGGCACGTCACCTTCGTCGGCTGGGATCGAGCTTGATGCGCATCGCCTGCAGCATGTCCAGGAGCGCGGCGCGTGACTCCCGAGTGACTATCGGCGCGACCATCCAGCGCACCA
>JAPOYI010000213.1 GCA_026706665.1 Gammaproteobacteria bacterium | reverse complement strand
AGGCGCTGGAGGCATGCCAAAATAATGACTAGGTATTTATGCGACTGTACACTAGCGGTTCTGGTCACGGATGTGCCCATGACCGAGTCCCTCGACGACCTGCGCTGGCGCGGCGCCGATGCCAGGAAGTCCGAACGCATCTCGGCGCGGGTCGGCGGTTTCGGCGTCAACCCGCGCCGTTGGCGCTAATTCGTACCGGTCAGACCCCTGCTAGTCGGAGTCTGACGCGGACAGCGCTTCGGACAAAGCCTGTTCGATTTCGTCCGGCGTGATGCTCTCTGCCAGTGCCTCTTCTTCGCGACGACGCTTGCGGTCCGCGTGGTAGCTCAACCCCGTGCCAGCCGGGATCAACCGGCCGACGACAACGTTTTCCTTCAGCCCTCGCAGGTTGTCGCGCTTGCCGGTCACGGCCGCTTCCGTCAGTACGCGCGTGGTCTCCTGGAACGACGCGGCCGAAATGAACGACTCCGTCGCCAGGGATGCCTTGGTGATGCCCAGGAGGATACGCTCGAAACCGATCGGCGCCTTGCCCTCCGATTCCAGCCTTTCGTTCTCCTCCATTGCGGCCACGTACTCGACCTGTTCGCCACGGACGAACTGTGAGTCGCCCGGATCCTTCACTTCAGCCTTGCGCAGCATCTGGCGCACGATCACCTCGATGTGCTTGTCGTTGATCGTGACGCCCTGCAGCCGATAGACCTCCTGGATCTCGTTGATGATGTACTTCGCAAGCTCGGCAACGCCCTTCAGGCGGAGAATGTCGTGTGAGCTCGGGGGGCCTTCGGATACGACCTCACCCCGCTCCACGTGTTCGCCGTCGAACACCGAAATCTGCCGCCACTTGGGAATCAGCGTCTCTACCGCTTCGCCCTCGACCGAAGTGATGACGAGCCGGCGTTTGCCTTTCGTCTCCTTGCCGAAGCTCACGGTTCCCACCCCTTCCGCGAGGATGGCGGGCTCCTTGGGCTTGCGCGCCTCAAACAGATCCGCGACCCGGGGCAGACCACCGGTGATGTCTCCACCCCGAGAGCCTTCCTGCGGAATCCGCGCGATAACATCTCCGACGCCGACTTGCGCGCCGTCTTCGAGATGCAGGATCGCGCCGCTCGGCAGCAGGTAGTGCGCTGGCACTTCCGTCCCAGCGAGGTTCACGTCCTCGCCCTGGTCGTCGACCAGCCTGACCATCGGCCGCAGGTCCTTGCCCGCACTCGGACGATCCCTCGGATCGAGCACGCTGATGTTGATGAGACCCGTCAGTTCGTCGGTCTGCCGGTCGATCGTCACGCTTTCCTCCATGTCCTGGAAGACAACCTTGCCCGCCACCTCGGTGATGACCGGGTGCATGTGGGGGTCCCAACGCGCGATCAACTGGCCCGCATCGACGTCAACGGCCTCGTTCACGAGGATGACCGCACCGTACGGCAGCTTGTAACGTTCGCGTTCGCGCCCGCGGGTATCCGCGATGGCGATCTCACCGGAACGTGACACTGCCACGAGTTCCCCGGTGTCGCGCTCGACCGTCTTCAGGTTGTGCAGGCGAACCGTGCCGCCGTGCTTGGCCTGAATGTTGTCGCTGGCCGTAGCCCGCGATGCCGCACCGCCCACGTGGAAGGTGCGCATGGTCAGCTGCGTGCCAGGTTCGCCGATGGACTGGGCCGCGATGACTCCCACCGCCTCGCCGACGTTGACTTCGTGGCCTCGCGCGAGGTCCCGTCCGTAGCACTTGGCGCAAACGCCGTGGCGCGTCTTGCAGGTGATCGGCGAGCGCACGTAGAGCTCATCGACCCCCAGGGCCTCAAGCCGGTCCACCCACGCTTCGTCCATCATTACGCCGGCCGGTACCAGGACCTCTCCGCTTGAGGGATCCAGCGTGTCCCGCGCGACAACACGTCCGAGCACGCGCGCCGCGAGCGGTTCCACCACGTCACCGCCTTCGATCATGGCGCTGATCAACAGGCCATCATCGGTACCGCAATCGTGTTCCGTGACCACGAGATCCTGCGCGACATCCACGAGGCGTCGCGTCAGGTAACCCGAGTTGGCGGTCTTCAGTGCAGTGTCGGCCAGGCCCTTGCGGGCACCGTGCGTAGAGATGAAGTACTCGTTTACCGTCAACCCCTCACGGAAGTTCGCCGTGATGGGCGTCTCGATGATGCTTCCATCCGGGCGCTGCATCAGGCCCCTCATTCCGGCGAGCTGCCGAATCTGGGCCGGGGATCCCCGTGCTCCCGAGTCCGAATACATGAACACGGAATTGAATGAATCCTGACGTTCGGGTTCCCCTTCCCGGTTGGTCACCGTCTCTTCCGAAATGCCCGCCATCATTGATCGAGCGACGACTTCGTTCGCGCGCGACCAGATGTCGACGACCTTGTTGTACTTTTCGCCCTGGGTCACGAGTCCCGACGCGAATTGCGATTCGATCTCCTTGACCTCCGACTCCGCGCTCTCGATGATCGAGGCCTTGTCGTCCGGGATCACGAAGTCGTCAACGCCGATCGACGCACCGGCGACGGTGGACTCGTGGAAGCCGCGGTACATCAACTGGTCGGCGAACATCACCGTTTCCTTCAGGCCCACGTTGCGATAGCAGGCGTTGATGAGGTTGGAAATCGCCTTCCGTCCCATCGGCTGGTTGACCAGTCCGAAAGGAAGCTCCGGGGGGACGATCTCGTAGAGGAGCGCCCGGCCCGTGGTCGTCTCGACCATGCTGGCGCCGTCCGTGTCTTCTATCCGCACCCTGATCTTTGCATGCAGTTCGACGATGCCCGTCTCGTACGCGCGATGGACCTCTTCAATGTCGGCGAAGGTCATGCCATCGCCTATGGCATTGATGCGTTCCCGGGTCATGTAGTAGAGCCCGAGCACGACATCCTGCGCAGGCACGATGATGGGTTCGCCACTTGCCGGCGAAAGGATGTTGTTGGTCGACATCATGAGCGCACGGGACTCGAGTTGCGCCTCGAGCGTGAGCGGCACATGCACGGCCATCTGGTCGCCGTCGAAGTCAGCGTTGTACGCCGCACAGACCAGCGGGTGAAGCTGGATCGCCTTGCCTTCGATCAGCACCGGCTCGAACGCCTGGATACCCAGGCGATGCAGGGTCGGCGCCCGGTTCAGGAGCACCGGGTGCTCGCGAATCACTTCCGCGAGAATGTCCCAGACTTCCGGCGTTTCGCGCTCGACCATCTTCTTCGCGGCCTTGATCGTCGTTGCAAGACCGCGCTCTTCGAGCTTGCCGAAAATGAACGGCCGGAACAGTTCCAGCGCCATCTTCTTCGGCAACCCGCACTCGTGAAGCCGCAGCGTCGGGCCGACGACGATGACCGAGCGGCCGGAATAGTCGACGCGCTTGCCGAGCAGGTTCTGGCGAAAACGCCCCTGCTTGCCCTTGATCATGTCCGCCAGTGACTTGAGCGGACGCCGGTTGGAACCGGTTATCGCACGCCCCCGGCGGCCGTTGTCGAGCAGCGCGTCCACGGATTCCTGCAGCATGCGTTTCTCGTTGCGCACGATGATGTCCGGCGCGTTGAGATCCAGCAGCCGCTTCAGGCGGTTGTTGCGATTGATGACCCGACGATAGAGGTCGTTCAGGTCGGACGTCGCAAAGCGCCCACCCTCGAGCGGCACCAGCGGCCGCAGATCCGGTGGCAACACCGGCAGCACGTTCATGATCATCCACTGCGGCAGGTTGCCGGAGTTGACGAACGCCTCCATCAGTTTCAGGCGCTTGGACAGCTTCTTGATTTTCGTCTCGGAGTTGGTCGCCGGAATCTCTTCCCGGAGTCGCGCGATTTCCTCGTCCAGGTCGAGATCCGACAGCAGATCCTGCACCGCTTCCGCGCCCATCTTGGCAACGAACTCGTCACCATGCTCTTCGAGCTTGGCGAAATACTCGTCGTCCGTCAGCAACTGGCCCACCTCGAGATCGGTCAGTCCCGGATCGATCACGACGTGCGATTCGAAATAGAGCACACGCTCGATATCCCGCAGGGTCATGTCGAGCAGCAGACCGATACGCGACGGCAGGGACTTCAGGAACCAGATATGGGCTACGGGGCTCGCGAGATCCACGTGGCCCATGCGCTCACGGCGTACTTTCGCCAGCGTGACTTCGACACCGCATTTCTCGCAGATGACACCCCGGTGCTTCAGTCGCTTGTACTTGCCGCAGAGGCATTCGTAGTCCCGAACCGGGCCGAATATGCGGGCACAGAACAGACCGTCGCGTTCCGGTTTGAACGTCCGGTAGTTGATGGTTTCGGGCTTCTTCACCTCGCCGAAAGACCATGACTTGATCATTTCCGGCGATGCCAGTCCGATTCGCAGCGCATCGAACTCTTCGAGTCCGCTTTGCTGCTTCAACATATTCAGTAGATCTCTCATTGCATGCCTCCCGCTATTCGCTTTCCAACTCGACGTAGATGCCCAAGGATCTGATTTCCTTGACCAGTACGTTGAAGGACTCCGGCATGCCGGGTTCCATACTGAAATCATTGCCGACGATGTTCTTGTACATCTTGGTTCGGCCGGCCACGTCGTCCGACTTCACCGTCAGCATCTCCTGCAGCGTATACGCTGCGCCGTAGGCTTCGAGCGCCCATACCTCCATCTCGCCGAACCGCTGACCGCCGAACTGCGCCTTGCCGCCCAGCGGCTGCTGGGTAACGAGACTGTAAGAACCGGTGGAGCGCGCGTGCATCTTGTCGTCCACCAGGTGGTTCAGCTTCATCATGTACATGTAGCCGATCGTCACAGGCGAATCGAACTTGTCGCCGGTGCGCCCGTCGTAGAGCGTGGTCTGACCACTGGCCGGCAGGCCCGAGAGTTCCAGCATCTTCTTGATGACTTCCTCCTTCGCGCCATCGAACACCGGGGTGGCGATCGGCAACCCGTCTGTCAGGTTCCCCGCAAGCTCGAGGATCTCGTCGTCGTTGAGTTGATCGAATTCCTCCTTGCGTCCCTCGAACCCGTTGTAGACCTCATCGAGGTATTCCCGGATTCGCGCCGGTGCGCCTCCGTTGGCGTCGCGCGCTTCGAGCAGTTGCCCTATCCGTTCGCCGATACCCTTGGCGGCCCACCCCAGGTGGGTTTCGAGCACCTGGCCAACGTTCATCCGCTTCGGCACGCCGAGCGGATTGAGGACAATGTCGACCGGTTCTCCGTTTTCGTCGAACGGCATGTCCTCGATGGGCATGATCGCGGAAATCACACCCTTGTTGCCGTGTCTTCCCGCCATCTTGTCGCCGGGCTGTATGTGCCGCTTGATGGCCAGGTACACCTTGACGATCTTCAGCACGCCGGGTGCCATTTCGTCACCCGACTTGAGCTTCGCCATCTTGTCCTCGAAGCGGGCATCGAGCGCGGCCTTGCGGGCCTTGAGCTGGCGCTCCGCCTTGTCCAGCTGGTCGTTCAGGGAGTCGACCGACATGCGAATCTTGAACCAGTCGTCTTTCGGCAGCGTGGCCAGGTATTCCGCATCGACGGTACCGCCCCGCGAAATTCCCGGGGCACTCGCCACCTTGTTGCCGGCCAGGGCGCTCTCGAGCCGCTCGTACGTCGCCGTCTCGACAATACGGTATTCGTCGTCGAGGTCCTTCCTGATCTGGACGAGTTCCTCTCGTTCGAGGTCGATCGCCCGCTTGTCCTTCTCCACGCCGTCGCGCGTCAGGACGCGGACATCGATGATCGTGCCCTTGACCCCGGTAGGTACCCGAAGTGACGTGTCCTTCACGTCCGACGCCTTCTCGCCGAAGATGGCTCGCAGGAGCTTCTCTTCGGGCGTCAGCTGCGTCTCGCCTTTCGGCGTCACCTTGCCCACCAGCACATCGCCGGCGAGGACTTCGGCACCGATGTAGACGATGCCCGACTCGTCGAGCTTGCCGAGGGCCGATTCGCCGACGTTCGGAATGTCTGCGGTGATCTCTTCCGGTCCGAGCTTCGTGTCCCGGGCAATGCAGGACAGTTCCTGGATATGCACGCTGGTGAAGCGGTCCTCCTGCACCACGCGCTCGGAAATGAGTATCGAGTCCTCGAAGTTGTAGCCGTTCCACGGCATGAACGCGATACGCATGTTCTGGCCAAGGGCCAGTTCACCCATGTCGATGGAGGGTCCATCGGCAAGGATGTCACCCTGCGCTATGCGGTCTCCTTTCTTGACCAGGGGCCGCTGATTGATGCACGTGTTCTGGTTCGAACGGGTGAACTTGGTCAGGTTGTAGATGTCCACACCCGCTTCGCCAGCGAGGGTTTCCTTGTCCGCAACCCGAATGATGATGCGCGCCGCATCCACGCTGTCCACCGTGCCGCCGCGTTCCGCAATGACACACACGCCCGAGTCCCGTGCCACGTGCCGCTCCATGCCCGTTCCGACAAGCGGCGTTTCGGTTCGGATCGTCGGCACCGCCTGGCGCTGCATGTTCGAACCCATCAAGGCCCTGTTGGCATCGTCGTGCTCGAGAAACGGAATCAGCGCCGCTGCCACGGAAACGACCTGCTTGGGCGATACGTCCATGTAGTCGACGTTCCCCGGCGTGGTCTTGGTGAACTCGTTCTGGTGCCGCACATCGACCAGGTCTTCCACGAGTTCGTCGTTTTCCACCCGGGAGTTGGCCTGGGCGATGACGTACTCCGCCTCGTCGATGGCCGAGAGGTATTCGATCTCGTCGGTCACCCTGCCTTCGACAACTCTGCGGTACGGCGTCTCCAGGAAGCCATATTCGTTGGTCCGCGCGTATGTCGCCAGGCTGTTGATGAGGCCGATATTCGGCCCCTCCGGCGTTTCGATGGGGCAGACGCGGCCATAGTGGGTCGGGTGAACGTCGCGCACCTCGAATCCGGCTCGCTCCCGCGTCAGGCCACCCGGGCCCAATGCCGAGACCTTCCGCTTGTGCGTGACCTCGGACAGCGGGTTCTGCTGGTCCATGAACTGCGAGAGCTGACTGGAGCCGAAAAACTCCTTGATGGAAGCCGCGACAGGTTTCGCGTTGATCATGTCCTGCGGCATCAGGCCTTCCGACTCGGCCAGCGACAGGCGTTCCTTCACCGCTCTCTCGACGCGAATCAGGCCGATACGAAACGCGTTTTCCGCCATCTCTCCAACGGACCGGACGCGCCGGTTCCCCAAGTGGTCGATGTCGTCCACCGAGCCCTTGCCGTTTCGAATGTCGATCAAAGTGCGCAGCACCTCGACGATGTCCTCGTTCGACAGCGTACCGGACCCGCCGATCACGTCCCGGCCAAGACGGCGGTTGAACTTCATCCGCCCCACGGCGGACAGGTCGTACCGTTCTTCGGAAAAGAAGAGGTTCCTGAACAGATTCTCGGCCGCTTCCTTGGTAGGCGGCTCGCCCGGACGCATCATGCGATAGATTTCGACCAGGGCGTCGAGCTGCGTCCGCGTGGGATCGCTGGCGAGCGTATCGGAGATATACGGCCCGCAGTCGAGATCGTTCGTATAGATCGTTTCGACGGACTTGACCTTCTTCTCTGAGAATTCATCCATCATGTCGTCATCGATCACCGTGTTGCATGGGACGATGATTTCTCCGGTTTCCGGATCGATCACATCCCGCGCCAGAACTCGGCCGACCAGGTACTCTCTTGGAACATCGAGCCGGCGCAGTCCGGACCTCTCGAGCAGGCGGACATGCCGCGCGGTGATGCGCCGGCCCGATTCGACGATGACGTTGCCCGACCGGTCCGTCATGTCGAAGCTGGCAACCTCTCCCCGCATCCGTTCCGGCACGAGATCGACCGAGTAGCCATCCTTCTTGAAGTGAAAGACATTCATGTCGAAGAAATTCGTCAGGATCTCTTCGGACGAATAGCCGAGCGCGCGCAGCATGACCGTCGCCGGCAGTTTTCTCCGGCGGTCGATACGCACGAAGACCAGGTCTTTCGGATCGAACTCGAAGTCGAGCCAGGAACCCCGGTACGGAATCACCCGGGCGTTGTACAGCAGTTTGCCCGAGGAGTGGGTCTTGCCGCGGTCATGGTCGAAGAAGACGCCCGGCGAGCGATGCAGTTGGGAAACCACGACCCGCTCGGTGCCATTCACTATGAACGTGCCGTTGTCGGTCATGAGCGGAACTTCGCCCATGTAGACTTCCTGCTCCTTGATGTCCTTGACAGGGGCAGGTTTCTGCGACGAATCGCGATCATAGATGATCAATCGAACCTTTACGCGTAGCGGCGCGGCAAAGGTCGTGGCGCGCAGCACGCTCTCCTTGACATCGAAGACGGGTTCTCCGAGCCGGTAGTCCACGTATTCCAACGCCGCATTGCCGGAATAGCTGATAATGGGGAATACGGACCGGAACGCCGCGTGCAAGCCGACATCCTGGCGTTGGCGCGCGGTAACGTCGCGCTGAAGGAACTTGCTGTACGACTCCAGTTGTGTCGACAGGAGGTAGGGCAGTTCCATGATCTCCGGCAACTTGCCGAAATCCTTGCGGATCCGCTTTTTGTCGGTGAACCTATAGGTCATTCGGGTCTCCCGTTATCTAGGCAAAAGACCAGCACCGGCTCGCGCGAACGCAAGCGAACACTGGTCTTTCCTGTTGTGACTTGTATACCAAGAAGTCTTCAGCCGGCCGGGTGCCTCATGCACGAGAACCCGGCTTCACGACCGAAGCGCCGACATTGCTGCATTGCTGCTGCGTCACTTGACTTCTACGGTTGCGCCTGCCTCTTCAAGCTTGGTCTTGATCTCATCCGCCTCGTCTTTGCCCACGCCTTCCTTGACAGGGTTCGGTGCTTCGTCCACCAGGGCCTTGGCTTCCTTCAGGCCAAGCCCGGTTATCGCCCGAACCGCCTTGATCACGTTGACCTTCTTTTCGCCTATGCCGGCGAGGACGACATCGAATTCCGTCTGTTCCTCTTCGACCGACGCTTCTCCGGCACCGTTCGTCGGTACCGCGGCGACCGCCACCGGGGCGGCAGCGGAAACGCCGAACTTCTCCTCCATCGCGGAAACCAGATCGACGACTTCAAGCACGCTCAGCCCCGAAATCGCATCCAGTAACTCGTCTTTTGATATTGCCATTGGCTTTTCTCCCTTTGGCGGCGCTAACCGCGCTGCCACCTATCGCTCTTCAAACTCTTCGACGGCCACGAATCTTCGCTCCCGCCGCCCTCGCGCCAAGCGCTACTTTTTCGACTCCGACTCCGATTCCGATCCCGAATTCCCTGCCTGCCTCGCATCCCGAACCGCAGCCACGGCGCGCACCAGGCTGCCGGGTACTTCGTTCAACGCCCGCGCCAACGCATCCACCGGCGCCATTAGCACGCGCATCAGTTGCGCCCGGGCTTCATCCAGCGTCGGCAGAGACGCTATGCGGTTCAACTGCCCCGCTTCGAGCAATTCTCCCTCGACGCTGAGCGCGGTCACTTCAAGTGTCCTGAACTCATCGACGTACTTCTTCAGCAACCGTGCAGCGGCGCCGGGGTCCTCCCGTGAAAGCGCGATCAAGGTCGGGCCCGAAAACGTGTCCTTCATGCATTCATGCGCCGTACCTTCTACGGCGCGCCGCGCCAGGGTGTTTCGGATTACCCGCAGGTACACGCCGCTCGACCGTGCGTCCGCGCGCATGGTCGTCAACTCCGCCACGGTCAGACCGCGATAGTCCGCAGTCGCCGCGGACACGGCTTCCCTGACCTCGGCGTTCACCTCGGCAACAATCTCCTGCTTGCGTGCGAGCGGGAACGGCATGCCGTCACACCTCCAGGGACGCTTGATCGATGGCGATGCCCGGTCCCATCGTAGTGGACAATGTCACTCTCCGCACGTATTGACCCTTCGCTGAACCCGGCTTCGCCTTCTGCAGATCCGAGAGCAGCGCTTCCACGTTCTCCTTGATCTGCTGCGGATTGAAATCCACCTTGCCCACGCATCCATGAATGATCCCTGCCCGGTCCGTCCGGAACTGGACCTGCCCGGCCTTCGCGTTCTTCACCGCGGTTTCCACGTCCGCAGTGACGGTGCCCGTCCTGGGATTCGGCATCAGTCCGCGGGGACCAAGTATTCGCCCGAGCTGGCCGACGACACGCATGGCGTCCGGCGCCGCGATGGCAACATCGAAATTCAATTCGCCACTCTTCACCTGCTCGGCGAGATCTTCGAGACCCACCAGGTCGGCACCCGCCTGTTTCGCTTTCTCAGCGTTCTCGCCCTGGGCGAACACGGCAACCCGCACCTCTTTGCCCGTGCCGTGGGGCAAAGTCGTCGCGCCGCGCACGACCTGGTCCGACTTGCGGGGATCGACGCCGAGGTTCACGGACACGTCGACGGACTCCTTGAACTTGGCGTTTGCCATCTCTCCGAGCAGATCCATCGCCTCCGCGATGGGATATGCGCGCTTTCGATCGACTTTTTCCCTGATCAGGCGCATGCGTTTACTCAGCCTTTGCTGTGACCGGGCCATTTACACAACTCCTTCGACTTCTATACCCGCGCTGCGGGCGCTGCCGGCGATGGTGCGGACCGCGGCGTCCATATCCGCCGCCGTCAGGTCCGGATCCTTGATCCGCGCGATCTCCTCGAGCTGCGCACGCGTGACCTTCGCAACCTTCTCGGTGTTGGGCGTCGGACTTCCCTTGTCGATGCGCGCGGCCCGGCGCAAGAGGACAGACGCCGGGGGAGTCTTGGTGATGAACGTAAAACTGCGGTCGGCGTAAACCGTGATCACGACCGGTATCGGCATGCCAGGCTCTTCGTTCTGGGTGTGGGCGTTGAAGGCCTTGCAGAAGTCCATGATGGTCACACCGTGTTGGCCGAGCGCGGGACCGACGGGCGGACTGGGGTTCGCCTGTCCCGCCGGCACCTGGAGCTTGATGAAGGCCTGTACTTTCTTTGCCACGGTTGTCTATTCCCAAATCTGCCGTCGTCGGCTATGCGCGTCCGGCTCGCTCGCCATCAGCCCTTTTCCACCTGCGAGAAGTCGAGTTCGACGGGAGTTGAACGACCGAAAATGGTCACCGCCACGTTCAGTCGGCTCTTTTCGTAGTTCACTTCCTCGACGACTCCGCTGAATTCCTTGAACGGCCCATCCACGACGCGAACCATTTCGCCGGGCTCGAACAGGGTCTTCGGCGTGACCTTGTCGCTGCCATCCCGGACCCGGGCAAGAATCCCCGCGGCCTCCGCTTCCGACAATGGCGCCGGGCGGTCTGCCTTGCCGCCAATAAAGCCCATCACGCGCGGCGTTTCCTTCACCAGGTGCCATGTCTCGTCGTTGAGTTCCATCTGCACCAGTACGTAGCCGGGGAAGAACTTGCGCTCGCTGCGGCGCTTCTGGCCCGCGCGCATTTCGACCACTTCCTCCGTCGGGACCATGATTTCGCCGAAGCAATCGGCGAAGTCGGAAAGTTCGACCCGTTCCTGCAATGTGCGTTTCACCCTCTTCTCGAATCCCGAGTAAGCGTGGACCACATACCATCGTTTCGACATTCGACTATCCGATGACCGACGAGACCACCCAACTCAAAAACGAGTCGAGACCCCACAACACCAGGGCGAACAGCAACACCAGGAGCACGACCATGAAGGTGGTCTGGGCCGTCTCCTGGCGGGTCGGCCAGACGACGCGCCGTATCTCGGTGCGCGCTTCCTTCGCCAGGTTCCACATGGCGCGGCCGCGTTCCGTCTGCAAGATGACGAATACGGCCACCACCGCTAGAGCCACGAGGGCAAGCACGCGGTTCAGAAGCTGCTGGTCCCCGAAGTACCAGTTGCCGAAAACGCCCGCCCCGACCATCACGGCCACGACAAGCCACTTCAGCCGATCCACTATCGGGTGAGGCTGGTCGTCGGACCTGATTTCACGCGTCGTTTGCCTTGGCATGTTCAGTTCGCCGTAGCTGATACCCCACAATCGCCGACAAGCGGTGCTCGCGCAGTTCGCGCTGCCCTCGCTCCAAATTGCCGTTCTTTTTGCCGTTCTTTTTGCCGTTCTTTTTGTTGTGCCTGTTCTTCGCGTCTGGCAGGCCAGGAGGGAATCGAACCCCCAACCTGCGGTTTTGGAGACCGCTGCTCTGCCAATTGAGCTACTGGCCTGTACTACCTGCGCTACCAAATGGCGGGTACCGTCACTCGGCAATCTCGGTCACGACGCCAGCGCCCACGGTGCGTCCGCCTTCCCGGATCGCGAACCGCAAACCTTCGTCCATCGCGATCGGACTGATCAGCGTCACGTCCATGTTCACGTTGTCGCCCGGCATCACCATCTCTACATCCGACGGCAATTCCACCGATCCGGTGACGTCCGTCGTCCGGAAATAGAACTGGGGACGATAACCCTGGAAAAACGGTGTATGCCGTCCCCCCTCGTCGCGGCTCAATACGTACACCTCCGCCTTGAATCGCGTATGCGGCGTGATCGAGCCAGGCCGCGACAGCACCTGGCCGCGCTCCACGTCGTCGCGCCTGGTGCCCCGAAGCAGCACGCCGATGTTTTCGCCCGCGCGCCCCTCGTCCAGCAGCTTGCGGAACATCTCAACGCCCGTACAGGTGGTTCGCGATGTCTCCCGGATACCGACGATTTCCACTTCTTCGCCCATCTTGACAACGCCGCGCTCCACGCGACCCGTCACCACCGTGCCCCGACCGGAAATCGAAAACACGTCCTCGATGGGCATCAGAAACGGCTGATCGATGGCGCGTTCCGGCTGCGGAATGTAGTCGTCCAGCGCGTCCAGCAGCTGCACCACGCTGCCAGTGCCCATTTCCGACGCCTCTCCCTCCAGCGCCTTCAGGGCACTGCCGATGATGATCGGCGTGTCATCTCCAGGAAAATCGTAGTCGTCGAGCAGTTCCCGCACCTCCATCTCCACGAGTTCGAGGAGTTCCTCGTCGTCCACCATGTCCGCCTTGTTCATGTACACCACAATCTTCGGGACGCCGACCTGGCGCGAAAGCAGGATGTGTTCCCGCGTCTGGGGCATCGGTCCATCCGCAGCCGACACGACAAGAATCGCGCCGTCCATCTGCGCCGCCCCGGTGATCATGTTCTTGACGTAGTCAGCATGACCCGGGCAGTCCACGTGCGCGTAGTGCCGCGCTTCCGATTCGTATTCCACGTGCGCCGTGGCGATCGTGATCCCCCGCGCCCGCTCTTCGGGTGCATTGTCGATCTGGTCAAATTCCTTGATATCGCCACCACGTGCCGCCGCGCAGACCTTGGTCATGGCCGCCGTCAGGGTAGTCTTGCCGTGGTCGACATGACCGATCGTGCCGACGTTCACATGGGGTTTGGTGCGTTCGAATCTCTCTTTGGCCACGTTGGTTATTCCTCTTAAGACCCTTGTCGATACCCTGCTTGTGTTTTCGTTGCGGGGTTCCCGGCGGGTTCCCAGCGCCGACTGTCGCTATTTCCTGCCTGCCGCATTGAGGACGACGAATTCCGTCGGGAATCACCGTCTTGCGTTGGTGCTCACAATCGGACTTGAACCGATGACCTCGTCCTTACCAAGGACGCGCTCTGCCGACTGAGCTATGTGAGCAATCAATCCCTTGCTCTGTTTCGATACCGGTCCTGCTCGGTTCCTTGAGAACCTGTTCCCTCGTGTGGAGCGGGTAGCGGGAATTGAACCCGCGCCATCAGCTTGGAAGGCTGAGGTTCTACCACTGAACTATACCCGCGAACATCGCGCGACTCCCACGAACCCTCCGCAGGTGGTGGAGGGGGTAGGATTCGAACCTACGAAGGCTTAGCCGTCAGATTTACAGTCTGATCCCTTTGGCC
>JAPOYI010000118.1 GCA_026706665.1 Gammaproteobacteria bacterium | reverse complement strand
CTGGACGGGGCGCGCCATGGACGCCAGCATGCCACGTCCCGATAGTAATGTCTACCTATTATAGAGACGGTACACTAGCGCTCGCGAAAAGTGATACGGCCTTTCGTCAGGTCGTAGGGCGTGAGCTCCACTTTCACCGTGTCGCCCGTCAATATGCGTATGTAGTTCTTGCGCATCTTGCCGGAAATGTGGGCCGTCACGACGTGGCCATTCTCCAGTTCCACCCTGAACATGGTGTTCGGCAAAGTGTCGATCACCTTGCCCTGCATCTCTATCTGTTCTTCTTTTGCCATCAGTCCTTTGGCATCTGCCCGCGTTCAGCGATCGAATGTGCGGTCACGGTGAATCGTCCCGCGGCGGAGTTGCAGCGTCGGTCCAATTCTGCACGATGTGGACCATCAAGTCATCCGGCGCAGTATCCACGAGGCAATGTACCGCCACGGCGCGCGCCGAATGCAAACTGCTCGGCTGCAGGGCAGCAAGCGGCTTCAGCCTTCGTTCAGGGCGATGTCGAAATGCCAGCGGTGGCGCCTTGTCGAGATGCGCCGGTTTCTCCCGAGCCGGTCGAGAAACTCTCCCCGGCGCATGGGACGAGCCCCCAGCGATTCCAGGTGGGCGTTGATCATCTGGCAGTCGATCAATTCGAACTCCCAGGCCGCCAGTTGGCGTGACAGCCAGGCAAGTGCCACCTTGGAAGCATCGGGGCGTCTCGAGAACATCGACTCCCCGAAGAACATCCGTCCGAGGGAGACGCCGTACAGCCCGCCGACGAGATCGCCTTCGCGCCACGCCTCGACGGAGTGGGCGAAACCCAGCTCCGACAGTTGCAGATACGCACTCTGCATGGCTGGCGTGATCCAGGTGCCGCCACCTTTGCGCGGGGCCGCGCAACCTTCTACGACCGCCCGGAAATCGGTGTCCATGGTCACCGTGTAGTCGGCCCGCCGAAGCCGCTTGCCAAGGCTTTTCGATATCTTCATGCTGGCGGGGGCAAGCACGGCGCGAGGGTCCGGAGACCACCACAGCACCGGCCCACGGTCATCGTCGAACCAGGGAAAGATGCCGTGTCCGTACGCGGTCAGCAGGCGTTGCGGCGACAGGTCGCCGCCGACCGCCACCAGGCCTTCGCGGCCGGCGTACCTTGGATCAGGAAACGCAGTTTCGATGTCAGCGTCGCCGGAATTGGCGGAGAAGCTCATGGCGCGTCGATGAACTTCTCCGCATCCAGCGCGGCCATGCATCCGAATCCCGCCGACGTGATGGCCTGGCGATAGACGTGATCCGCCACGTCTCCGGCTGCGAAAACGCCCGGAACGCTCGTGGCGGTGGCATTGCCATTGGCGCCTCTCGCGACTTCGATGTAGCCGTCCGTCATCTCGAGTTGGCCATCGAACAACGACGTATTGGGCGTGTGTCCAATGGCAATGAACACGCCGGTCACAGCGATTTCATGGGTGGCCCCGTTGCGGGCGTCCCGTACTTCGATGCCCGTGACGCCCTGCTCGTCGCCGCGCACCTCCGCCAGCGTATGACTCCAGAGCATCCGGATATTCGGTTTCTCGAACAGGCGCTGCTGCAGCACCTTGTCCGCCCGCAGGGCGTCGCGGCGGTGCACCACCACCACGCTGCTCGCGATGTTCGACAGGTACAGGGCCTCCTCGGCGGCCGTGTTGCCGCCACCGATGACCGCCACGTCCTGCCCCCGGAAAAAGAACCCGTCGCAGGTGGCGCAGGCGCTTACGCCGCGGCCCAGGTAGGCTTCTTCGCTCGGCAACCCCAGGTATTTCGCGGATGCCCCCGTCGCGATGATCAACGCATCGCACTGATACTCGTCCCTGTCACCGACCAGGGTGAAGGGGCGCGTTTCCAGATCCACCGAGTTGATGTGGTCTTCCAGGACCGATGTCCCGAACTTCTCGACATGGTGCTTCATGCGCTCCATCAGTTCGGGCCCCTGCAGGCCCTCCGCGTCGCCGGGCCAGTTGTCGACGTCCGTGGTGGTGGTGAGTTGCCCGCCGATTTCCACGCCCGTGATGAGCACGGGCGCGAGATTCGCTCTCGTCGCGTAAAGCGCCGCCGTGTAGCCGGCGGGCCCGGACCCGAGCACGATGAGCTTGTGTCGATTCATCGGGGAGAGCGCGCTGCCGCAGACTCGAGCAAATCGATGTAGGGTCCGGCGTTGGCGTGGCGGGCCAGGTAGCGGGCAGCGGTGACGCCGTCGCCGTTCCGCGCGGTCACGTCGCGTCCGGCGTCCACGTAGCAGTCGAGGAATCGGCCGAAGTCGCCGGGGCGCATGCTCCGGTATGCGAACAGCAGGACATGGAAGTCCTGATCACCCGGCAGGTCGGGTGGGACCTTGTGCAGAAAGCCCGCCACCTGCTCGTCGTCCCAGATCTCGTCGACCACCTTCTGTTTGTCGCGTTTCATCGTCGCGCAGCGTCCCAAAGTGAAAAGCGATAATACTCCAGGAGCCTTCAGCCGGGGAGTTACCCAAACCGCTGACGCGTGGGTAAGTCCCGGGGCTTCCCCGTCGGCCCTGACCGTCACTCCCGCGTGCCGCCGTCCCCGCGGTCCAGGTGGCGCACGTCGGTTCCCTCGATCAGGTAGACGGTGTGCTCGCAGATGTTCTTGGCATGATCGCCGATTCGCTCAAGCGCCCGCGCCGTCCATATGGTGTTCAGCGATTGCATGACACTGTCGGCATGCATGTGGAGTCCCTGGGAAAGCGATTCGTCGATATTCCTGAACATCCTGTCGACTTCGCCGTCGGCGCTGATTACCGAACGCGCCGATTCAAGGTCCAGCCGGGCGAAAGCGTCGAGCGTATTGGCGACCATCCTGATGACGAGTTCCCGCATGCGCTGCACATCGGCGTACTGGTCGGACGGCAAGGGCAGGTGAGAGATCTTTGACGCCATGCGCGCAATCTTCTCCGCCTCGTCGCCGATGCGCTCGAGGTCGATGCATCCCTTCATTATGGTAATGAGCAGGCGCAGGTCTCCCGCGGTGGGTTGTCGACGCGCGATGATGTGAATGCAGCGATCGTCCAGGACGCGCTCGAGTTGATTGATCTCCTCCTCGCCCTCCCGAACTGTCGCGGCCGATTCGGCATCGTGGGTTACGAATGCTCTCGTTGCGGTCTGAACCTGTCTTTCGACGCGCCCCCCCATGTCCATGAAGCCCAGCCGGACAGACTCCAGTTCACTGTCGTACTGTCCCGAAATGTGCCGATTCATGGCGCCTTCTCATCCCTCAGCCGTAACGGCCGGTGATGTAGTCCTCGGTCTGCTGCCGCGAGGGGTTCGTGAAAATCGTATCGGTGTCATCGTGTTCGATCAGTTCGCCGAGATACAGGAACGCAGTGTAGTCCGACACGCGAGCCGCCTGATGCATGTTGTGGGTGACGATCACGATGGTGTAGTCGTTCTTCAGTTCGTGGATCAACTCCTCGATCTTCAACGTGGAGATCGGATCGAGCGAGGAAGCGGGTTCGTCGAGCAACAGCACCTCCGGTTCGACCGCGATGGCCCGGGCAATGACCAGTCGCTGCTGCTGTCCCCCCGACAGTTCCAGGGCCGACTCTTTCAGACGATCGCTGACCTCTTCCCAGAGCGCCGCGCTCCTCAACCCCCACTCGACGCGGTCATCGATCTCCGAACGGGTCATGCCGCGCTGCAGCCGCAGCCCGTACGCAACATTGTCGTAAATTGACTTCGGGAATGGATTCGGACGCTGGAACACCATCCCGACAAGCCGCCGGAGCTGCGCCACGTCGACCGACCGGTCATGGATGTCCAGACCGTTCAACCGGATCTCGCCTGTCACGATCGCATCATCGATGAGGTCGTTCATGCGGTTGAAGCACCGAAGCAGCGTCGACTTGCCGCAACCCGACGGTCCGATGAACGCTGTCACGCGGTTCCGAGGTATGCTGAGCGAAATGTCGTTCAACGCCTGCTTCTCGCCGTAGAACAGCGATATGCCGCGCACGTCCAGGCAGATTTCTTCCCGCACCGCCGGCTGGGACCTTTCGGTGCCGTCCTGCAAGCCCGGCTCGAGGGCGAGGTCGTCGGGAATTGCTGTCCCGCCGCCGCGGTAGGCTTTCCAGTTTTCCGGGTGTTGCTCTGCCATGGGTTAGGCCTCGGCGATCTCGTGGCGGCTCTCCAGCCGGGTCCTCAACATGATTGCCGCCAGATTCAGGGCGATAACGATGAGGATCAACAAAAGCGCTGTCGCGTAGACCAGCGGCCGTGCGGCCTCCACGTTGGGACTCTGGAACCCCACGTCGTAGATGTGAAAGCCGAGGTGCATGAACTTCCGCTCGAGATGAATGAAAGGTGGAATGGCATCTACGGGCAGCGCTGGCGCCAGTTTGACGACCCCCACCAGCATCAGCGGCGCAACCTCACCCGCGGCGCGCGCCGCCGCCAGGATTATACCGGTGAGGATCGATGGGCTCGCCACCGGCAATACGAGGCGGAACAGCGTCTCCGCCTTTGTCGCGCCCAGCGCCAGGCTGCCTTCCCGGATCGACCGCGGAATCCGGGTCAGCCCTTCCTCCGTCGATACGATCACCACCGGCACGGTCAGCAGGGCCAGTGTGAGCGATGCCCAGATGAGTCCGGGGGTTCCAAATGTGGGCGCGGGCTGCGCTTCCGGATAGAACACGTCGTCGATCGTGCCCCCCACCAGGTACACGAAAAAGCCCAGGCCGAAAACGCCATAGACGATGCTCGGCACCCCGGCAAGATTGTTGACCGCGATCCTGATCAGCCTGACAGGGAGGCCCTGCCGGGCGTATTCGCGCAGGTATACCGCGGCGACCACGCCGAGCGGCGCGACGATTACCGCCATGAGGAGAACCATCATCACCGTGCCGAAGATGGCCGGGAAAATGCCGCCCTCGGTGTTCGCCTCCCGCGGCTCGCCGGTCAGGAAGACGCCCAGGCTCTTCATGTAGTGCAGCAGCTTGTCGTAGACGGACATCGAATTGGGTTGCCACACCCGCATCACATCGCCGAGTGGCTGGACGAGTGTGCGACCGTCCATGATGACGATCTCCACGGCGTCTCGCCGCATGGCGTCCGCAAGCGTTCGGAGCCGCGTCTCCGCTTCCCTGTATGTGGCGTGAAGCCGGCGTTCCTCCGCCGCGAGGCCGGGTGCTTCAGGCGTCCCTTCGAGTACGTGCCGTCGCCTTTCGATGCGCAGGCGTTCGAGCCTGTAGTTGACCGGATCGATGGTTGTCGACTGTGTGGCGGTCATCTCTTCCCTGAGTTCGACCACCCGTTCAAGACGTGACTGCATCTCGTTCCACGCATGGTTTCCGTTCGCGACCAGGACACCGTTCTCGTAGAGAGCGGAGATGCGGCCGTACGCATTGCCCCATTCGGTGCGCTCGAACACGGCAACGTCGCTCGGGAACCTCGTGTCGGCGACGTTCGCCGCCAGCACCCAGCGGAAATCCGGCCCGTTGACGCGCCGATTGCCGGTCTTGACGAGCCAACGTTCAATCGGGCCGGCGTCCTGGCCGCCTGCCTGTTCGAAACTCGCGGGGTCGGTGTATTCCACATCCACGAGTTCGCCCATCACGATACTGCCGTCGGCAAGGCCCATCACCGCCACGTCGGCGGGCCAGAAATGTGCCAGGCCACGCACGGCGATAAGTCCCAGCAGACCCGCGACGGCGGAGACGCCGACGCCGACCGCCATGGCATTGAGCCAGATCCAGGGGGTTCCGGATCTCCACCAGCCTTCTTTCGGAGCGTCCGCCGGCAAGGTTTGCGGAACCGGACGACTGTCTGTGGTGGTATCGGAGGGCATTACAGGCTGCCGTAACGCGTTCTCAGCCGCTGCCGAACCAGTTCGGCGCAGGTATTGATGAAGAACGTGATCAGGAATAGCACCAGGGCCGCCAGGAACAGCAGGCGATAGTGGCTGCTATCCACCTCCGATTCGGGGAGCTCCACCGCGATGTTGGCGGCGAAGGTCCGCATCCCCTGGAAGATGTTGAAATCCATCAGCGGCGTGTTGCCCGTGGCCATGAGAACGATCATGGTCTCGCCGACGGCACGACCGAGGCCGATCATCAGGGCTGAGAAGATGCCGGGGCTCGCGGTCAGGATGACCACGCGCGTCAGCGTCTGCCAGCGGGTCGCGCCAAGCGCGAGGGAACCTGTCGTCAGGTGCCGCGGCACAGCGTGAATCGCGTCTTCGGAAATGGCGAAGATCACTGGAATGACCGCCATTCCCATGGCTGTTCCGACCACCAGCGCATTGCGCTGGTCGTAGTCGAGTCCGAGCGTGGCGAGAAACCACGCCTGCGCATCGCCACCGAAAAACAGTCGTTCGAACTCGGCATCCAGTGCGAATACCCCCCATGCGGACACGACGAGCACCGGGATGCTGATTGCGGCGAACCAACCATCGAACGGCTCCGTCATCCGGACGGGCAACAGGTGCCACATCCACGCGAACACCAGCATGCAGACCGGTACGGCGACGAACAGCGAGAGCACGGCCGCCAGGTTCTGTTCCACCAGCGGGGCAAACCACAACCCCGCCAGGAAACCCAGGATTACCGTTGGCATGGCAGCCATGATCTCGATACCCGGTTTCACCCAGCGGCGCATCGATGGCGCCATGAAGTATCCCGTGTAGACCGCACCCATCACCGCGACCGGGGTCGCGAACAGCATCGCGAAGAAGGCGGCCTTCAATGTCCCGAAGAGGAGGGGGGAGAAGGAGAACTTCGGCTCGAAATCATTGTCCGCCGAAGAACTCTGCCAACTGTGGACCGGTTCGGGGTAGCCCTCGTACCAGACCTTCTCCCATAGTGCCGACCACGAAATCTCGGGGTGATGGTTCATGACCGCGTACCGATGCAGGTCGCCGTCGGGCATCGCGAGGAAGATCCGGTCGGAGCGCGGTGAAAACACGCCCGCGGAAGGTTGGGTCAGTCCCGTCGGGAGAGACGCCAGGTGGCGCTCGGAAGTCGTATGCACCAGGTGCATTGCGCCCTGGCCGTCGAGCACCATCATTCCCTTCCGGCGCGGTTCCGTCACCAACGCCGTGACGGGTGCGTCAAACTCGAAGCTGCGCGCGGGGACCAGGGTCGTGCCGTGCGGGCCCGCACGCAGGATCCACTGGGTCAGCAGTCCATTCCCGTCCGCGGCCATCATCGAGTAGCGGCCCAGGAGCGGCTCCATGACCAAAAGCTCGGCGCCGTCCGGGACGAGTCGCCCCGACCAGGTCCGGGCCGCCGCATCGAGGTCGGCGATGTCATGGAGGGTCACGGCGCCCTCGATGTCGACCGCGAACAGCCAACGGCCCCGGGGACCGAAGTCAATCCGGTCAACCCTGGTCCGGGGGATCAGATCTTCGCTGCGTGGAAAGGACAGCGTGTCGTCAACCCGCTCGAATTGCCAAAGCCGAATGCGGCCCTCCGGATCGAGTGCCGCGATCCGCAACACCGATTCGTCGAGGTAGAAGTCGAAACGCGAACCCTGGTCGGTCGCGGGATGGTCGTCTGCGGCCCGGGCAGGCATCCCGCCCAGACGTAACGAATCGCCGCCGAACAGGTGATCCACGTGGCTTTCGAGATAACCGATGTCCCCGTCGAAACGCCTGCGGAACCAGACGCGAACGAATGTCGCCGTACCGTCGGCACCCACCAGCGCATAGGTATCGCTGGTGGGAAACACCAGCCGCGCGGCAGCGAGGGGGTACGGCGTCAATTGTTCGGACCGTTGCAGCGCGCCCGTATCCGGATCCACGAAAGAGATGCTGCCGTCGGCGTCGATCGCGTACAGCGACTCGACGGTGTCGTTGGTCCCCACGGCGATGATGCTGTCCAGGGGCAGCGGCGAGACGCCGAGTTCGCGCAGGTCTGCCGAACGGAAAATGGGAGCGGCGACCCATAGCAGGTAGAAGAAAATAAGCGTGATCGCCCCGATGATCGCGCCGCCGCCGAGACCGACGAGGCGAGCCGTCACCCTGTCGGCGATGCGCCGCCGCCAGGACAGCCCTGCAATCACCGGTACCCCTCGCGCAGGTATCGCAGCTCGCCCATGACCTGTCGGTGGGTCAACGGCATGTAACCGTCCTTCTGCACGATCATCTGCCCGTCACGAGACAGCACGAACTTGAAGAACTCGGTTTCCAGCGGTGGCAGTTGCGAGTCGGGCCGGTTGTTCACGTAGACGAAAAGGAAGCGCGTCAGGGGATAGGACCGGTCCAGGGTATTCGCGGCGCTGGCCTCGTAGGCCGCGGTCGCGCCGCTCCGGGCGAGCGGTACCGCCCGCACCCCGGAAGTCCGGTAGCCGATGCCCGAATAGCCGATCCCGTTCAGCGAAGAAGTGACAGCCTGCACGACGGACGCGGAGCCCGGCTGCTCGTTCACCGTGTTCCTGAAATCACCGGAGCAGAGCGCCTTCTGCTTGAAATATCCATACGTGCCGGAAACGGAGTTGCGGCCGTAGAGTTGCATTGGGCGCGATGCCCATGCACCCGTCAGGCCGGCGTCGCCCCACGTGCGAATGTCCTTCCCGCCGCCGCACCGGCGGGAAACGGAGAACACCGCGTCCACGTCCGACAGTGACATCGACCTGATGGGGTTGTCCTTGTTGACGTAGACGGCCAGGGCATCCACGGCAACCCGGATGGCAGTCGGCTTGTAGCCACGACGGGTCTCGAAGGCCTCGACCTCCCTGTCCTTCATAAGCCGGCTCATGGGACCGAGAATGGATGTGCCTTCCGTCAACGCGGTCGGAGCGGCGGAGGAGCCGGGTGCCTGAACCTGGATATTGACGTTGGGATAGTGCCTTTTGAACGCTTCGGTCCAAAGGGTCATCAGGTTGGCAAGGGTATCCGACCCGGTGCTCGAAAGGTTGCCCGAGACCCCGCTGACGCGCTCATAGGGAGGGAGCGTGGCGGGGGGGAGGATGGCGGGGGGGAGCGTGGCGGGGGGGAGCGTGGCGGGGGGGAGCGTGGCCACGTTCTCGACGGCCGCCGCGGCCGGGGCAAGCAGGGCCAGCGCGCCACAAGCCGGCAACAGTCGATTCATGGAATCGATCGTTCCACGTCGCGATCCTGGTTTTCGACCTCCATGGCCGAGGCCGGAAACTCGCAGAAAAAGAGGCTGCCCTTGCCGAGTTCGCTCTCGATGCGGAGTACGGAGCCGTGGCGGCGCAGCACGTGCTTGACGATGGCGAGTCCGAGCCCGGTGCCGCCCCGAACCCGCGACGGCCCGAGATCGATGCGATAGAAGCGTTCCGTGAGCCGGGTGAGATGTTCGGGGGCGATGCCCATGCCCTGGTCCCTGACTTCAAACCGCGGCCCGTCCTCGCCATCGAACCAGCGCACGTCGATGTTCCCCCCGTCCGGACTGTAGCGAACCGCATTGGTGATCAGGTTAGCGAACGCGCTGTACAGTTCGCCGGGCATGCCCCTGATTCCGAGATGCCCGTCCGCCTGCAGCGTGAGCTTGTGGCGCCCGCCCGACAGACCCCTAGCTTCCGACGCAATGATATGCAGCACCTTGGGCACATCGACGTATTCCATGGCCGACTCGTCCGGCATACCGCCGGACTCGAGCCTCGTAAGAGTCAACAGGTCATCCACCAGCGCCTGCATCCGGCGCACCGGGCTCGTGAGCTTGGGAAGTATCGTTCTCACGGTGTCGGCGTCGGTGTCCGCCGACTGCTCCAGGTACCCCACGATGACCGTCAGCGGTGTGCGCAGTTCGTGGGATACGTTGGCGACGAAGTCCTGGCGCATGGTCAACGCACGGTTCAGTTCCGTGATGTCGCGCACGACAATGAGGGCCCGGTCGCCGTCAATGAGGACACGGCGCAGTTCGAGCCGGCGCGTGTCGTTCGCAGGCGCCGCGATTTCGACGATTTCGCTATCCTCCGCACCGCGGAAGAGAGCGCTGGCCGAGGGGTCCCGCACGAGCGTGAGGATGTTCTGGCCCCGATCCTGGGAGGACAGGCCCAGCAGGCGGGCTGCAGCCTGATTGAAGTCCTCTATCTCACCGGATTTCCGGACCATTGCCCAGCCATCCGGCACCGCCTCCGCCGTGCGCTGTAGCGCTCGGACATAGTGGAGGAGTTTCCGGCTGCGTTGTCTTCCGGTCCGTACGGTGCGGTGCAGGCGATGTGCCACGATCCGCCATCCAGGGTCCGGCCGTCCCGGCCGTGTCAGCGGGCGTCGTGACCAGCGGACAAGTCGTCGATATTGAAGGCCCGCGTAGAGGACCACGGCGCCAAGTCCCGCGACCAGGCCCCAGGCGACGCTGCCGCTGGCCAAAGCGACGGCTGCGGTAATCGCGACGACCGCCAGCAGCCGCAACCGGTCATTCGTCGTCACGCGCTCCCCACTCGGATTCTTCCGCGGAAAACCGATAGCCGATGCCGCGCACGGTCTCGATGCATCGATCCGCTCCGAACGGCGCAAGGGCCTTGCGCAGGCGCAGAATGTGCACATCGACGGTGCGCTCCTCCACAAGGATATTGCGTCCCCATACGCGATCCAGGAGTTGTGCCCGACCGAACGCCCGGTCCGGCCACCGCATCAACTGTTCCAGGAGCCGAAACTCAAGGGGCCCCACACGCACCCGCGTGCCTTCCACCGTGACCCTGTGCGCACGGGTATCCACTTTGATCGGACCGGCCGTCATCTTCCCGTCGGCAGGGTTCCCTGCGCGACGCAGCAGGGACTTGACCCGGGCGATCAACTCCCTCGGGGAGAAGGGTTTGACCACGTAGTCATCGATACCGGCATCGAAGCCCGCCAACTTGTCGGATTCCTCGCCGCGGGCCGTGAGCATGATCAACGGCAGTTCCGAAGTCGCAGGGTCCCGCCGCAGGCGGCGCACGAGGTCCACCCCGCTCATTCCCGGCAGTCTCCAATCGATGATGAGGAGTTTCGGCGGCGTGCCGTGCAGCCGCGCCAGCGCTGTTTCGGCGCTGTCCGCTTCGATCACCTCGAACCCGGCACGCACGAGCGAAAACGAGAGCATTTCCCGGATCTCCGGCTCATCCTCCACGAGCAGTATGGAATCGGCGGACATGCACTCCTCTGCTATACCGTAATGCGCAGCCGGGCGGCCCCTGAATCGGGTAACCGCGAGTATGAGGCAATCTGACAATGAAATATGACAAGAAGATGAACCCCCCGGACCCGGGGTCGCGCCTTTCAACATGCCGACGTTTCCGGAAGGGTGGATAATCCTGCCGTCCGGATGGGATCGCGTTTAACCCCGCACGCCGGTTCCCCACGTTACATGTCAACAGAGGTCCGGTTGCGACCGGGTCCGCGTATCGCGGTTGGCCCGGCGACGTCGTCCTTGACATGCCACCGGGGTTTCGTGATGCTTCGACCGCCGCCTTGCGCGGCCACGGAAGAGACGCGGCGTAGCACCAGCACGCGATCGCGGCGTCGAGAGGGAGGATTGTCGGAGGGTAGAGTGAGGCGCCGAATCCGACTCGTCGGGAGCGGTGTCAGCCATTACATCCACCGGACATCGCGTAGGAACTGCAATGAATAGACATCTGAGACGCGCAGCCGTTTCGGCCATTTGTGCATTCGGCGTGACCGCCAGCGGCGCAACGCTGGATGATATTTTCGCCGTTGCCGAGGGCATAAACGCGCAGGCGCGAACTTCGCAGGGCAAGGTTGATGCCCTGACGGAAGAAACGCGCGGGTTGTACACCGACTACAAGCTGGTCCTCGACGAAATCGAGGGGCTTCGAGTCTATAACCGGCAACTGGACAGGCAGATCGCCAACCAGGAGCAGGAACTTTCGCAGCTGTCCGACTCCATCGACCGGGTCACCGTGATCGAACGCCAGATCACGCCTTTGATGCTGCGCATGATCGACAACCTGGAGCAGTTCGTGGAACTCGATCTGCCGTTCCTCATGAGCGAGCGCCGCGACCGGGTCGAGCGCCTCCGGACGATCATGGAACGTGCGGATGTCGCGGTCTCCGAGAAATTCTCGCAGGTCCTGCAGGCCTACCAGATCGAAAACGAGTACGGTCGCACCATGGAAGCCTACGGAGACACGATCGATGTCGAGGGTACGAGCTATATCGTCGACGTGCTGAAAATGGGCCGGATCGCACTCGTCTACCAGACCAGCGACGGTGAGCAGACGGGCATGTGGAACGACGTGGACCGCCGCTGGGAGCCGTTGGGCGATGAGTACACCTCCCCGGTGCGCAACGGCATTCGCATGGCCCGCCAGCAACTCGCTCCCGGGCTCCTGATCCTGCCCATCATCAACCCGGCGGAGGCACGATAATGAAGGCGAAGATGTCAACGATTTCGTGTTGCTGCCTCGCGGTCATCCTTGCGGCCGGCACGGCGGCGCAGGACGCGGGCGACGCTGCAGTCGATCCCGCGCTTGAACTGGTTCCCGCCAATACTCTCGACGAACTGTTGAAGAACGTCGAGGACCGGCGCGTCGTGGAGAACCGCGAACACGTCCGGAGAGAGCGGGAGTTCCTGCAACGCAAGGACGAGCAGCAGCGGATGCTCGACAACGCGCGCGCCGAGCGACGGCGCGAGGAACAGCGTAGCGAACGCCTGGAAACGAAGTTCGAGGAGAACGAGATCCTCATCGGCGAGCGGCAGGAACAGCTCGACAAGCGCCTCGGATCCCTGCGCGAACTCTTCGGCGTGCTGCAACAGGTCGCCGGCGACGTGCGCGGACAGTTCGAGGGTTCGGTCATCAGCGCCCAGTACCCGAACCGCGGTGACTGGCTCGGCGAATTCGCCGCCAAGATGGGTACTTCCACCCAGCTCGCGACCATAGAAGAGATGGAACGCCTGTGGATCGAGATGCAGCGCGAAATGACCGAGTCGGGCAAGATTTCTCGTTTTCCCGCCACGGTCAACATGCTGAACGGCGAACGCGTCGACACCGAAGTTGTTCGCGTCGGCGCCTTCAACGTCGTAGCCGACAGCCAGTACATCAACTACGATGTCAACTCCGGCCAACTGGTGGAACTCGGCCGCCAGCCCTCCGCGCGTTTTGCGAACACTGCGGAAGATATCTACGAGGCGGACGCCGGCGAGGTGGTCGCATTTGCGGTAGACCCGTCCCGGGGCTCCATGTTGAGCCTGCTTATTCAGGCCGCGACGGTCGGAGAGCGGGTCGGCTCGTTCTTCGGCGGAATCGCCAAGGGCGAATGCTGGCTCCCGTTCTGCGATGGGATGGGCGGATATGTAGGCTCCGTCATCATCCTGGGCGGCATCATCGGCGTACTGCTGGCACTCGAACGACTGGTTACGCTCTTCATCGTGCGCGGCAAGGTGAATCAGCAGAAGCGATCCGACACGTTGAGCAATGACAACCCGCTCGGGCGGCTGCTCAACATCTACGAGGAAAACAAGAACATCGACGTGGACACCCTGGATCTGAAGCTGGCGGAGGGGATCCTGAACGAAACGCCCAGGTTGACGCGCAACATCACCCTGATCCAGGTGATCTCGGTGGTGGCTCCGCTGCTGGGCCTGCTGGGTACGGTCATCGGCATGATCCTGACATTCCAGGCCATCACGCTGTTCGGTACGGGCGATCCGAAGACGATGGCCGGCGGCATATCCACCGCCCTGATGACCACCGTCCTCGGCCTGTGCGTGGCGATACCCACGGTGTTGCTGCACTCGATCGTCAATACCGCAAGCAAGTCGATCATCCACGTGCTCGACGAGGAGAGCGCCGGCCTGATCGCGGAACGTGCAGAGGCGGCGGGACGCCCCCTTGACTAGGAGCCTTCAGCCGGGGGAGTGTCCCCGACCGCTGACGCGCAAGGAAGTGCTGA
>JAPOYI010000001.1 GCA_026706665.1 Gammaproteobacteria bacterium | reverse complement strand
CACGGCGTCGTCGCGCCTCGCCAGGAACCAAAAATCCCTCGCAGCTACACTCGCATATTTGGGCTTGACGGAACACTACCTTCTACTTTCTCGTTCGGAGTCGCCACATGTAGATGGGATGCAGAATGATCCCGACGCCCAGCCCTCCAAGCACGATGTAAAGCCACCAACTCAGCGGCATATCGTCGAACATCGGCGCTGTCAGGGACGTTACGAATATGACCAACAGTCCAGGTGCCGTTAGCACCAAAACAGCCTTGATTCGTTCTTTGATCATTCGTCCCGCACGCACATCGTCAGCGCATACGCTGCCGCGCTTGCGCAACCAGCGCCCGCAGCAATTGCACCGGCGGTGTCAGGCGAAGCGGCAGCAGCACAAACGCCTCCCGCGACGAAGGTGCCTCCCGCGACTATTGCATTCCCCAACGCCTCCCGGTCCGCTCCAGCTTCGACGGCAGCGTTCATCTCGCCGCCTTGCAGAGACCTTCTCTTTCGATCCTTGCCGCCGCTCGTGCCGTCACAAGGTAGAAACTTGATGCATCTATGGCCAGACTTCTGCAATAGGTCGGATGGCCACCACCCTCCAAGCATCGATCACGTTCGGTCTCGTATATGCGCTTGGCCGTCACCGTGATGACTTCGTCAGCGGGTGGCTCAGCCATGACGGAAATGGTCGAGATGGTGTCCGAAGCGCTTTCCGCGTTGGACCCGAAATAACGGGTCTTCAACGCCACCGGCGGGGGTTGACGCCGAACCCGCCGACCCGCGCTGATACGCGTTCGAACTTCCTGGCATCGGCGCCGCGCCAGCGCAGGTCGTCGAGGGATTCGGTCATGGGCACATCCGTGACCAGAACCGCCAGTTTGCGGTAGAGCGCCGCGTCTTCGCGCATCGCTGAAAGCGTCGTGGCAAGCCTTGCGGCTCCACGTATCTCCTTCGGCCAGGTTCCGGGGTCGTCAGGGATCGCATCTACCGTGCGAAAGTGACCGAGGAGCGTGGACGCGGTCTTTCGCCCGAAACCGGGAATGCCCGGAATGCCGTCCGCGGTATCGCCGACGAGCGCCAGCCAATCGGGAACGCTCTCGGGGTCGACGCCGTTGCGGTCCCGCACGCCTTGCGCGTCGATGACGCGCCGCCGAACCGTATCGAACTGCACGACGCCATGCGCGTCGTCGACGCACTGCCCGAGGTCCTTGTCGGGTGACAGGATGCATACTTGGTCGACCTCGTCCCGCCACCGGGCGGCGCCCGTCGCAAGCGCATCGTCTGCCTCGTACTCGTCCATCGACCAGACGACGATGCCGAGTGCTTCCACCGCTTCCTCGACCAGGTCGAACTGCGAAGTCACCGCGGGATCCAGGCCCTCTCCCGACTTGTATCCGGAGAAAAGCCGGTTGCGAAAGGAATCGACCGGATTGTCGAACGCCACTGCCAGGTGGGTCACCTCGTCGTACGGATCCTCCAGCAGCCTGAGCAACGTGGAGACGACGCCCACGGTCCCCTTGACGTCACGGCCGGAGGGCGACAGGCGGGGTGGCCTCCTCGCGTAATGGGCACGGAACAACTCGAACGTTCCATCGATCAGGTGAAGCCGCATGATCGACTCGATTTCGCCCTATGGAAGGCTGCCCGGCGATCCGCACTCGAAGTACGCGTTGGAGACAACGGTCGTGTCGCCCACGCGCGCCTCGAACAGCGCGCGGCCGTTGCCTTCGTCCCAGGCCCGAACCTCAAGCGTGTCGCCGAGGAACACCGGCGCCGAGAAGCGCACCTTGATCTTTCGAAAGCACGCCGCATCGCCTTGGCAGAGCGCATCGAGCAGGACCTGCGCGCAGTGGCCGAAGGTACACAGGCCATGCAGGATGGGCCGGTCAAATCCTCCAAACCGCGCCGCTTCCGGATCGATGTGCAGCGGGTTGTAGTCTCCGGACAGCCGGTAGATGTGGGCCTGGTTATCAGCGATGTGCGCTTCGCGGACGACGTCGGGATCCCTGTCGGGGAGGGTGATCCTCTCGGAATAGGTGCGGCCGGCGCCCTCGAAGGGTTCGATGTCGCCGAGTTGCTCCACACCCCGGCGGAACGAGCCGTTCACCATGCGTACGCACAGGTTGCCGTCGGCGTCGGTCACGTCGCTTTCGAACTCCACGAAGCCATTGCCCCTGCCGCGGGGGTGGGCGCCTATTACGCGGGATCGCACGCTGACCTCCCCCTCGAGCGGCAACGGATGCAGCATCTCGAGATAGCGTTCCGCGTCGATGTTCAGCGGTCCGGGGGAGTTGGGTATCAGGTTTCGATCCAGGGGGGCACCTGCGCCGCCCCAGCGAATGGGGAACGTCGGAAACACACTGAACTCGGGGTGCCGCTCGTATACGAAACGAAGATCCCGCGTACCTATTCCGGCCGCATAGAGCAGGACATCGCGCTGATCGTAGGCGATCTTTACGGGCGGTCCCCAAGGTCCTGCCTCGTCGTTCGGCAGGGCCGCCCTGGCGTTGTAGGTGGCCATGACTAGTCTGCGGTGAGCACCAGGGTCCCGGTCGTCGACAACGTACCGCCGGTACCGTTCACGACGCATGTCCTGGCGTTGGTCTGTTTGCCTTCGATGCCGTTGACCCCGTCCTCTGCGGTACCGGACAGTTGCCGGTATGCCTCGACGAGCAACTGCATGCCGTACATGCCGGAGTGGTTGAACGACAGGCCGCCACCGTTGGTGTTGATCGGCAGGCGGCCGCCGGGCGCGGCGTGACCATCCTTCCACAGCGTATGGCCCTGGCCCCGGGGGGCCAGGCCGAGCATCTCGGCGGTGATGGCCGCCGTGATGGTGAAGGAGTCGTAGATCATCGCCATTTCCATGTCGTCGGGTCCGAGACCCGCCATTTCGTAGGCCGTGGCGGATGACCGCGATGCGGAGGTGGCGGTGAAGTCCTCCATTTCCAGCATGTTGGAATGGCCCATGGACTCTCCGGCACCTGCGATCCACACGGGGTTTGTGCGCAGACTCCGGGCGATCTCCGGACGCGCGACGAGCACGGCGCCGCCGTGGTCCGTGACCAGGCAGCAGTGGTACAGCGTCAGCGGCCAGGCGATCAACCGGGCGTTCATGACATCCTCGACGGTGATCGGTCCGCCGTACGGATTGGTTTCCTTGGAGAACATTACGGCCCGCGGATTCAGCATGGCCCATTGGCGGGTCACCACGGAGACGTGGGCGAAGTCCTCCGGCGTAGTGCCGAAGCTGTGCATGTGCCGGCGCATGGCGTGGGCGTAGTTCGATGGTGCGCCGAAGACGCCGTAGGACATGGTCATCTCGGTTGCGGGGTCGATTTCCCCGGGCACGTTGCGGCCACCGCCGCCGCCCGCTCCGCGATAGGACCAGCCCGCCTGGCCGTGACTGACCAGGGCGACATCGATGATGCCCGCATGGATGGCGGACAGGGCATGATGCACGAGAATCTGGAAGGAACATCCACCCACGGACGTCGTGTCGATGTAGCGCGGCTTCAGTCCCAGGTGTTCCGCCAGTTGCGAAGACCATCCGGCAGAGAACACGCCCTGGATGTCGGATATGGGAATCCCCGTCAGGTCGGTGACGTTCTTTATAGCTTCGATATGGTGCTGCAGCGACGTGACCTTGAGACCGCGCTCGCTGGGATACCCGATATCGTTTGATTCGGCCGCGCCAACGATGGCTGCGGCGTTGCTGAGATTTGCGGCCATACCTAACCCTCCGCCACGCGCCAGAACGGGATGTGCGTTTCTTCGTCGGCGGCCTCGAACTCGACTGTCACCCTGGCGCCTATCTTGATCGACTCGGGATCGTTGGGATCGACGCCGCGCAGGACGGTCAACATCCGGTCGCCCTCGGCCAGATCGATGTATGCCGTGACGTAGGGCACTTCCTTTGCCCAGCCGCCAAAGGCGCGGTGCTGCACGGCGTAGGTGTGGATGCGTCCCTCGCCGCTCCCTTCAATCCATTCGATATCGGTCGAGTGGCAGAACGGGCAGATGAGCCTGGGATACCAGTGAACGCGGTTGCAGCTCGTGCACCTGGGGAGCATCAGCTTGCCTTCCTTGGCGCCGTCCCAGAACGGCTGGGTATGTTGTCCGTGCGGGGGTATGGGTTTGTCGTAGGCCAATCTATCGGATCCGGTTCATGTCAGGGAATCCAAACATAGCATGACGTGTGGCGCGTTCGTCGTCATTGGGGTCCGCGATGGAACATCACATGTGCTTTACGGCAATTTCTGCCGCCCGAAGGAGACATGTCTCCCGGCTGCCGGGGCGAGTGGCGTAACGCGTTACTGCGACAATCGGCGTTACAATGGAGCCATGGAACCATCTGACTACATCTTGATCGGTGCAGCGGTTGCCATCCTTGGCTTCCTATTGAACCTGCAGCGCGAGTTGGGTGGGTTGCGGGAGCGCATGGCGAAGCTGGAAGGCACGGTTGGCTTGCTGGCGAAGGCGGTTCTGGATCGCGCTGGCACGTAAGCCACTTGAGCTTGGGCGACGTTTGGCTGCGGGTGGTCCGTAGACAGAATCCCTGATACTCACCGTTGCCTGTCGGCCCCGGCTCACTGGTCTTCCAGCGCCAGCAGCTCCGTGCCTTCGTCCACCCGCTCCCCGGCCGCGACGTTGATGGTCGCGACCTTGCCGTCCCCGGGGGCGACGATGGTGTGCTCCATCTTCATGGCCTCCAGCACCATCAGGGTCTGGCCCGCCTTCACGAGATCGCCTTCCGCAACGGCGACGGCGGTGATGGCGCCGGGCATGGGCGCGGCCACGTTCCCCTGGGGGTTGGCGATGCTGCGGAAGTCCCTGACGGCCAGGCGCCGTTGCTCGATGCGTTCGGTGGCGCCGTCAGTGACGACGAACACGTTGTCGCCAATGGCATAAACGGAGGCCCACGCCGGTTCGCCGTCGATGCGCGCTTCGATTCGATTGCCGCGCAACGCGATCCCGCGCACATCGTGTGCCCCGTCCGGACCTTCGATCCGACAGGAACTGCCCGTCTGCGTGATGCGGACTTCCAGGTTCTCGCGGTTGCGCCGCAGGCGCAGACGCTGGGCATGGGGCAGGTTGAGCTGAAACCCGTCGGCGGAAGCCCAGGGGGAGGCCTCCCCAGGTACGGCCACCAGCGATGCGGCGGCCAGCAGAAGCGGCACGGGACTGTCCGGAGGCGCCAGCGATGCTGCGGCGTCGTCCGTCAGTGCGGTGGTGTAGGTGCCGCGCCCGAACTCCTCATGGGCGAGTATGTTGGCTAGATAGCCCACGTTGTGCTCCACCCCCACTATCTCCGTATGCCGCAACGCCTGTCTCAACGCGGCGATTGCGGCGGGGCGGTCGGGCGCATGGGCGATGACCTTCGCCATCATCGGATCGTAGTGCACCGGGACGTCCGAGCCGGTCTCGACGCCGGCATCCACGCGCACGCCGTTGGGCCAGTCGACGCGGTGCAGCTTGCCGGAGGACGGCAGGAAGTTCCGCTTCGGGTTCTCGGCGTAGACGCGGACCTCGATCGCATGGCCATCGATCTCGAGGTCCTGCTGTGCGAAGGGGATGGGTTCTCCCGCAGCGATGCGCAGTTGCAGTTCCACCAGGTCGAGGCCAAGAATCGCTTCCGTCACCGGATGCTCGACCTGCAGGCGCGTGTTCATCTCCATGAAATAGAAGTCGTCGTCTTCGGTGATGAACTCTACGGTGCCCGCGCCGACGTAATCGATGGCGCGCGCCGCGCGCACCGCCGCCTCGCCCATGGTGGTCCGCAAGGCGGCGCTCACCGTCGGCCCCGGGGCTTCCTCCACGACTTTCTGATGCCGCCGCTGCATGGAGCAGTCCCGCTCGAACAGGTACACCATGTTGCCGTGGGTGTCTCCGAGCACCTGTACTTCGATGTGCTTCGGCTTGAGGATCAGGCGTTCGAGCAGGACCCGATCATCTCCGAAGGCGGCCGTGGCTTCGCGGCGGGCGCCGTCGAGCGCTGCCCCGAAGCTCGCGGCGTCGTCGACCCTCCGCATCCCGCGCCCACCGCCGCCGGCCGAAGCCTTGATCAATAGCGGGAAACCGATCTCCCGCGCCTTGGCGAAGAGGACATCGGGGTCCTGGTCGTCGCCGAGGTAGCCGGGAACCACCGGTGTGCCGGCGTCGGCCACCAGGTGTTTCGCTTCGATCTTCGAACCCATGGCGCGGATCGCTGCGGCCGAGGGACCAACGAAAATGCACCCCGCCGCGGCGCAGGCGCCGGCGAATTCCGCGTTCTCCGAAAGGAAGCCATAGCCGGGATGCACGGCATTGGCCCCGGTCTCGGCGATAGCGGCCATGACCGCCTCGATGTTGAGATAGCTCTCCGCGGCGACCGGCGGGCCGATCCGGACCGCCCGGTCAGCCTGTCGAACATGCAGCGCATGGGCATCCGCGTCGGAATAGACGGCGACGGTCCCGATCCCGAGCCGGCGCGCGGTGTCCATGACACGGCAGGCGATCTCGCCCCGATTGGCGACAAGCAACGTCCCGATCATGCCGTTACATCCTGAAGACGCCGAAACGCCCGGGCTGAACCTCGAGTTCCCTGGTCGCGACGGTCAGGGCGAGACCCAGGACGCGTCGCGTATCGACGGGATCGATCACGCCGTCGTCCCAGAGTCTGGCGCTGGCGAAATAGGGGTGCCCCTCGTGCTCGTACTGGTCGCGGATGCCGGCCATGAACGCGTCCCTTGCCGGCGCCGGCCAGTCGTTGCCCCGGGCAGCCATGGAGTCGCCCTGAACGGTCGCCAGCACATGGGCCGCCTGCTCACCGCCCATGACGGAGATGCGCGCGTTGGGCCAGGTCCACAGCATGCGGCCACCGTAGGCGCGGCCGCACATGGCGTAGTTTCCGGCGCCGAAGGACCCGCCGATCATCACGGTGAACTTTGGCACCTGGGCGCACGCCACGGCCGTGACCATCTTTGCGCCATCCTTCGCGATCCCCTCGTTCTCGTATCTCCTCCCCACCATGAAGCCGGTGATGTTCTGCAGGAATACCAGCGGCACGCCGCGCCGATCGGCGAGCTGGATGAAGTGGGCGGCCTTCAAGGCGGACTCGGAGAACAGGATGCCGTTGTTGGCGAGGATCGCGACGGGGATGCCGCAGATGTGGGCGAAACCGCAGACGATGGTCTCTCCGTACAGGGCCTTGAATTCGTGAAAGTCGGAAGCGTCGACGATACGCGCGATCACTTCCCGCACGTCGTAGGGAGTGCGGCCGTCGGCAGGCAGGACGCCGTAGAGGTCCTCGGCGGGGTAAGCGGGCTCCCGGGATTCTGCGGCATCCACGGTGGCCCGGTAATGCAGGTGGCTGGACGCCACTGTTTCCCGCGCGAGCGCGAGTGCGTGTTCGTCGTTGGCGGCCAGCAGGTCCGCGACGCCGGAGACGCGCGTATGCACGTCGCCCCCTCCGAGGCTTTCAGCGTCGACCTCTTCGCCGGTGGCAGCCTTGACCAGGGGTGGACCGCCGAGAAAGATGGTCCCCTGGTTCTGCACGATGATGGCGACGTCGCACATCGCCGGCACATAGGCGCCGCCCGCCGTGCATGAACCCATGACCACCGCGATCTGGGGAATGCCCGCCGCGGACAGGTTCGCCTGGTTGTAGAAGATGCGGCCGAAATGTTCCCGGTCCGGAAAGACGTCTGCCTGCAGCGGGAGGAATGCGCCGCCGGAGTCCACCAGGTATACGCACGGCAGGTGGTTCTCGAGGGCGATTTCCTGCGCCCGCAGGTGCTTCTTCACCGTGATCGGATAGTACGTGCCGCCCTTTACGGTCGCGTCGTTGGCGACGACGACGCACTCCTTGCCTTCGACGCGTCCGATGCCGGTGATGATGCCTCCTGCGGGGATGTCGTCGTCGTAGAGTCCGTGGCCTCCCAATTGCCCGATCTCGAGGAACGGCGATCCCCGGTCCAGGAGTCCTTCCACGCGATCCCGCGGCAGCAGCTTGCCGCGGCCGACATGGCGATTCCTCGAGCGCTCGTCGCCGCCGAGGGCGATCTGCCCCGCCACCTCGCGCAATGCCTTGCTCAAGGCGCGGTTGTGTTCCGCATTTTCCTTGAAGGATGGCTCGACCGTGTCGATATTCGATCGCAGGATCGCCATGCGATTGGCTCGCTTTCCGTAAGCCCGGGAACTACGCGAGTCTCGCAAGACCGGCCCGACAAGGCAATGTCCCCGCAAATGTCCCCGCCCCGTCAAGGTGTCCGTTCATGACTGCGGATGGCGTATGATCTGGGCATGGAATCGGCCCAGGTCAAGAACCAGTTTCTGCTGGCGATGCCGAACCTTCTCCTCGCGGGAGATTACTTCCGGGACACGATCACCTACGTCTGCGACCACAACGACAAGGGTGCCATGGGCATCGTCGTGAACCGGCCGCTGGACCTGACGGTGGCGGACATCCTGCAACAGCTTGAATTGCCGAACTCCGCGGACGTGGAAGCCGTGGTCCTGGAGGGTGGGCCCGTGCAGCGCAATGCCGCGATCATCCTGCACAGCGACGACGTGCGGATCGAGAAAAGCGTTGCCGTTGGCGATGGACTGGCCCTCACCGCCGAAGTCGAGATGCTCGAGGCCATCGGCCGCGGTCAGGGGCCGAGCCAGTACGTGGTGGCGCTCGGATACGCCGGATGGGGTTCCGGCCAACTCGAAGGCGAATTGGCCGCCAATACCTGGCTGACCTGTCGCGGATCGAAGTCCCTGATCTTCGAGGTGCCGTTCGAAGAGCGCCTGGGGACGGCTGCAAAGACCCTGGGCATCGACTTTTCGCTCATGTCGGGACAGTCGGGCAACGCCTGAAGCGGCGAAATGGAGTCCGTCGCCCCGAAGGCGGCGCCGCAGGTCGTGAACAACTCCCTCCGCCAGCGACAGGCCCTCGGCGCAAGGAACCGGGATCTTAGCTGGCGTCCGCTAGGGGTTCAGGGTGAAGCACTTCCAACTTCTCGAAAATCCTCTCGATCACGTTGCTCTTGTCGGCGAACAACGCTTCGGGACCGCCGGCATGCACGCTACTGAACGGCGCCTCGTAGAGCGCCGACGGTTCCATGACGCCCCGTGCCGTGAGTTGGTCGATGACCATCTCGATGAAACGAATTTGCTGCGTGGTCAGGCTTCGATTGGAGAGGAACTCCGAGAATGCCTCCTGGGCGGTCATAGCCGTGGAAGGTGTCTTCGTTGAATCGCCGCTGGACTTGGGCGTTCTTGTAGATGTCGTTTCCGTGGTGCTCGACGAGATACTCGGAAGCTGCGACAAGGAAGCCAGCCGTGCCGCAAGCCGGATCGCAGATGACGTCTTTCGGGGTGGGCGCGGTCATGTCCACCATCAGCCTGATGATGTGGCGAGGCGTGCGGAACTGACCGTTCTGCCCGGCGGTCGCGATCTTGCCGAGCATGTACTCGTAGAGGTCGCCCTTGGTGTCGCGGTCGGCCATGTCGATGTCGTCGAGCTGGTCGACCACGTTGGCCAGCACCCGAGCCGCGGGCATCATGAAGAGGGCGTCCTGCATGTGATGGGTGTAAGTCGATTCCTCGTCCGAGCCCTCCGTTTGACCAATTGACTTGATGAAGGGGAACACCCTGTCGCGTACCGTTTCGAACATCTGCTCCGGCGCGAGCTCCTTGAAACGCGACCAACGCAGAGCCTCTTGGTCGGCGGTGAATACCGGCTTATAGATAGGCTGCCCGGTGCGGGCGGCCTGACGCTCCTTGCGCGTATGCAACTCGTCCAGCCCTTTAATGAAAAGCAGGTACGTGAGCTGCTCGATGACCGAGAGCGGGTTGGAGATGCCGCCGGACCACATGGTGTTCCAGATCTGGTCGACCTTGGACTTCAGGCCACCGGTGATCATGATTCCATTTCGCCCGTCTCCATCGGGTCTTTCGAGCAGCCTGGACCTCGGGGGAAAACCGTCGGGGGATACACCGTTGGCCGGCAGTCTCGAGGAGGGACGGCTCCTTTGGACACGATCATATCAAGTGGCCTGTCGCCCCGGGTTCGATGGTCGATCGCCGCGCGCTAATCTTGGCAGCCGTGTTGAGGGCACGCTGTCTCAGCCGACCTTTCTGGGACGCTTACTCACGTCAATGACGCAGACGTGAATCGCGCGCCTTTCTTCCTCAGTTAGCGTGTTTTCGATTTGCTGCTTTAGGTCGTCAGGGGTAGGTGGTCGTGTGCCGTTCGGTGATCGCTGCGTGCAATCCCGACCGAACCAGAGGACGACATATATTCCGTGGCCGTTCGTGGCTGGATCGTTCGCGTATTTGGCCAGTAGCTGGGTTCTTGCCGCACGCCACAGTTTCCGGTTGTCGTTGCGTTTCACCTCGATGGGGACGTGATAATCCTCGTGTGAAACGCGGATATCCGCCCGTGCGTCGTCGGGGTAGCGTACCTCCGGCTCAACGCTGAGGACCGTTGGCAGCACTAGGCGAAGTTCCCGCAGAAGCGCGCGGGTGCATGACTGCTCGGGCTTCGGCTCGGTGGGTCTGCCGTAACCGTCCTCGTTCCAGTGTTGCTTCCAGTCATCGGTGTTCCCGGATCGCATCCGGGTCTCGATGTAGTCAAGGCGATCCAGCACCAATGCTGTGAGATCGCTGGCATTCGCAGGTGCGCCACCGTTGAGGGTTTCGATTACCTGCTCAAACGTCGGGTGGCGGTATTCGTGATTGCGGCGGATCACTCGTTGGTCGTCGAGCGCGCGCGTTAGCGCATAGTGCCAACGCAAGAGTTGGGCATCCCGAAGAAGGTCCCGGAGCGCGGCGGTTGCATCGGCGTCGGGATTGCCTGCCAGACTGCGTATGCACTCCCTCACGAGCATGGATGCCTCCATCGCGAGCGTCACAGAGCCTTCGCTCCAATCGCTTAGGTTGACGAAGCGGCCGACAAGGCGGACCAGTAACGCGGGAAGGTAGATTTCGGCAGACGCGACAGGCGATATGGCGGGTTCCGTAGAGCAGAAGAAACTCGCCAAAAGGAGCGCGCGTGCTTGTTGGCGACCAGACCGAACGAACTCCTTGGCGGCTGGCGCGAAGGTGGCGGTCGCCACTGCGCAACCGACAGCAATCCAGCGACCGCGTTGGCGGGGAGGCATGCTCTTGAGCGAGAGCTTGTCGGTGATCAGTTGTTTGAACTCGGCGGCGTCGGCGTGTTGATACGCGGCCAGAAGAAGATGGTTGAGGTCCCCGAGCTGTGCGTTGTTGGCCCGCATGGGGAATCCGCGAAGCAAGGGGAGGCTCGCGTGCCTTGCAACTTGGGCATGCGTTGAATCGAATGCGAGATGCCAGAGGTTGGTGTTTCCGGGATCGATGCCTTCTCGGATCATGGCCGACGCGAACTGGATCTGAACTTCGGCAACGATTGCGGGATGCTCGGCAATCAGCTGTTGATACCAGCCCGGTTCGTAGTCGCCGTGAACGTGGTCGAAGTAGGCGGCGAGCGCCTTCCGCCTGTGCTCCGATGTCCACGATGAGTTGACCAGGAGACCCGCCTGTTCCGCCTCGGCCAAGCCCGCCAGATAGGGCCGGCAGAGATAGTGCATCCTGGACCGAAGGCGGTGCTCCAGAATCGTCTCCGCGTCCGGCATGTCGTCACGATTCACGGTCAGTAGCAGGCCGGTTCTCACAGCATCGAGTAAAGCCGGATCTTGGGCGACAAGTTCTTCGAGACGCTTTACGCCACTCTGGGGCGTGAAGTGCATGAAGTCGCCGAAGTAGATGCGTGCGATGCGGTACAGCAACTGGGGGGATGCCCGGTTGTTTCGCAGTGCATCTTCGTTGGCCCTCAGAACTTCAAGATCACGCTGTGTCCTTAGCTGCTGCTGTTCGACTCGGGCCCGCTGCGCCTGTTCCAGTTGGGCGCGTTCCGGTGGGGGAGGCGCGGGTTCGAGCAGGCTGTCCAGCAATCTCGTTAGTTCCGCATCCTCGGCAATCAGTTCACGCAACCGTTGGGGCTCGAGTCCACGCGATTGCACGACGATCCTAAGCAGTGACTCAGAGACGTGGTTTCGTGTGGCGGACATCGACTTTGCCGCAAGAGCGCACGCCTTGTAGAAGTCTCCCGACACCGAAGCCCCGAGAAATCTCTGGAATGCCTCGCGCGATCCATACCAGTGGTCGTCCGGAAATCGTCGAATCCCTTCGAGCAAGAGTTCCAGTTGCCGGTTGGGGCGGCCTTCAAGCCAGCGGCGTATGGCAGGCATGCACCTCTCGGTGAAACCTTGGCTTATGTGGAGGCGCAATCCCGCATCGAGCCAGTCGTAGAGCCTTGCGATGGAGATGCGGTCGCCGTGACTTTCGATTCCCTTGGCAAGCAAGCGGGCCACGCAGGAGGCCAAAGTTGAGTCGCTTGCCTTTTCCAGTTCGGCAATGCGGACGCTGCACGCGTCGAGGACTTCTGCGACTTGGGCGGTAGACGCCTTCTCCAGTAGATCATGAGTCCAAAATCCCATGAAGGCGCCGACAAATTGTTCGTTTCCCTCCTTGAAATAGTCCCAAATCGCTGACGAGGTGATTCTCCGGGGATAGAGGGCGGACAGGAGCCTGCCGAGCAACTCGTCGTCGGGGTCGCCCAGCCGGCGTTCATGAACGTCGTGCAGCAGTGCGACAAGCTCGGAGTCGTCGTCTTGTTGATAGTGGATGAGGGCGTCCAAGGCGGTATTTCTAACTCGGGGCCAGTGGGTGCGGTCCCGAACGATGTTGAGAAAGGTAAGAGCAAGGCCCGGCAACGGCGGGGCCTGTCGGAGCACGCGGAGGACAAAGTCAACGCTGATTGGGCCGTCCGCGCCAACCGGCGGATTGGCGAGAACGCCTTCGATTGCGTCCAACATCTCTGGCGTGGCGAGCGATGTAAACGCGCGGGCCGTCCTGTACGTGGGTTCGAGTTTGCGCGGTTCCCGTATTAGCGCGTTGAACAAAGCGTGCTGTTCTTCAGGGGAGAACGCCTGGGTGTCCCCGTAGAGAGCTACTCCAGTCGGATCGCGTTCGATGAGCTGTTGTCGGGCGATCTCGGAGTGTACTGCAAGCCAGGCGGACAGCCCCCGTAACTCGGAGACGACGCTTCCATCGGAACCGGAAATGAGTGCAAGTACGCGATCGGAAGGAAGGCCGTCGGCAATGAGCGATGCAATGTGGCGTGCGGCGGTGTATTCCGCGATGTGGCGATGGATGGGTTCGGCGCGGCCTGGTTCCGCGTATCGGAAGAGGTACGACTCGCTTGCTTCACGACACGCTTCGTGCGGGTGCTGGATCGCGGCAATGTGCGGATAGTCTTCGTTGGCCTTTTTCGCTGTAGTAGCGAAGCCGCGAGTGCCGGAGATGAGTAGCGCCGTGCAAAGCCTGCCTGCCGTGTCGAGGATGCGACATGGGTCTTTGGGTGGCTGGATGCTCGTGTGCTCTTTGTTGTCCTCGGTAGCCATGGTGAGGCAAGCTCCCTCGAACGTCTCGGTTCGGCTTTCGGGCCAACTACCGTCACGGACGGCCTGCACCAGCAGCGTGAGGGTCTGGGGGTTGGCGAGCATCCCCTCCACATGACGTGCTTTCGCTTCTTCGAGAAAAGCCTGTGCGTTGCTGACGTCAGGTTCACTCTCCAATATCTTGGTGGACGCCTCGGAGTCGAATGGGTCGAGGCGCAACATGGTGATCCCGCCAGACGGCGACACGACCGAAAGCCGTTTTTGGTCTGTGGTGAGCCAGTCGGCGTGGCGACACGATAGCCGGAAGTGGGGCTTCCCGAGCTTGTCAAGATTGCGCCTGATGCGGTCGAGGGGCGTGCGTGGATCGGACTGGCCGACCCGTATTTCGTCAAGGCCGTCGATGAACAGGGTCTTGCCAGCCCACTCAGGATGATCGTCCGCGTCGAAGTTCGCGAAGTCGCGAGCGTCGACCTTTAGGGCGTTTTCGCCAAGGGCACGCTCCTCTATGTCAAAGACGGTGGTCTTGCCCATGCCCGGATCGCCAAGGAGAACGTACGCGGGACACTCCCGAAATGCGGTGAGCGGCTTTGGGCATGCAGGTTCCGGCACTCGGTCGTCGTCACGAAGTTCGGTGCAGGTGCGAGGGACGACAATCACGGGACGTCGAACCAGTGTTCGACCGGGTTGGTGAAGAACTCTTCCAGTGGCGTGCCGCCTTCGCCGACAACCATCGCGCGTTGCGGTTTGAACTTCTGCTCGAAGGCCTCCAATCCTTGTAGCCGCCTGATCTGTTGGCCGCTCTTGACCTCGATGGCGATCGTTCGCGGCCCGTGGCGCAGGACGAAGTCCACCTCCATCAGCCGCTCCCTCCAGTAGTGGGCTTGAGTATCGCGGGATGCCGTGTTGAGGATGTGGGCGCCGACCGCGCTCTCGACCAGACGCCCCCAGAACGAGCGGTCCGCTTGGGCTTGCGCGAACGTATAGCCGGAACCTGCGGTCAGGAGGGCGGTGTTGAAAACGTTGAGCTTGGGGCTCGACGCCCGGGCGCGGTGCCGTGACGGGTGGAATTTTGGCAAACCGGCGAGAAGGCCTGCGGTGGAAAGCAGGTCGAGATAGCGGGCGAGCGTCGTGGCGTTGCCCGCGTCGTGGAGCTGGCCGAGCATCTTGTAGTACGGCAGAATTTGGCCGGAGTACTCCGCGCCGACCTTGAATAGCTGTTTCAGCAGCGCGGGCTTGTCGACGCGCGTCATCGCTAGAATGTCCTTCTCGATGTTCGGCGTGACAAGGGCGCCTAGAACATATTCGCGCCAGCGCGCCTCGTCGCGAATAAAACGGGCGCTGCCGGGGTAGCCGCCGAAGTAGATGTACTCGGCCAAGTTGAAGTCAAAAGCATCGGCCATCTCGTCGAACGACCAGTGCGTGACGCGAATTGGCTCGAAACGGCCAGCGAGGCTCTCCGTGAGGCCGGACTGGATAAGGAGCGGCGCCGACCCTAGCAGGATCACATGCAACTGCCGATTCTCCGCTTGATCGGCATCCCAAAGGCCTTTGACCGTTGAGGACCAGTCGGGGATCGTCTGGATTTCGTCGAGTGCGAGCACGAAGCCGCATGGGTTGCCGTCGGCTTCCCGCCGGGCCTGCTGCCACTTTTCGACCAGCCATTCGGTATCTGGTTTGCGGGGCAAACGAAGCGCAGCCTCCGCCTCCGAAGGGGGGACGCCCTCGGCGTCGACCTCGTCAAGCCGCAGGTGGAGGCTAGGGCGACCGCAGCGACGCAACGCTTGGGTTACCAGCGTGGTCTTGCCAGTCTGGCGAGGGCCGGACACCGCGATGATGTGGTGCGGGTGCTCGGCGAGTCGGTCGACCAGCGTCCGGACTTGGGATCGTTGGAAGGCATCCATGGTGTTGAAAATACGCTTATGAGAATTTTTATTCAATACGATGATGACACTGGAATGCGTGAGATTAGGACACCCGACCGAAGTCCGCTGTGATGTTGGCGGCCGTCCAGAAGGACATTGGTGCCCGATGACTTAAGGCGACCCGAGTTACGCTCGTTGCGGCGAATCACACCCGGAAGTTCCGCGGTCACAGTCGTGCCGAACGATTACCCGTGTGCCGCCGCTTCGCGCAGCCGTTCGGGTGTCATCGGCAGGTTTCTTACCCGAACGCCGGCCGCGGCGAATACGGCGTTGGCAAGGGCCGCTGACGCCGGTCCCACGGTGGCCTCCCCGGCGCCGAGCGGATCGAGCCTCGGGTAGTCCAGGATGACGGTCTCCACGCGCGGGACTTCGCTGAAGCGCAAGATGGGGTAGCTCGACCAGTCGACGCTGGTTACGCCGTCGGCATCGAAGGCCACTGCTTCCTTCAGGCACCAGGACAGCGCCTGTACCGTGCCGCCTTCAAGCTGGTTGACCAGGCCGTCGGGGTCGACGGTGCGGCCGGCGTCGGCTGCGATCCACACGCGCTGGACCTTGATCGATGCATCGTCGGAAACCATGACCTCGATGACCATGGCGACGCAGCTTTGCTGGTTCTTGTAGCGCGCGACCGCCAGGCCGCGCGGACCACGCAGTCCGCCCGACAGTTCGAGGGCGGCATCGAGCACGCGAATGGCGCGCGCATCGTGGGCGAGGTGCCGCCGCCGAAACTCCGACGGGTCGACGCCAGCCGCGAAGGCGAGTTCGTCCATGAAGGACTCGATGGCGAACACGTTCATCTGCGCGCCCAGGCTGCGCAACGAGGAGGTTCGCAAGGGCGAGTTCGCGGCCGGGTGGCTCACCACCTCCTGTCGCGGAAAGCGGTACAGGGGTTCGGAATTGCGGTCCATTCCGCCCGCCGTGGCCGACCCGGTAACGGCGAGGCTGGGCTTGAACGGCTGCGCCAGGTGCCAGGCCGCCAGCAGGTCCACGCCGGGATTCGCGGGTGACGGCCGCCCGCCGTGGGGGAAACTCCAGACGTCGTGACGCCAGTCCAGCACGCGGCCGGACTTGCCGACGTTCGCGGCCAGGTCGATGCGCATGGCGGGACCGTAGGGTTCGAACTTGTGCTCGTCCTCACGCCGCCATTGCACGCGAACCTGGCGTCCGGGCAGCTTTCGCGCTACGAGTGCCGCGTCCAGTGCGGCATCGTCGGCACCGTTGTGCCCGTAACAGCCCGAGCCGTCCACGTGGGCTACGGTGATGTCTTCTACAGGCATGTCGAGCACGCGGGCGAGGACTCCGCGCAATGACTCTATACCCTGGCTGGCGCAGAGAACCTTCAGATGGCCGTTGTCGAACCTGGCGGCCGCGGCCGACGGGGCGAGCGATGCATGCATGATGAACGGTCGGGAGTAGGTCGCTTGCACATCCGCGCCAGGTTCCGGTTCCGGGGAAGGGGTATCGATGCCGTGTCGGACCAGGTGTTCACTCAAGGTTCCATCGGTCCGGATCTCTCTTTCCTGTCGCCAGACAGCGCGTTCGCGCACCCGGTCCGCGAGGACCGTTGCCGCATGTTCGTCGGGATGGGCCGCGGCCACGAAACTGCCGTCCACCACCAGCTCAGCAGGCGAGCTGAACTCCACATCGAGACGCTCCAACCGGTGATTCAACGAGGGCGGCCGCACCACGCGGGCGTGCAGGTCGGCTGGAAGGTCCTGCACGTACACATGGCTGCCGCGCGCCTTGGCGTCGATGTCGATACGCGGTTGATGTCCCTGGCCAATGAGCCGGTAGTGTTCCGGGTCCTTTTCCGGCGTGACCTCGCGGATATCGAAGTCGAATGGTCCTTCGTGCGCTCGCCAGTAGTCCATGGGCTGGTTGACGCCGGGCGCGGTGATCTGGCCGTCGTTTACCGTCATGGCGGCGACCGGAACACCGAGTTCACGGCCCGCTGCCAACAGCATGAGACGGCGTGCCCAAGCCGCAGCCTGACGCAGTGCGGCGCCGCTGGTCTCGAGCGACATCGATCCTGCGGTGATGCCTTCGTTCGGCGTCGCGCCGGTTTCCGCCGAGACCATGCGCACGCGCCCGACATCGACGTCGAGTTCTTCCGCCACGATGAGACGCAACGCCGTCAGGATTCCCTGCCCAAGTTCGACCTTGCCGGTCATGGCGAGAACCCTGCCGGGCTCGATAGAGATCCAGCGGTCAAGGGCCGGTTCGGCCTCGAGCGCCGCAGGCAGCTTCGTTTCGGTCTTGATCGGTGTTTCCCACCGCAACGGTTCGGGTGCGTTGCCGGGGATCGCTGCCAGCGCGCGCAGGACCCGGGGATGTGAGCCGCACCGGCAGAGTTGATCGTCGAGAGCAGCTTCGATCTCCTGCCGGGAAGGTTGCGGGTTGCTCCGAAACAGCGCTTCGGCGGCGACGACGATTCCGGGCAGGCAGTAGCCGCACTGGGTTGCGTTGGCTGCGATCAGCGCTCGGCGCACGGGGGAGTCGATGCCAGCTGCCGTTTCGAGATGTCGGCCCCGCACGTCACCCACCGGTCTCGTGCAGCTGTAGATTGGATCACCGTCGGCCAGGATGCGGCACGCCCCGCACTGCTCCGCCGCGCATCCGAGCTTTGGTCCGGCAATGCCGAGGCTGCGGAGCACATACAACAGCGGCACATCCGGGTGCGCTTCCACCTGGCGCTGTTCGCAGTTGAGAGTGAAGTCGATCAACGGCATCAGTCAGTGGTCTTCGGCATCGTTACATCGGCGACGTCGATGCGCAGGTCGGCGAGTCTCTCAGCCACTTCCGGGGCTAGGTCGTCCTGCAAGCGTCCATCGAGGTGTTCAGCCAGGAACCGCTCGATCTCGGCGAACATCGCGAGCCGATTCTCCCGCCCCCTGAAGCCGTGTCCTTCGTCTGGCGCGAGCAGGTACCGCACGGGCCGTTTGAGGTCGCGCAGTGCCACGACGATCTGTTCCGACTCCGCCTCCTTGACGCGGGGATCGTTCGCGCCCTGGATGATGAGGAGCGGCGCCTCGATGTTCTCGGCGTGGAAGAATGGCGACTGCGACGTGAGCCGCGCCCGATCCTCCGCATCGTCGGGATCGCCTACTCTCCGCATGAATACCTGCTTTATTGGACCCCAATACGGTGGAATGGAATTCAGCAGCGTGATGATGTTGGACGGTCCGACGATGGACACGCCGGCGGTGTAGAGATGCGGCGTGAATGTGACGCCCGCAAGCGTCGCGTAGCCGCCGTAGGAGCCGCCCATGATCGCCACCTGGTGGGGATCGGAAATGCCTTCGTCAATGAGGTGCCGTACGCCGTCGGTGATGTCGTGCTGCATGATGCCGGTTCCCCATTCGCCGTTGCCCGCGTTGAGGAACCGCTTGCCGTAACCTGCGGAGCCGCGGAAGTTCGGCATCATGACCGCGTAGCCGCGGTTGGCGAGAAACTGTGCGACGGAGTCGTAACCCCAGAAGTCTCGGCCCCACGGACCGCCGTGCGGGACGATCACGGTTGGCAGTTTCTCGGCGGCGATGCCCTTGGGTGTCACAAGGTATCCCGGGATCTCGCGGCCGTCTCGGGCCTTGTAGCGAATCGGTCGCATCTTTGCGAGTTGATCGCCTGGAAGTTCCGGACGCGAGTCGTAGAGTTTCTCCAGTGTCCTGTCGTCCCGGTGGTGGAGGTAGACGGTCCCCGGATTCACATCGCTCGCGACCGAGATGATCAAGAGGCTGCCGTCCTCGGCGGCCGACTGGTAGCTGATTTCCCCGTCCGGCAGACGCTCGCGCAGCCACCCGAGTTCGCGCTTCAGGCGCTTGGTGCGCGGGTAGATGCGTACGCGGTCGCCGACATACGTCGTGGCGACCAGTTCCTCGGTCTCATCGGAGAACCAGGTGCCGGCGAGGTCTACTTCGGTCTCCGGGTCGGAATGGACGAGTTCCGCCCGGCCCGTGGCGACATCGACGAGCAACAGCCCGATCAGGTCCACGCCCTTGTTGCTTCGGACGTAGACTCGCTTGCCGTCCTTGTGGAATCGGCTCGCCGCGCAGGTTTCCTCCCAGCCGCATTCGTACAGCACGCGACCGAGCGCGCCGTCTTCGACGACGATGATGTCGGTGCCGCCGTCTGGTCGCTGCCGCATTGCGAGCCGCACGACGCCCGCCAGATCGGTCACCCACTGGCTGACATTGGCGTCGTTTTCTATCAGAAGCTCACGTGCCCCCGTATCGATGTCGAGGCGGTAGACGTCGTGCAGCGCCGGGTCGCGATCATTGAGGCCGACGATGATCTGCGCTGGGGTTGCCTCGGGAACGGCATAGATGACGGCGCGGATGCCTTCCATCGGAGTGACGTCCCGGGCTGGCGCAACGCCCGTCGACTCCTCGGCGTCAGCGGCTGGATCGACCGCGAAGACGTGGTAGTCCTCGGTCCCTCCCTCGTCCTGCACGAACAGCACGTAGCGACTGTCCTCGGTCCAGAAATGAGGCCCCAGCGGCCGCCTCGTGTCGGCGGTCAACGGTCGTGCGGAGTCGAACGGTGCCTCGACAGCCTTCACCCAGACATTCATGACACCCAAGTACGGCTTGCGGAACGAAATCCATTTGCCGTCGGGGGACAACTGCGCGCCGGAGACTTGGGGGTCGCCGAAAAAGATGTCGCGGTCGATCAGGGGCGGCATCTTGTCGAGCCGATCCGCGGCCGGATTCTCGGCGCCCGTGACCGTGGCGGCAAGCGAGAGGCCCAGCAACAGAACGCTGGTGTGGGCGGTTCGAGCCAGGCTTCGCGGCCAGGCGATGCAGTAGTGGTCGATCATGTTGGTCTCCGGGTGGGGGCTTTGTTCGTGTGTCAAGTCAGCAAGAGATGTGCCAGGTGCTGATATGGTTGGCAATCTCTTGGTTTCGCCAGCATCTGGCGTGGTGAACATCGCCGGTGGGACCGATTGGTCACCGGCGATGAACTGGTCCATTCAGCCAGTATTTCGGGTATCCGGCAACCCGGTGGCCAGGCGTGTCACCTGCAGGGCCCGGATGTGGCGATCCGCAGCGCGTATGATCGGCGGATCAAGCCGTGCGGACACTGCGATGCTCAACTGGATGCGTGAAATCGTATGCCACACCTGGCGTTCGATTTCGGCCTGAAATACATCGGCGTTGCCGTTGCCGAGCCGCGTCACGGCACTGCCACGGCGCTGTCCACGGTGAGGGCCCGCGACGGGATTCCCGTATGGGATCCACTGGACGCGTTGGTGCGTCAATGGGAGCCGGAAGGATTCATCGTCGGACTCCCGCTCAACATGGATGACAGCGAGAGCGACATGTCGGACGCCGCTCGACGGTTCGGGGTCAGGCTGGAGCGCCGATACGGTATCGATGTCGAATTCGTCGACGAACGACTGTCAACCTTCGAGGCGGCCCAGCGCGGCGGCAGCCACGATACCGCCGCGCTGATCATTGCCGAGACCTGGCTGAACTCACAGGCGACCTGACCGGGTCACGTCTGGCTTGGCGCCACCGGGATGCCTCATCCTCAAGGTCTAACTTATGCTGTGACCTTCCGCTGGCTGAACTTGGAATCCCAATGCTGAAATACGTCTACCCCCGCATCTGGCCCATCGCCTTTCTGGTCTTCGGCCTCCTCGCCGCGACGGGGACGCACATCCACTACAGCGTTGGCCCCCTCAACATTTCGTCCCATAACCTGATGTGGTTCATGATGGCGCTGGCGCACGCAGACGTATTCTGGCGTCCCAGGGAGGCATTTCCCCGTCCCGACCAGCACCACTGATCGGGAGCCGCAATGGACTGGTCAGCCCGCCGCGATGTCGAAGCCGGCGTCCTGAATCGCCGCTTCCAGCCCGGGACGGTCGATCCTGGACGAGTCGAAGTCGATCGCGACCATTCCCGAGTCCAGGTCCGCCCGGGCCGCACCGACGCCTGGCCGGTTCATAAGAGCCCTTTGCACGCTTGTGACGCAGCCATCGCACTCCATGCCTTCGATCTTGATTTGCAGGTGTTCCATCCTCAGGTGCCTCTCGAAAGTGACGGCTTCCAGCGGCGCAACCTTAGCGAGTTAGCGACCACGCTGACGCTGCTCAACGCCATTGCGGCAGCCGCGATCGTGGGGCTCAAAAACCCCAGCGCCGCCAGCGGAATACAGACCACATTGTAGGCGAAGGCCCAGAACAGGTTCTCCTTGATCTTGCGAAACGTCGCGCGGCTCGCGGCGATGGCGCCGGCGACCATGCGCGGATCCGAGCGCATGAGGGTCACGCCGGCGGTTTCCATGGCGATGTCCGTGCCCGCGCCCAGGGCGAACCCCACGTTCGCCGACGCCAATGCCGGCGCGTCGTTGATGCCGTCTCCAACCATGCCGACAACCCGGCCGTCAGCCGTCATTTCCTCGACCATCCGTGCTTTCTCGTCCGGTCGCACGCCGCCTTCGGCATCCTCGATCCCTACCGATTCGGCGACGCGCCGGACCACGACCGCCGAGTCGCCGGAAAGCACGGTTGCGCGCACGCCGATGTCGCGTAGCGCATCGATCGCGGCAGGGGCGGTATCTCTGACGGGGTCGTTGATGCCGATGAGACCGAGCAGGTTGTCGGACTCGGCGACGAAAACGACCGTGGTGCCTTCACGCTCCCAGTCCCGCGCACGGGCACGGAAAGCGTCGTCGATGGGTGCATGCTCTGCGACGAATTCCGCGTTGCCGAGGCAAATGCGGTTTCCGTTCACGATGCCGCGCGCGCCGGAACCGGGCACGGCTTCGAACTCGCCCAACGACAACAGCGTCAGGCCAACCTCGTTCGCACGTTCCGTAACTGCGCGGGCCAGCGGGTGTTCACTGCCCTGCTGAACGGAAGCGGCGACGGTCAACAGGTACTGGTCGTCGCGTTCCGCCGCAAATGTTCGCGCGACGCGCGGTCGGCCCTCGGTCAGCGTACCGGTCTTGTCGAATATGACCGTGTCGATGTGATGTGCCTGTTCGAGGGCGTCCACATCCTTGATCAGGATGCCGGCGCGAGCGGCCGCCCCGGTGCCCGTCATGATCGCCGTGGGGGTCGCGAGGCCGAGGGCGCAGGGACAGGCGATGACGAGCACCGACACCGCTGCGATCAGTGACGGCTCCAGTTCGCCGGATACGGCGATCCACGCAACGAACGTGATGGCGGCGACGCCCATGACAGCCGGAACGAAAACCGCGCTGATCCTGTCCACGAGGCGTTGCACGGCTGCCTTGCCTGCCTGGGCGTTTTCCACCAGGCGCACGATCCGCGCGAGCGTCGAGTCCTCGCCGACGGTGGTCGCCCGCACCTTGAGCAGGCCTGCGCCGTTGATGGCTCCGCCGGTGACGGCATCTCCCGGTGTCTTTGCCACGGGCACGCTTTCGCCCGTCACCAGGGATTCATCGATGTCGCTTGCGCCATCCACGACCTCGCCATCCACCGGAATCCGCTCGCCGGGACGCACGATGACCTGGTCGCCGCCGACCACCCGGGCGATGCCTGTCTCCACGATGGTCCCGTCCGCCTGCTCGACCCGCGCAGTTGGGGGCCGCAGTTCCATCAAGGCGCGAATCGCCCGCGTCGTGCCGCGTTTCGCCCTGTTTTCCAGGTACTTGCCAAGCAACACCAGCGTGATGATGACCGCGGACGCCTCGAAATAGAGTTGACCATCCGCTTCCTCGCCGAGGGTCTGGAGCAGGTACCAGCTGAATCCATATGCGGCGGTGGTGCCGAGAACGACCAGCACATCCATGTTCGCGGATCCGCCGCGCAGGGCATTGAACGCGCCCCGGTAGAAACGGAAGCCGATGACAAACTGTATGGGGGTCGCGATCAGCACCTCGAACGCGGGCATGACATGAAGGTCCTCGTAGCCGAGCACACCGAAGAACATGCCGAGGACGAGTGGCGTGGTGAGCGCCGCGGACAGGATGACGATGCGCCGTTCGCTGACCGCCTTGGCATCGTCGAGCTGCGCCTGCCGAGAGGGCTCCGCAGGGTCGAAGTTCGCCGAGTATCCAGCGCGTTCGAGGGCCGAGGCGACCGCTTCTGAACGCACCTGACCGCGGACGATGTTGATGCTGGCGCGTTCAGCCACGAGATTCACACTGGCTTCGAGCACACCGGGAATGCGTCCCAACGCTCTTTCCACCCGCGCCACGCAGGCGGCACAGGTCATGCCTTCCACGGCAAACGCCAGCATCTCCCGCCCGACAGAGAAACCCGCACCGCTCACCGCGGACGAGAGCGCCTCGATGCCTGTCGCGCCGGTATCGACCACGACGGACGCCCGCTCGAGCGCCAGGTTCACGCTGACTTCGCGTACGCCGGGTGCCCGCGAGAGCGCTTTCTCAAGACGGGTCACGCACGCGGCGCACGTCATCCCCTCGATGTCGAGTTCGAGTCTGTCGCCACCGCGATTTGCCACGACATCGGTCATGCCGCGTTCCGTTCTGTCAGCTGTTCAGGAGCAGCGCGAACATGCCCAGCCAGACCAGGAGCAGGAAGTGCCAGTAGATCGCGCAGAGATCCACGCTTACTCGCGCATCGCCCAGGTCGGCATCTCGGTACATTCGCCGCGCGGCGCGCCACCAGGCGATCAATCCGCCAAGAAGATGCGCACCGTGGACCCCGGTGAGGACGAAAAAGAACCCGTTGGCGGGATTCGTCTGGGCGTAGTAGCCGAGGTCGACGACATCGCGCCAGACGATCAATTGGCCAACGAGAAACACCACGGTCAATGCGCCGGCCACGAGGAAGGCAGTTCGACCGCGGGCCACGTCGCTTCGGGCCACGGCTGACCGTGCCCACTCGAAGGCGATGCTGGCGACGATGAGTACGCCGGAGTTGAACCAGAGCAACCCCGGCTCCGGCATCGCTACCCAGTCCGTGGAGAATTCGAGGCGCATGTGATACGCGGCAATGAACAGGGAGAACAGGATGCCGACCACCGCCAGGAAGATCACCAGTGCGACCTTCCGGTTGTGAACCGCGAACCCGCCGGTGCGCAGTTGCGCCACACCGGAGCGGTCCGGCAGCCAGGGTTTCTCTGTCAACTTGGCGAAAAGGCCCACCTTGGGATGCCTCGCATGCATGAAGGTTGGGGGGATTGTACTCTCCGTACCCACCGGGTTGCTTGACAGGTTGTTTCGGGAATGGACGCGAAGGAGATGCCGCCCTTCCCCAGTCCGCCTCTCACCCTTGCGGTGAGCGAATGCCTGACCGGCGCCCCTGTCCGGTACGACGGACGCCACAAGCGGGAGGCGATGCCCCACGCGGCGCTCGACGACCTGTACGTGTTTCTGCCCATCTGCCCGGAAGTGGGCATCGGACTCGGCGTGCCGCGCGACCCGATTCGTCTCGAGGGAGATCGCGGCTCACCCCGGGCGAGGATCGTCGGAGAGGAAGCACTCATCTCCCGGCCGGGGACCGACGTGACGGACGCGTTGCGGGCGTTCGCGGACCGCCAGTTGCGTGTCCTCGATGATGTCGACGGCTATGTCTTCATGCAGGACTCGCCGAGTTGCGGACTGTCTGGCGTCAGGGTGTCCGGAAGCGATGTTCCGGGTACCGGTCGCGGCGTGTACGCGGCACGGGTTTCGGACAGACGGCCCGCACTTCCCGCGATCGAAGGTGCGGCGCTGTTCGATCCAACGCGCTGCGCCAGCTTCGTGATGCGCACGTTCGTGTACGCGCATTGGCGGCGAACGAGCGTCGCGGGCATGACGGCGGCAAGACTCGTTGCCTTCCATGCGGCGCACAAGTACCTGGTGATGGCACACGACGTACAGGCCTACCGGCGGCTTGGACATCTGATATCGGACCTGTCCGGCAGTCTGGACGACGTGGCCGGGCGCTACGTCCGGGAGTTGCTTGGGGCGGTATCACGTCCCGCTTCCCGGGCCGGACACGCCAACGCCATGGCCCACCTGCAGGGCTGCGTGTCACGCGGAGTCGGCGCCTTGGGCGAGCTTGCCGGCCTGATTGAATCCTATCGGCGGGGCGGGGTGCCGCTGTCCGAGCCGCTGTCGCTGCTGCGCCGGCATTTGCAGGAGTCCGGTGCCACCCATGCGCTGAACCAGGCGTATCTCCGCTCCGACCTGTGGAGTGTCATCAGCCGCGCTTACAATAGCGTTCGGACGTCGGGCCACATCCGTGCCACTGACCTGTGACCGAATGCGTTGGAGCGAAGCGCCGGGCGTCAGAACGCGTCGGTCAAGAGAGCGCATGATGAGATGACAGACATTTCTCCATCCGACAATCCGCGCGTCTGCTTCGTCATTCCGACGTACAACGAGGCGCCGAACGTATCGCCGCTCCTGGCCCAGCTCACAGAGAAACACGGGGACGAGGCGACGAGGTTCCTGATCGTCGACGACGAGAGTCCGGACGGCACGGCCGACCGCGTCCGGGAGTTTGCGGCGAAGGACTCTCGCGTGCACCTGCTCGAAGGAAAGCGGCGCGGACTCGGAGACGCCTATGTCCGCGGCATATCACATGCCCTGGATTCGCTCGACGCGGATGTCGTTGTGCAGATGGATGCGGACCTTTCCCACGATCCCTCGGACGCCAGGAAACTGCTCGATCGCCTGTCGCACGGCGCGGACGCCGCGATTGGAAGCCGGTACATTTCCGGCGGCGCGGTGGATCGGGGCTGGAGCATCGGACGCCGCTTCCTGTCCCGGTGCGGCAACTACCTGGCGCGTCGAATCGCGGGGCTCGTGTCCGTGCAGGATTGCACCTCCGGATTCAAGGCGATTTCAGCCGCCGCGCTAAGGAAACTCGACGTGAAAAACATTCGGGTGCAGGGCTATGCGTTTCAGATCGCGCTGCTGCATCGGCTGATCGAGTCCGGCGCGCGAGTCGTGGAAGAGCCGATCTATTTCCGCGATCGGCAACGCGGCCAGACAAAGCTGGGTATTCGGGACCTGATCGAGTTCTTCTACAGCGTCTGGTGGATGCGCGTCGCCGGATACAAGACGTTCCTCAAGTTCTCCCTGGTCGGACTGTCCGGCGTGGTTGTCAACCTGGGTTCCTTCCAGCTCGCTCTCGGGCTCGGCGTTCACAAGTACCTCGCGTCACCCATCGCGATCGAGCTTTCCATCATCTCCAACTTCCTGCTCAACAACTTCTGGACCTTCGCTGACCGCAGGATGCCGGGCCGCCGGCGCATTCGGGGACTGAAGTACAACCTGGTCTCGCTGGTGACGCTGGCACTCAGCTACGCGACCTTCGTCCTGCTTTCGATGCTGTTTCCCGAAGCCCAACCTGTCGTGCTCCAGGGCTGCGGCATCATTCCCGCGACCATCTGCAATTACCTGCTCAATTCCTACTGGACGTTTCGCGCCGGGGAACCGGAGACTTAGGAGCCTTCAGCCGGGGGAGATTCCCCGACGGTTGACGCGTTGGGAAGTGTCGGCTTTTCCCCCGTTGCCGGGGGCGTACTTCTGTGGAGAATCTGGAGGTCCCCGCTCAGGACGGGCTGGACTTTACCCCCAACGCGAATCGCGTCGCCGACATCCAGGTAGACCCGCGACGGACGCGCCATTTCGAAGCCCTGTTCTACCGTGAACTCGCCGGTGACGCCGCGCGCGTACAGGCATGCGGCGAAGGCGGCATTGGCGCTACCGGTGGCCGGGTCTTCCCGCCCGCCGTTGGCTTCGAAGAACATTCGGGCGGCGAAGTCGGCATCACGACTGTAGCCCGGCTGGGCAAAAGCGAATACGCCCAGGAACCGGTCACCCGCGATAGCCGCATGGACCTTGGCGTCCACCCGTGCGCGCCGCAACGCATCGAGCGTCCTGACGCCGATCAATACGAAACGCAGTCCGACCTCGGCGTATTGGCAAGGACCTGATGGATCGACATCCACCTTGCTGAGACCGAGCAGCTCTGCGGCCAGATCCATCGGCAACGTATCTCCCAGGGTTGCCGCCGGCGGCTGCATCCATGCGATGCCGCCGGAATCGAAGGACACCGGGACGGACCCGACCGCCAGGTCGAGGGTGTAGGTGCTGCGTTCCCGCCCGAGCAGCCACGCGGTGCCCAGTGTGGGATGTCCGGCGAATGGAAGTTCCTCGGCCGGCGTGAAGATGCGAACGCGCGCGGCGGACGCGTGTTCTTCGACGACGAACGCCGTTTCCGAGAAGTTCATCTCGCGCGCGACAGCCTGCATGGTCGCGGTGTCGAGGTGTCCGCATTGGCGCACTATGGCCAGTTGGTTGCCCGTTAGCGGTCGCTCCGCGAACACGTCGACGATGGAGCAGTGCATCTGGCGTTGTCAGTCGATCCAGATGTCAGGTTGCGTGTCCACCCCGTGCCTTGAGAAAACGGCCTCGATAGCCTGCTTGTCGTCGTCGGAAAGCGCGTGTTCCGGTGCGTGCATATTCGCCTCCACCTCAAACGGCGTGCGCGCGCCGACCAGCGCCACGCTCACCACGGGGTTCGACAGGACCCACGCCAGGGCGAGCTCATAGATCGCCATCCCGCGCTCCGCCGCCAGGGTCTTGAGTTCCTCCACCACCGCCAGGTTGCGCGGGAAGTTCTCCTCGGTGAAGAGCGGCATGTTGAAGGCGTCCCCGCGCGAACGCCAGTCTCGACCCTCGTTGAACCGCGTGTGCGCAGTGAACGTACCTGTCAGCAGGCCGTGGGCCAACGGGCCGTACACCATCATCGCGATGTCGTGCTCCCCGCAATACTGGAACACCTCCGCTTCCAGGCGCCGGTCGAACAGGCTGTAACCGTACTGTCCGACATCCACGCGGCGGGCCGCCATGCAGTCGGCGACCTCGGCTTCCTTGAAGTTGGAGACACCGACGAAACGCGTCTTTCCCTGCTGGACCAGGTCTTCGAGGCCGCGCATGGTTTCCTCGAACGGCGTGTCCCGGTCGGGCCAGTGCACCAGGTACACGTCGAGGTGATCGGTATCGAGTGCCGTCAGCGTCGTCTCGATGGATTGCGTCATGCGCTCGCGGGTAGAGTCTCTCGACGTCTTGCCGGTGCCGCCGTAGCCGATCCCGAACTTGCTGACCAGTATGATTTCGTCGCGGCGGGATCCGAGCCCCTTGGCGAGCAGTCGCTCGGACTGACCGAAACCATAGGCTTCGGCCGTGTCGAACAGGTTGATGCCGACATCGAGCGCCTTGCGGATCGCCGCAATGACGTCGGACTCGTCGATTCGCCCGTAGCTGCCCCCCATTTCCCAGCAGCCGAAACCGAGTGCCGAGACGTTGAGGCCGGTACTGCCGAAGGGTCGATACAACATGCGAATGCTCCTCCCGGAAATATGTGCCCTCAGCCTACACCCGCAATGGCCCAGGCTCTACGTCCGACTGATCGGATGTCAGATTGGTACCATGAAAGCCGCCGGCCCTTTCGGGCGCGCCGTGCATCACACCCCGCCCAGTCATCCGCCTCCGCGGTCGCATAGCCGGTCGAAGACGGCTACGGAAGTGCGCACGCAGGCGTCCTTCACCGTCTTCCAGTCGTGCCACTGCGGGTCGAGGTTCTTGTATTCCGAGAGAACGGTGCCTTCGAGGTCGTAGGGCATCGCTTCCGATAGTTGCGCATGCAACTGTTGCAGGGGCGACTCGCCGCTCGGTTGCGGGTACAGGGCGTCGAAGCTGCCCAGCGCATCCGCGGCGGCGGCAACGCCCATGTGTTCCGCGAGCGCGGCAAAGTCCACATAGTCCCGTGTCGCATTGCGCCTCAGGATCAGGATGCCCTTGATGCGCAGCATTTCCGCAGCCGTCGGAACGGTCAAGGCGATCCCGAACCGCTCGACAACCTCGGTTTCCAACGGTCTGCTCCGGACAAGCTGGCGGACCCCGGTCTCGATGCCGTCCAAACTGCCGAGAATCAGGACAGGGCGCGTCGTTCTTGCGGTTCTCCAGCCCGCGACCGCCTCCAACTGAGAAAGCACGCTGGAGAACCTTTCGCGCAGGTCGCGGAGGACATGGTCATCGTCCATGGACAGGCGATGCCCGGCATGGACAGCGGCGGCGGTGCCGCCGACCAGCACTGTCCCCGGAACGATCTCCTGCAACCGCGCCGCGGCCGACAACAATCGTTCCCACTCCGGCAGGTCAGCCATGGGCTTCGACATAGTTTGCCCAAAACCGATAGCGCTGCCGGTAGGAGTCGTCGGCGTAGTGGGCGCAAACACGTTGGATCTTCGCCATCACCTCACGATCATTCAGCGCGGCGCGGCGGAGCTCGTGCCAGTCCTTCCAGTTTCCGCGCGAGATCACGTCGTCGATGGCTGCCAGCGTGAACCGTTGATGATTGAGATGCCGATGCAACACGAGACTTGCCTGGACTTGTCGAACTGCCTGACCCGCACCGCGGTCCTGGAACAACGGATTGTACTACTCGCTCCGTGCCTGAAACGGGGACCGGAGGCCGACCGCCTCCGTCACGAGTGCGGCTATCGTCCCGACACCGCGCGCGTAACGCGATTACAGACCGCATCCCGACGACTTGGCCTGCCGGTGGCTATAATCGTTGGATGCGGCGGTCCGGCTACTTCTCGAGGCGGGCCGAAAGAAGGGCAATCGACGTGACGCGTCGCGCCCCAGGAAGAATGCGAGGACGACAACCCATGGCAGAAGCAAGAGATTTCAATCGAAGCGAAGAGAATGTGGGCAATGTGCTCAACATGGAGCACATCAACCTGACGGTGCCCGACCAGCAGACGGCGGCGCTGTTCTACGTCACCGGCCTTGGCTTCACGCGCGACCCCTACGTCGATTTCGGCACCCGCAACATGTGGATCAACGCCGGTGCGCAGCAGTTTCACCTGCCGAAGAGCACGGCGCAGAAGTGGCGTGGCCACATCGGCGTCGTCGTGCCGGACCTTGACGACCTGAGACGGCGCCTCAACGCGGTGTCGGAAATGCTTGCCGGCACGCAGTTCGCGTGGTCCGAGAAGAACGATCACATCGCCGTCACCTGTCCATGGGGCAACGCCATTCGGGCCTATGCGCCGGAGTCGTTTCCGGGTACGTATCTCGGCATCGCCTATGCGCAGATGGACATTTCCCCCGGGGTGGCCCAGGGAATCGCGGACTTCTACCGGAACGTGTTCCTCGCGCCAGCGCAGGTGCTCGACGACGGGGACGGCCCCCGCGTCGAGGTGTCCACGGGTATGGATCAGCGGCTCATCTACAAGGAGACGGCGGACGCCATCGACAGCTACGACGGGCACCACATCGCCATCTACGTGGCAGACTTTTCCAGTCCGCATGATTTCCTGGTCGAGCGGAATCTCGTGACGGAAGAAACCGACCAGCACCAGTATCGCTTCCAGGCCATTGTGGATCCGGGCACCGGCGAAACGCTCGCCGAACTCGAACACGAGGTTCGCAGCCTCAGGCACCCCATGTACATGCGGAACCTGGTGAACCGGAATCCGGCGCAGTCGTTCAGGAACTACATCAACGGGCGCGACGCGTTCTATCCAGGGTGAGCGAGCCGTACTACCTTCCGCTCGCCGATGAAGTAGAGGTATTCGAGGCCGCCTATCACAGCCGTCTGCCGGTCCTCCTGAAAGGGCCGACGGGATGCGGCAAGACCCGTTTCGTCGAGCACATGGTATGGCGGCTCTACGAGACTTCGGACGGGCCGAGAGGCGAACTCGACATGCCGCTGGTCACGGTCTCCTGCCATGAAGACCTGACCGCCACGGACCTCGTTGGTCGATACCTGCTGCGGGGAGACGAGACCGTCTGGCAGGACGGTCCCCTGACCCAGGCCGTTCGCCTTGGCGCCATCTGCTACCTGGACGAGATCGTGGAAGCACGCAAGGACACGACGGTGCTCGTGCATTCGCTCACCGATCATCGCCGCATGCTGCCGATCGACAAGACCGGTGAGCTGCTCGCCGCGCATCGGGACTTCCTGCTCGTGATCTCGTACAACCCCGGCTACCAGAGCGTCCTCAAGGACCTGAAGACGAGCACGCGGCAGCGGTTTGTCAGCCTCACCTTCGACTATCCGGACAGCGTCGCGGAGGCGGAGATCATCGCGCACGAATCCGGCGTTAACGCGAACGCGGCGGATCGGCTGGCGCACATCGGCGTCAAGGTGCGCAACTTGCGGGAACACGGCTTCGAGGAGGGTGTGAGCACGCGGCTCCTGATCTACGCGGGCGAACTCATGCGCCGGGGCATCGACCCGCGCCGCGCGTCGGAGATCGCGATAGTGCAGACGGTATCCGACGACGCCATCGTCCAGAAGGCGGTTGCCGACATCGTCGACGTGATCCTGCCTTAGCTCTTAGCCATAGCGAAACAATGGTCGACCTTGCCGATGTCGAACGTCCCCTCGCGCTTTTTGCCGAGGGAATCGCCGGCCGCTACTGCCATCTCAGGGTTGGCGACGAAGATGCCACCGACGGCAGCAGCGTCTACCTGCCCCCGTCGATCGATACGTTCGAGAACGAAGCGCTCAATGCGGCGGTGTACCGGTTGCGCGTGCTGGTCCAGCTCGGGTTCCGGGAGTTCGGCACCTTCGCATTCGACATCCACCGCGCCCGGGCCCGCAGCCCGGCACTGGCCGCACGCCGCTTGCCCCTCGTCCATCGCGAATCGGACCTGACGGTGTTCTTCGATCACTTCGACAAGCCGGCCGTGGCCAGGTCCCTGTTCCATGTGATCGAGTCGGCCCGCGTGGAGGCGCACACGCTGCGCAGGTATCCGGGGGCCCGAAAGTACAGGGAAGCCCTCGAACCCTACCTCGACCCACCCCTCGCCTTCCTGCGCCCGGCAATTGATCGTGTGTCCATCCCGGACGCAACGGTGTACGACACCGCCGAAGCGGTGATCGAGTGTTACGACATGTTCGCCGTGGGTATCGAGGAAGCGCGGCGTGGTGCCGTTCCCGGGCATATCGAATGGGAGCAGCGCGAGGCGCGCCTCGAGGACTGGGAGCGGGAACTCGACGACGCCGAGGCCCAGGTGGCGGCGATGGAAGCGACGGAGTTGGTGGGAGGCGATGAGGTCAAGGTAGGGGAAGGCAAGGGCCACGGTGACATTCGTGACGTGACGCGGGACCTGGTGCGCGCCCGCGACGATCTGCAACGCCGTATCGACTCCGAGCGGTCCGCGCTGCGGCACGGTCTTGGCGACACGCCGCTTGATGCCCGCAGTTTTCTCTACGACGAGTGGGATTACCTGGAACGGCGCTACAGGAAAGGCTGGTGCCGGCTATTCGAAATCGACATGGGCCGGGACGCGACCGATGTCGATGGCGGCCGGCGTCTTTTGCGTTCAGTTCGCCCCTACGCGCAGGCCGTGCGGCGACGTTTCGAGCAGATCCGTCCCATGGGGTATCAGCGCGTCCGCAAGTTGGTGGATGGCGACGAACTGGATCTTGGCGGATTGGTCGAGGCACGCGCCGACATGCGAGCCGGCGTGTCGCCGGACGATCGGGTGTACAGCCGGCGGGAGCGGGCGCGCCGTGACGTGGGCGCCGCGTTTCTCATCGACCTGTCCGCATCCACGGACGATCCGGTCGCCGAAGATGCGCCGTCGCCTTCGGCCCATGAGACTGCGCCACAGGATCTTCGCGACCCGTGGTTCGATGACGACGATTCGATCGGGGGCAAGCCGCCCGCGCCCGCAGAGAGTCGGCGCATCATCGACATTCAGAAGGAAGCCGCCGCACTGATGGCCACGGCGCTGGAAGGCATCGGGGACGAATACGGCGTCTACGGGTTCTCGGGGTACGGCAGGGACTGTGTCGAGTTCTACGTCGCAAAGGAGTTCGATGAGCCGTTCCGCCGCCGCACCCTCGATGCCATCGCAGCCATGAAGCCCAAACGCAGCACGCGCATGGGTCCGGCGATCCGCCATGCCGGGGCGAAACTCACCGCCTCCGGCGCCGCGCTCAGGGTGCTGATGATCGTAAGCGACGGGTTTCCGCAGGACTGCGACTACGGACCCGAACGCGGCAACCACGAATACGGTTTGCGGGATACGGCCAAGGCGCTCGAGGAAGCCGAACGCGCGGGAGTCCACACGTTCTGCGTGACCGTGGACCGGTCAGGCCACGACTACCTGCGCCGCATGTGCCCCGAAGCGCGCTACATGGTCATCTCGGAAACCGAGGGTCTGCCGTCCGCCCTGCAAAAGGCCTACCGGCGCCTGACGCAGATCTGAGCGCCCGGGTCCGTCGCCCAAGGCTGGGGGCAAGCGGTTTCCGGCTTACTCGTCGCCCCCCATGATGCCGAACAGGTGCAGCAGGTTCATGAACAGGAGGTAGATCGAGACGAACAGGTTGTTGGTCGCGATGATGTAGTTCGTTTCCCCGCCCAGCACGATGGCGCTCGTCTGCCACAGCATCAGGGCACAGGCAATCAATACCATCATGCCCGAGATCGCCGCGGCGAACGCCGAAAGATCGAAGAAGAAGGAGCAGATGATGACCCCGATCACGACGAAGAACCCGATCACGAGAAAGGAACTCAGAAAGGAGAAGTCCTTCTTCGTTGTGATGGTATAGAGCGAAAGGCCGAAGAACGTCGCCGCCGTGACGCCAAGCGCCTGGGCAACCACCCCCGGATGGACCGCGAGATAATAGTTGACGATGGGACCGGCGGCGAACCCGATGAAGCCGGTGAACATGAAGGTCCAGAACAGGCCCCAGACGCTGTTGGCCGTCTTGTTGACCAGGTACGACAGGCCGAAGAAGCCGACCAGGTAAAGAATGAAACCGAACGTCCCGCCGAAAAACGGCACGTTCAACGCTGCCGCGACGGTGCCTGTGACGCACGCGAACGCGACCGTGAACGCCAGCAGCAGGTAAGTGTTGCGCAGTACCTGGTTGACCTCGACGGCAGGCCGCGCGGTGCTTGTCAGGGTTCTGAACTCAGCCATGTGTCTCTTCCAGTACGGTGATTGTGACTTATATAGGGTAATCCGCACGGATTATCAAGCCGTCTGCGTTGCAGCGACGGAATTTTTTAACTAGCTGATAAATAGAACTTTATTCTATCTCCTTGCAGTTGGTCGCTTGACAATTGCCGGTCCTGTTCCGACAATCCGCGCCCCTGCCGTGGCTACGTAGCTCAGCTGGTAAGAGCACGCGACTCATAATCGCGGGGTCGGCGGTTCAAGTCCGCCCGTAGCTACCACATTCCCAAACAGTGGGCCATCTGGCCCACTGCCGTTTACCGGCCACTCTCGTATGATGCAGCGCATGATTGACACCCGAGTCACGGACATCGCCCGGGGAGTCGCCGAGGCCGGAGGCCGAGCTCTCATCGTCGGCGGCTATGTGCGGGACCTCTTGCGCGGCGAGCCGTCGAAGGACCTCGACATCGAGGTCTACGGGATGGACATCGATGCCTTGAGGGAATTGCTGGGACGCCGCGGCAACGTACTGTCAGTAGGGCGGGCGTTCGGCGTTCTGCGTCTCAGGGAACTCGACATCGACTTCTCGGTGCCCCGGCGGGACAGCAAGGTCGCGCCGGGCCATCGCGGGTTCGAAGTGGCGTGCGACCCGGACCTCGATTTCAGGACCGCCGCACGCCGCCGGGATCTCACCGTCAACAGCATGGGTCTGGACATCCTGAGCGGGGAGATTCTCGATCCTTACGGTGGGTGCCATGATCTCGAACGCAAGGTGCTCCGCGCAGTCGATCCCGCCACCTTTCCCGAGGACCCGCTTCGTGGCCTGCGTGTCGCCCAGCTCAGCGCCCGGCTGGACATGCGCGCGGACACGGCATTGGTGCGACTCTGCAGTCGGCTGGATCTCGGAGAGGTATCCCCGGAGCGAGTATTCGAGGAGTTTCGCAAGCTGTTGCTCAAGGGCGGTCGCCCGTCCCTCGGCCTCACGTTCCTGCGCGACTCGACGCTGTTGCGGTTCTTTCCGGAACTGGATGGATTGACGGACGCCGGCGATGACCGGGCGTGGTCGCGCACGCTGACTGCGGTGGATCAGGCCGCGAAATCGCGTCGGGACGACCGCGACGACCTGGTCCTGATGCTCGGGGCGATGTGCCATGCGGTGCGCCGTCAGGGAGATGCCGCTTCTGAAGGCGAACCTGGCGCCGTCGAAGCCCTGCTCGCGCGAATGCGTGCCCCGAACGATGTCGTCGAGGGCGTTTCAGCGCTCGTCGACCGCATCGGGGGGCCGAATCTTCTTAGTGATGAAGACGCCACACCGAAAGATTACCGGCGCCTGTCGAGAGAGCTTGCCGCGTCGGGCGTCAGCCTGGAACTCCTGGCTCGACTATCCGGGAGCGTGTGCCCGAATCCGTCGGTGAAGCGTTTCCTCGAGCGCGCGCGAGAACTCGGCGTTGACCGCAGCGCACCGGCGGACATGGTCCGGGGTCGCCACCTGGTCGCTCGGGGATTCGACCCGGGGCCTCGTTTTGGCGCGATCCTCGAACTGTGCCGGGATGTGCAGGATGAGACGGGTTGGCTTGATCCCGAGCGCATTCTGGACGAAGCCCTGATCAGGTCACCAGGGCCCTGACGCCGGCCTACATGTTGTCCGTCCGCGCTGCCCGCCCGAGATAGCCGCCGTGATGGCGCATGCCCCAGTCTTGCCTCGTCACACCCTTGGCCTCCATCAGGGCCAGCGCGATGGCGTCGCTGATCGCGAGCATGACCGCCATGGAAGAGCTTGGCGTCAGGTCCAGCGGGCATGCTTCGGAGATGACGCCCATGTCGAGCACGATATCGGAGAGACCGCGCAGATCCGAATCGGGGTGTGACGTCACGCCGATGATCTCCGCGACGCCGAGGTGGCGGGAGAACTCCATGATCTCCAGCACTTCCGCGGACTTTCCGCTGGTGGAGAACGCGATCATGATGTCGTTCCGGTCGACGAGCCCGAGATCTCCGTGAGCCGCCTCCGCCGGGTGTACGAACACCGCGGGGGTGGCGGTGGAGCAGAGCGTCGCCGCGAACTTGCGCGCGATGTGGCCGGCCTTGCCGATTCCCGTCGTGATCACCTTCCCCTGGCAACGTTTCAGTCTTTCGACTGCAGTGACGTAGTCGTCGGTGACGCGAATGCTCCCGACCGCTTCGGCTTCGGCGGCGATGACCGCCTGCATGCGTTGCTTGATGTCCAATCCCTGGTATCCAGTCTCGATCATTGCGCTGATGGTCGCTGTCCCGCCGGCTTTTGACAAGGTTTGCCCTTGCGGTGCGCCTCAAGGCGCATCGGTCTATGGCAGACTTCGGCGACCGCCGATGCCGGCGAGGCCATGAGAATTGTCGTTTTCCAGCACGCTGCGGTTGAGCATCCGGGGATGTTCCGGGACCTCTTTCGGGAGGACGGTTACGCCTGGGACGTCATTGAACTTGACCGTGGCGATCCGATCCCGGAACTCTCGCCGTACGACCTGATGCTGGTCATGGGAGGTCCCCAGGATGTCTGGCAAGAGTCGGAACACCCGTGGCTCGTCGAAGAGAAGGCGGCGATCAGGCGGTTCGTCGTCGAAATGCAACGCCCGTTTCTGGGCATTTGCCTGGGACATCAGCTTCTCGCAGCCGCGCTGGGCGGTGACGTGGTGGTCGGAGGATTCCCTGAAGTCGGCGTCATGACGGTGGAACTCACCTCCGACGGAGAGGCGGACCCGCTGTTTCGCGGCATGGGTTCTCCGTTGACGGTGCTGCAATGGCACGGAGCGGAGGTCTCCCGGTTGCCCGGGCGGGCAACGGTGCTGGCGCGCTCACAGCGCTGCGCGGTGCAGGCGTTTCGGTTCGGCGCCCACGCTTACGGGCTGCAATACCATGTCGAGATCACCGGCGACACGGTGGATGATTGGGCCGCGATCCCGGTTTATGCGTCGGCGCTTCGTCGGGCCATGGGCGAGGATGCGCTTGCCGTGCTGCGGGGCGATGTCGCCGAACGCCTCAAGACCTTCGCGGACGACTGTCGCAGCCTTTATGCAAACCTGAAGCGGGTGGCGTGCCGATGAACCTGATGCCCCTGCCTCGGGAAATGCGTCCCCGCGATGGGCACACGCCTGTGGCAAGGCTCGAAACGAAAGGCGCGGACACGCCGAGACTGACGGCGGCGGTGGGGCGTTTCGAGCGCCGGCTGGCGTCGATAGCGGGCGGCGATTCGGCGCACCATCGCGTACGGCTCGATATCGTTTCCGGCCCTGCCTCCGAGCATCCGGCGCTCGGAGACGACGAGCGTTATCGAATGGATGTCTCTGCGGGGCGCATCTGCATCGAAGCTCCCGCAGAGTGGGGCGTGCTGCGCGCACTCGCGACTCTCGCCCAACTGGTCTGTCGCAATGGCCAGGCCCCCTGCGTCGCGCATTGCGAGATCGATGACGCGCCGAGGTTCGCCTGGCGCGGCCTGATGATCGACACGGTCCGGCATTCCATCTCCATCGGCACGTTGAAGCGGACGCTTGACGTGATGGAGTTCTACAAACTCAACGTCCTCCACCTGCACCTGAGCGACGACCAGGGCTTTCGGTTCCTGGGAGACGCCTATCCTGAACTCGCCGACCCCCGGGACCGCTACACTGCGGATGAACTGCGCGACTTGGTACGGCATGCGTCCGCTCGCGGCATCCGCGTGGTTCCGGAGCTGGACGTGCCGGGACATACCTCGAGCTGGCTTGCGGCACATCCTGAATGGGGTCTCGGCGAGCCGGTGTCGGCAGTCAGCAGGCGTTTTGGCGTGCATGCCTGCTGCCTCGACCCGGGCAGCCGGGACGCCATGCGTGCCGTGGCCACGCTCTTTGGCGAGCTTGCGCAGGTCTTTCCCGATACTCACGCACACTTCGGCGGCGATGAAGTCACGCTGCCGGCGGGTCGGGATTTACGCACGATGCAAGCCGCATTCAACACGCGGATGGCAGACATCCTGCACGGCCTCGGCAGAACACCGGTCGCCTGGGACGAAGTCATCCAGCCGGATCTGCCCCGGAGTGTCGTCATTCAGAGCTGGCGTGGCGCGGGTGCGCGCGACCGGGCGCTTCGCGGAGGCTTCGACACGGTACATTCGGCGCCGTACTACCTGGACCTCATGTATCCGGCTGACCTGCACTATGCGTTTGACCCGGCCACCGATGCCGGCGCGGACCTCGCCCGGGATCCGCGGGTTGCGCATGTGCGCGACGGCGTGCTCGCGCTCTCGCGAACCTGGAGCCTTGAGTCCGGGGACATGAACGGCGTGGGCGGGGGGCGAGTACTGGGAGGAGAAGCATGCCTCTGGACGGAACTGGTGACCGATGAACTCCTCGACAGCAGACTGTGGAGCCGAATGCCCGCGATCGCCGAACGTTTCTGGTCTCCGGCGGAAGTGCGGGACACCGGTGACATGTATCGCCGGTTGGAGGCTACGCACGAAACCCTTGGAAGCCTGGAAGTATTCGATCCGGCCAAAGGCTTGCGGGAACGGTTGATGCGATCGGGACTGTCGCGGGAGGATGCCCATGGGTTGATGCCGCTGCTGGAGATGCTCGAACCGGTCAAGTGGTACGCGCGCCTGCTGGGGGGGTCGAAACCCGGCGCGACCGGCGCCGAGCGGCCCTACGATGTGGATACGCCCCTCGACCGCGTGATCGACTTCATTCCCCCCGAGAGTCTCGCGGTTCGTCGCGTGGCTGATCTTCACGATGCGGATCGGCTGCGCGAAATTGTCGACGGATGGCGAAATCAGCGAGACCAGGTGGTGCGGTGTTCGGGACGCGCTATCGTCGACGAGTTGGCGGGTATTTCCACGACGCTCTTTGTCCTGGCCGAGCAACTCGACGCCCACCTTTGCGGACGCGACGCGCGGGTCCCCGATGCGGCCCTCGAGCCTCACGGCGAGTACGTGCTGCCCGTCGCCCTGCATCTCGCTGAACGGTTCTCCCAGAGGGTGGGGTGTACGTGATGCGGCGGTTGCGGCACCGCCACCCAAATTGCCTCTTGGCAGGCCTTCTGGCCAGCCTTCTCCCGGTGCTGCTGGCGGCTTGCGTGACGTCTTCGCCGGTGCGGTTCCTGTCTGGCGCGGACATGGTCTACCCGCCTGTCGCCAGGGCCGAGGGGATTGAAGGCCACGTGGTCGTGCGCTACGACGTTACCGCCGAAGGCATGGTGGCCAATGCCGAGGTCGTGGAGGCGGATCCCGAGGGCGTTTTCGAGCAAGCCGCGCTCGCGTCCATCGTCCAGTGGCGTTTCCGTGCTGCGACGGTGGGCGGCAAACCGGTCGAGACGCCGGGCATGTTAAGCACGTTGCGATTCAGACTCTCGGAAGATGAATATCCGGAGTATTAGCGCCATGAAATCCGTCGCCCTGGCGGGCGCCGTGTGTCGCCCCCGCATCGCGGCGGTGCTGCTGCTGGGCGGCTGCGGCAGCGACAGCCTGACCCCCATCCTGGGTTGCGAGAGCGGCTTCGGCATCGATGTCGACTGCCGGTTTCAGAGCCCGGAGGACATGGCCCTTTCCCCGGACGGGCGCATCATTGTCAGCCAGTTTGGCGGCATGGATGGCAATCCGGGCAGCCTGGTGCTGTACGAGCCGCCGAAGGGGAACCTGACGGCGCTATTCCCTGATCCATCGGTCCGGATGAAGCCTGAATGGGGCGACCCCGCATGCGCCTTGGCCGACGCGTTTTCGCCGCACGGCATCGACATCGAAACCCGTTCGGATGGCCGGCACCAGCTTGCGGTGGTCAACCACGGGGGCCGGGAGTCCGTGGAACTGTTCGAAGTCGACGCGGATGGTGCATTGACCTGGCGCGGCTGCGCCGAAGCTCCCGAAGACGGCCTTCTCAACGATGTCGTTGTGTTACGGGACGGCGGTTTCTGGGTGACGCGCATGTTCGATCGGGGCGGCGACACCTGGGCCTTCCTTCGCGCGCAGTTCGGTTTCGACACCGGATGGGCATACGCCTGGTCGCAGGCGGAGGGCTTCCGCAAGCTGCCGGGAAGCGACGCGGCGTTTCCGAATGGGATAGAGAAATCTGACGACGAGCGGTTCGCATATCTCAACACGTTCACCGGCGCGCGCAAGATCGATGTCCCAACGGGTGAGGTCGTGGCGGAGCGAAGCATGAAGCCCCTGGATAACGGCTACTGGTCGGAGGACGGGCGCCTGCTCGTCGCCTCGCACACGGGTTCGATTCCAGAGATGCTGGCCTGCATGTCGGTTCCCGAAGGTGCCTGCGGCATGCCCTTCGAGATCGTGGCTCTGGACCCCGACGACCTGTCAGAACAGGTAATCATCGCGCACGAGGGCGCACCGATGGGCGGCGCAACCGTTGCGTTGCAGCGCGACGGCATCTACTACCTGGGAACCTTTGCGGGCGATCGTCTGGGGGTGGTCGACCTGTCTCCGTGGCCGGCGGGCGATCAGCGGAAACCGTAGGAACTCTTGTCATTATGGGTTAACTTTGGGACCTGTGGATGCTTTTGACGACATCCGTCCCTATCGCGACGACGAAGTGCCGGCGGTACTGAGCCGTCTGGTGGAGGACCCAAACGCGCTTCGGGGAATAGCGGGTTTCGCCGCGCCGTGGTGCTACCGGTTGGCCCCGGGACTGACGTTGGCGGCGACCAGGATGGGCCTGACCCGGCAGGTGCGTGAACTTGACTCGGTGGACTCGCTGCAACTGGCGCTGACCGCATATTTCGAGAAGCTGATCCGCCGGACGACCTCGGGTTTCACCTGGGATGGGGTGGATGCCCTCGATCCGAGCCAGCCGCATCTGTTCGTTTCCAACCATCGCGATATCGCCCTTGATTCCGGCTTCATGAACTTTGCCCTGTGGCAGTCTGGCCGGAAGACCACCCAGATCGGTGTTGGTGACAATCTCTTTACCAACGGCACGGCGATGGACCTGATGCGGCTGAACAAGAGTTTTTCGATCGCACGGGCGGAGACGGGCGCGAAGGCGCAGTTCGCCGCCCTGATGAAGACCTCCTGCTACATTCGGTCCGCCCTCGAGGCGGAGGAATCCGTCTGGATTGCCCAGCGTGAGGGACGCGCCAAGGATGGTGTCGATCAGTCCAATCCGGCGCTGTTCAAGATGTTCCTGCTGGCCTACCGGGAGGAATTCCGCTCGTTCGACGAGTGGCTTCACCGGGTTGCGCTCGTGCCCGTATCGATCTCCTATGAGCTCGATCCCTGTGCCGGCACCAAGGCCAAGGAACTCTACTTCATGGATCGCGACGGAAAGTACGACAAGAACGAAGGAGAAGATATCCGCAGCATGGCCAAGGGCATCTTTGGCTTCAAGGGGAGGGTGCACGTGTCCTTCGGCGCGCGGGTAGAGGGCGCATTCGAGCAGGCGGAGGACCTTGCCGACCACATCGACCGGATGATCGTTGGGGGCCTGAAGACCTATCCGACGCACGTGCTCGCCCTGGACGGCTGCGCAGAACTGGATCCCCGGATAAGGAAGGCATTCTACAAGACCCTCGAAGGCTGCCCCAGGGAGCACCGCAAATTCGTGTTGATGCAGTATGCGAACCAGTTGCGGCACAAGCGCGACCTCGCGCGGAAACCCGATCTTGCACGGAAATCGCCGACGAGGGCGGACCGGGCCGAATTGCCGGAACTGGACGAGGTGCGAACGAGCGAAATGCAGGACTCGGCGAGTCTCCAGGATTCCTAGCCATACAACCTGTCGCCCCGTTGGCCCCATATTGAAACCCGGCCCAAGGCCACCCATCACTCGACAGGCTTTTAGCGCAGCGGCGTTCTGGCGGCGGCCCAGATGCGCACGGTCCCGGCACCGGAATCGAGCAGCGTCGCCGCGACTTCAGCCGCCGTCGCGCCTGTCGTCATCACGTCGTCCACGACGGCAATGTCCTTGCCCTTGAAATCCCGGCAGGCGCGGTAGGCGCCTGACTGGTTGCGCTGGCGGGCGGCGGCATCCAGGGACTGCTGAGGCGCCGTGTGGCGGATGCGTTTCAGGCCCCGGTAGTCCACGGGTGCGCCCACCGTGCGGGCGATCTGGGCCGCGAGCAGGGCCGCCTGGTTGTAGCCGCGGATCACCCGCCGGCGATAGGTGAGCGGCACTGGCACGATGACGTCGGGCGGGTCGTCCCGGAGCAACATTCCGCTCATCAGTGATGCCAGGATACGCGCTTCGATCAGTCCATTGCCGCGTTTCAGCCCATGTATCAGCCGCGTGAGCGGTGGGACATAGAGGTATGGCACCGCGGCTCGATCATACGGCGGCGGATCGAGCTCGCAGGCGGGACAGTCGCCACCGCGGGCAGGCGTCTGGATCGCGCAACGGGGACAGGCCCCGGCGTTCGGTTTCAGGTCCGCCGCGCACGCGCGGCAGAGATCCATGGTCTCGTTGCTGTAGCCCTGGCATAGCACGCAGATGCCAGGCAGAAGTTTCCACAACGCCACGACAGTGCCCCCCTGGTGGAGTAGCGGGTTATAGCGCGATCGGGGAGGCCGGGCTGCGCGAAATCCACCATTGAGCGAGTGCGTTATTGGCCTCAGACTTCCGAGGTTATGAGGTGGGCGTTCTTGAATACGGTCCGGCGCAGGATAGTCACTGCGCTGCTCGGAGTTGTCGTCATTGTGGTGTGTATCTACGTCGCAATCCCTGTCGATGACTCCCTCCCGTCCGGGTCGGAAGGCGGCTACCTGGATATGCATGTGCATACCGCGGGCATCGGGGCCGGGGGCAGTGGGGCGTTCGTCAACCGGGAGATGCAGGAGAACTTTCGCTTTTCGGTGTACCTGGTCGCATTCGGCGTCGACCTGGAAGAACTGGAAAGCCGGGGCGATGCCATCGTCATCGAGAGGATAAGCGCGCAGGTGGCCGCATCGCGCCGCGTCGAAAAGGCGGTGATTCTGGCGCTGGATGGTGTCGTCGATGCCGACGGAAAACTGGACCGGGAGGCGACCCAGGTCTACGTGCCCAACGACTTTGTCGCCAGGGAGACCCGCCGCCACGGCAACCTCTGCTTCGGTGCCAGCGTCAATCCCTATCGCCACGATGCGCTGGCGCGGTTACGCGAGGTCAGGGCGCAGGGGGCGATGCTGGTCAAGTGGATACCAAATACCATGCGCATCGATCCGGCGGACCCGGCGATTGCGCCGTTCTACGAGGAACTCGTCGCGCTCGACCTGCCCCTGCTGAGTCACGCCGGCCAGGAGCGCTCATTCGCAAGCGCCAGCGACAAATTCGGAGACCCCGAGCGATTGGCGCTGCCGCTCTCCATCGGCGTCACGGTGATTGCCGCGCACATCGGGACAACGGGAGCGAGCGAGGGAGAGGACAATTTCGAGCGGATTCTGCCGATGTTCGAACGCTACTCCAATCTGTACGCGGACATTTCTAGCCTGACGCAGGTCAATCGACTTGGCTTCCTCGGCAAGGCGCTTGCGGTCCCGGGCCTGGACGCCAGGCTCGTCTACGGTACGGATTGGCCCCTGCAGTTCTTCCCGTTGGTGTCGCCATACTTCCATCTTGATCGCGTCGGCGCGCCTGCTGCGAAGTCCGTGGCAAGGATCGACAATCCCTGGGACAGGGACCTGGCCCTCAAGGAGGCGCTGGGCACTCCACGCAGCGTCTTTGCGAGAAGCGCCGTGTTGCTGGACGTCGATCGCTGCGTCGCCGGCGACGGAAGGAACGGGGATGAATGACTACACTGCGAATGAGCAGCGGGGCAGGGAAGTGCTGTCTGTCACGGACAGCGTATGGCTCATTACCGGTATCCCCGGCGCCGGCTCGCGATGGAACGGGACCGGAATCGGGACGAGAAGCACGTCGCGGCCCGATTCGCGTACCTGGACGAAGAGTTTCGCAAGCAGATGCAGGGGTTGGGGCTCTGGCTCGACACCTCCGGATCAAGTATTGCGGATATGGTCGAGGCGATCGTTCGGAGGGCGGATGAAGCACTCCTGCGCTGGATGTTCCTCGAACTGAAGGTCGTCCTACGGAGCAAACTCCTCGCCGGCGAGCCGTGCGGCAAGCTTGTCGTAGATGCCGCCAAAGTTGCCATTGGACATGATGACCACATGGCAGGGCGAGCTGGCGGGTCTGGCCAGACGCTCGACGAGTTGCTCCATATCGTCTTCCACGCTCGCCTTGATGACGCTATCCCGCGTAAGTTCCTTGAGATCCCACTGAATGTTCTCCCCGCGGAACCAGATCACTTCGTCCGCAGGCGCACAGCAGTGCGAGAGTTCGCTGCGCAGCGAGCCTAGCGACATGGTGTGGGTGCGGGGCTCGATGACCGCAACGATCTGTTCTTCCCCGACCTTGTCGCGCATGGCCTGGAGCGTCGCACGAATAGCGGTGGGATGGTGGGCGAAGTCGTCGTACATCTTTAGCTGGTCGCGTTCGGCGAATAGTTCGAGGCGCCGTTTCACGCCCTTGAAATGACACAGTGCTTCCATTGCGCAGTCTGCAGATACACCCGCGTGGCGGGCGGCGGCGATCGAGGCGAGGGCGTTGCGCACGTTGTGGTCGCCCAGCAGGTCCCAGCAAACGCGGCCGATCCGCTCGCGGTTCAGGGACACGTCGAACGCGCTCCCGGCCCGTTCGATGTTGTCCGCCTGCCAGAGATCGCCCTGGTCGGCGGCGCGGCGCCTGCGCCCTCCCGGATTCACGTCGTAACGCGCGACGGGGGTCCAGCAGCCCATGGCGAGAACCTGGTTCACCGCGCGGTCTCCCGCCGGGACGACGATCAGTCCTTCGCCGGGTACGGCGCGAACCAGGTGGTGGAACTGGGTCTGGATCGCCCGAAGGTTGTCGAAGATGTCGGCGTGATCGTATTCCAGGTTATTGATGATCAACGTGCGCGGCCGGTAATGGATGAACTTCGAGCGTCGATCGAAACAGGACGTGTCGTATTCGTCGGCTTCGACCACAAAGAACGGCGCCTCGCCCAGACGCGCGGAAAACTCGAAGTTCCGGGGTGCGCCGCCGATCATGTATCCGGGCGCGAGTCCGGCATAGTCCAGAATCCAGGAAACCATGCTGGCCGTCGTGGTCTTGCCGTGCGTACCTGCCACGGCGATCACCCAGCGGCCGGGAAGCACGACATCCCCCAGCCACTGTGCGCCCGACATGTAGGGGAGGTTGCGGTTCAGGATGTGCTCGATCCCGGGATGCCCACGGCCCAGTTGCGCGTTGCCGATAATGGCGAGATCCGGAAGCGGGTCGAGTTGCGAGGGGTCGAATCCCTCGAACAACGTGATGTCGGCCTGGGCGAGCTGGTCGCTCATGGGAGGATAGAGGACCCTGTCCGACCCGGAAACCTGGTAACCGGCCTCCTTCGCGAGGCGCGCCAGACCGCCCATGAGCGTGCCCCCAACGCCCAGAAAGTAGAGACGTTTCGTCATCTGCGCTGGAGCACTAGGTGAATGGCCCGACGGCGATGAAACCGACGATATAGGCAACGATGCCGATACCGAACGCTATCAGGATCCCGATCACGAGCGTCGTGTTGAACGCGCGGTGATAGATGAAGTTGCAGTATGTGATGGTAGAGAAGCGCCACCGCCATGTCGGCGATGAGCAGGACCAGGATAAACCAGACCCGCGCAGGCACCGATTCCGGACCGACGCGCAGGATGCAGATGTTCCAGAACAGCGTGACGAGGGCAGCCATGCGAGAAATTGTCGCACAAATGGCCCACAATCCATGCGGGGTACCCAGGGAACACGCCTGAAACGGGGACGGACTCATGTCGAACACGCGAGGTGCGCCGGGCGGCGGCTCGGGAAGGAATGCGTTCTACGCGCAGTCCGGCGGGGTTACCGCCGTCATCAACGCGACCGCGTGCGGGGTCATCGAGACCGCCAGGCGGCACACGGACCGGATCGGCAAGGTATTCGCGGGCCGCAACGGCATTCTGGGCGCGCTTTCAGAGGAACTCATCGATACGAGCAGGGAATCGCCCGCGGCCATTGCCGCGCTGCGCGAAACGCCGGGGGGCGCTTTCGGTTCCTGCCGTTACAAGCTCGCACCGCCCGAGCAGGACGAACGCGAGTATGCGCGCCTCATGGATGTCTTCCGCGCCCATGACATCGGCTACTTCTTCTACAACGGCGGCGGCGACTCCCAGGATACGGCGCACAAGGTTGCCGAATTGGGCGCACGGGAGGGCTATCCCATCCAGTGCATCGGCATCCCCAAGACCGTCGACAACGACCTGCCCCTCACGGACACGTGTCCCGGATTCGGGTCGGTGGCCAAGTACGTCGCCGTATCGATTGGCGAGGCGGCCCTTGATGTGGCGTCCATGTGCGAGACGTCGACCCGGGTGTTCATCCTTGAGGTGATGGGCCGTCACGCGGGCTGGATTGCGGCTGCGGCGGGGCTCGCGCAACGCAAGCGCGGCGATGCGCCGCACCTGATCCTGTTCCCGGAAGTGCCGTTCGACCAGGAGAATTTCCTGGGCAGGGTCAGTGAGACCGTTGACCGCAACGGCTATTGCGTGATCGCGGCGTCCGAGGGGACGCGCTACGCCGATGGCCGGTTCCTGGCGGAGGCGGGGACGCGTGACGCGTTCGGACACACACAGCTTGGGGGAGTCGCTCCGGTGCTGGCCGAGATAGTGAACTCCTCCTTAGGATTCAAGTACCACTGGGCGGTGGCGGACTACCTGCAACGCTCGGCCCGCCACATCGCGTCAGGCGTCGATGTCGAGCAGGCGTACGCGGTGGGGGAGGCGGCGGTGGAATTCGCGCTGGCCGGGAAGAATGCGGTCATGACCTCCATCGTCAGGACGCGTGACAGACCCTATGAATGGCATGTAGGCGATGCTCCGCTCGGGCGCGTGGCGAACGTGGAACGCAGCATGCCGAAGTCGTATATCCGGAAGGACGGCTACGGCATTACCGCGGCGGCGCGCCGATACCTGGAGCCGCTCATTGCCGGCGAGGCTTATCCGAGCTACGAGAGAGGATTGCCGAGATACGTCCCCTTAAGGAATGAACTGGCGCAGAAAAAGCTCCAGCCCTGGTCCGCGTGAGCGGGCACGACCTGGCGGGGAAGCTCGCGGAAAAGAAGAAAGGGAGACGGACATCAAGCTAGGCGTCGCATTCCCCCAGACCGAGATCGGTGCTGATCCGGAGGACGTCGCCCGTTTCGGGACCGCCGCCGAGGAGATCGGTTACGACCATCTCGTCGTCTTTGATCATGTGCTCGGCGCCAACCCGGCGAGCCGCCCCGACTGGCATGGCGCCTACACGTCGGAGAGCCAGTTCTTCGAGCCGTTCGTGCTGTTCGGCTACCTGGCGGGTCTGACGCGGACGCTGGAATTCGTGACCGCGGTCCTCATCCTGCCGCAGCGGCAGACCGCGCTGGTCGCAAAGCAGGCCGCCTGTGTCGATGTGCTGTCGAGAGGCCGGCTGCGGCTCGGGATCGGCACCGGCTGGAACGACGTCGAGTACGAAGCGCTCGGGGAGAATTTCCACAATCGCGGGGTTCGCAGCGAAGAGCAGATCGACGTGATGCGCAGGCTCTGGGCGCAGGACACGATCGAGTACGAGGGCAGGTGGCACAGCATTCCCGATGCCGGCCTCAACCCGTTGCCGCCGGGGCGTTCCATCCCCGTCTGGCTGGGCGGCATGGCGCCGCAGGTGCTGGATCGGGTGGCGCGGCTGGCGGACGGCTGGTTTCCCTTCTACAACGACGATCTCGAATCCCAGATTCAGGCCGTTCGCGCCTCGGCCCGGGAAGCCGGCCGGAATCCGGACGACATAGGCGTGGAGTGCATTCAACCCATGGGTGACTGCGGCGGCGCCGAACTGGATCGGCTCAAGTCATTGCGGGACATGGGGGTCACGCATGCCTCCGTCATCACGATGAGCCATGGACTCCCCGAACCGTCGGATCACATCGACGCGATCGGACGGTATTGGGATTCGGTGGCGTCGAGGCTCTAACCTAAATTGGCGACAGGCACGGCACTTGTACTGACGGCTGCCGCAATACGATTTTCGTCACAAGGATTCCGCCAAATACGTGGAGTATTGCCTAGCGAAGAAACGGTGAACGCCCGTAAGTTCGAGATTTGGAACCTCAAGGAAGGCACTAAGCGCATGATGACTGCCCACTGTCCTAAGCCGCTTGATGCTTCTGGTAGTGCGCCGGACGATTAGGGAAGGCCTGAACAACGCCCTGTTCGGCGGGTGCGATTGAGCCTCGACTCGCCTTTATCTCTCGAATGCATATCGGAGGGTCCTCTTATTGCATTGAGCGATCATAAATCGCCCCGCAGGCGCCGATTCTCGCGCTTTCCGCCCTCCGGCGCGCGGCGGGCGCACTCGTCCCGCGTCATCCCGTCGCGTAGCGCCCGGCGATCTGCAGATTGGCGAGTCCGAGCAGCAGCGCGATGCGCTGCGTGTTCTTCGCCAAGCCCCGATAGCGCACCTTGCCGTAGCCGAAGTGCCGCTTCACGTACAGGAACGGATGCTCCACTTTCGCGCGGACCGACGCCTTGCGCTTCTCCTTCGCCTCCGCCGCGCCCGCCTTGTCCAGCAGCCGACGCTTGCCCGGCTTCATCGCCACATGCCAGTCCACGTCCCGCGCGCGGTTCTCGGCGCGCTTGCCGACACCCTGGTAGCCGGCGTCGCCCCACACCTCGGACTCCCCGCCGCGCAGCACCAAGTGCGCGTGCGACACGTCCGCGCCGTTCGCCGCCGTCGTCGCCAAGCTGTGCGCCAAACCCGACTCCGAGTCCACTCCGATGTGCGCCTTCATGCCGAAGTACCATTGGTTGCCCTTCTTCGTCTGGTGCATCTCCGGATCCCGCTCGCCCGCCTTGTTCTTCGTCGAACTCGGCGCGTCGATGATGCTCGCGTCCACGATCGTGCCCGTCTTCAGCCGATGGCCCAGCGACGCCAGGTGCGCGTTGATCTCCTCGAACAACGCCGATCCCAGACCGTGACGCTCCAGCAGGTGGCGGAAGTGCAGGATCGTCGTCTCGTCCGGCAACGGACCCGTCAAGCGCAAGCCCGCGAAGCGCCGCACCGACTCCACTTCGTAGAGAAGATCCTCCATCCCCGGATCGCTCAGGTTGTAGAACAACTGCACGCAATGCACCCGCAGCATCACCCCCAGCGCATAGGGCCGCCGCCCACGGCCCGCCTTCGGATAGAACGGCTCGATCCGCGCCTCCAGCGCCGCCCACGGAATCAGCCCGTCCATCTTCTCCAGAAACAACTCGCGCCGCGTCCGGCGCTTCTTCATGTCGTGCTCCAGTTCCGAAAACGTCGCCTGTTCCATGCTTGCACATCCAGTCCGTGACCGTTGCCTTATGATATCGCAGCTTCGACTTGTTCAGACCTTCCTTAGGCGTGCGCGCCCTCGGTCAGTCAACTCGACGATGTGGTTCACATGGTGGCGTTGGATACGCCCCACCCTTGCCGCATTCCGCAGCCTGTGGGCTATAGGTACGTGCGTGTTCGCAACGCCGACTACACGGTCTCCTCTCGAAGCAACTGACGCTTTGGTGTGCTCCAACGACTGCGCGCGAGGACCATAGAGTGCGACCGAATTTGCCTGCAACGACCGCCGCAGGACTTAACCTCCGCCATCCGTTCGCCACTGCCGATCTGCAATGCGAGGCGCTCGGTTGACGCGGTTGGCCGCACTACCTATTGTTCATGGTGAACGAACGCGAAAGACGAGATGTTGGTCAATGCGTCCAGCCCGAATCGGCTGTTCCCTCATGGGATCTTCTCAAGTGACTGCTGACTGCCGTCTCAAGCGCGGTCGCACCGCGAACAGAGCTGCGACTGCCATAATCCTACTCGTCACTGCCGCCGCGTGTGACAAACCGTCCGATGATTCGTTCCCGGCCGACAAACTCATCAGCCAGCTCAAGCAAGTGAGCGACAATGCGGAGATCGGAGAGGCACACGAAACACCAATACAAGGGTTGATCGGAGTCAAGGTCGGCGGCGGCAACGTCGTATACGGCACTGCCGACGGCCGATACATCGTCGCAGGTGATCTCTTTGCCCTGGAGCCCTCGGGCCTTGTCAACCTTACCGAACGTTTGCGCACGGCGGACCGGAAAGCTGTGGTCGACGCCCTCGATCCAGCAACGACGATCACCTACGCGCCTGATGACGTCAATGCCGTGATCACCGTGTTCACCGACGTGTCCTGTTGGTTCTGTCGTGAATTGCATGCCCACATCGGCCAGTTGTTGAGCGAGGGAATCGAAGTGCGCTACGCCGCGTTTCCGCGCACGGGCATCGGCTCCGGTGTGCACACAGAAATGGTGTCGGTGTGGTGCGCCGACGACCGTCAGGAGGCGCTGACCAAGGCGAAGCTCGGCGAATCCGTTGCCGCCCTCGACTGTAACGGCCACCCTGTGGACGACCATTACAGGTTAGGGAGGGCGGCCGGCATCACAGGCACGCCCGGGATTCTGCTGCCCGACGGTCGCTACATAGCTGGATTCACCACTGTCGGAGAACTGCTGGCCGATGTCGCCACCGATTGACAACCCCGAGTTGCGGCAACCCGCCTGCCAAACTACCCTCTTCATGGAGTTCGTTCCGGCGCGCTCCGCGTGGCGGCGCGTGAAACGTCACGCGTGATTCCACACAGCATCGAATCGTCCACAAAGTAAGGAGAAACGGATGAGATTCCCAGGACTTTCTCGCCTCTGGATGGGGGGCCTCGCAGCCATTGTTTGCTCGACTGCTGCGGTGAGTGCATTGGCCGCCCTCTCAGTGATCGACGACAGCAAGATCGCAGCGCAATCCGAGTCTGAAGCATTGGCCCATTGGCCGGATCCGCCCTCGCTGAACTTCGGCGCGCAAGAGCTTGACAACCTGGCTCTACGGAGTAGCGCCATACTGGCTGAAGCGGGGCTCGCACAGCCCACAGAGTACGGTTCCTCCAGCTGCCCGAACATCCTTTGCGACACTGATGCGGACTGCGCTTTTTCTTGTCACGGCTGTGAGAAGAAGATGATTGCCAACGGCGTGGTCATAAAATTGTGCGAATAGGGTGACTTGCATCGAATAGAGTTTCCTGCCTGTCGGCCTTGACGCGGGCCGGGCAGGGACGGACTGCTCGGCCCGACCCCCATGCGTTACCTTTTGCTTGTTTGGGCTGGTTTCGCCCGCGATCCGTTGCGTGCGGCTTTGACCACGGGAAGCGTTGCCGTCGCTTTCGCTCTGCTCTGGATCCTGAAGGGGCTTGATGCGGGCATCGAGCGCCGGATGGAATCCATCCCGGAAGACCTCCTTCACGTCAGCGGCAGGTTCCCCGGTTACTTGCCGCTCGCAAGTTTGTACACCATCGAGAGGATCCCGGGCGTCTCCGATGTCGCGCATTTGATGTACCACAATTCGAGGTACAGGACATTCAAGGGAGGAGTCACGCTCCTCGCTGTCGACATTGAGCGATACCTCCGGGTCGCATACGACGTACGCATCGATCCCGCCGCTGTGCAGACGTTCCTGAACACACCAGGCGCAGCGATCGCCGGCGCCGGCAGCGCGAAATCGTTCGGCTGGAAAGTGGGAGATCGAATCAGCCTGAAGCCCATCGGGCTGCCGCTGGATGAGTGGTCATTCTTGATCGTCGGCATCTGGGATCACGATATCTCCTCGCCCGACGAGGCAAAGGGGCTCATCGTGTCGTACTCTCATGTCGACCAAACGCTACCGGCTGAGGGGGCAGGACTTGTCGCAGGGCTTGTCGGGGGGTTCGCCGTTAAGGCCACCGACGCCCGGCATGTTGGCGCGGTCGCCGCCGCAATCGACGAACAGTTCCGCAACTCGTCCGCTCCTACTCTGACGGCGAGGACCCGGCAGGTGATGATGTCCGGTCGGAGGCCGGACCAAGTGCGGCTCGCCGCCAATATGATCGTCGGCGCGGCGCTTTTCGCGATTCTCTTCTGCACGGCCGGCGTCATGGCGCAATCCGTCCGTGACCGTTACCGGGAGTTCGCCATGATGAAGTCGCTCGGCTTCGGCGGCGGGGCGCTGCTGTTCGGGGTTGCGGGCGAAAGTCTACTGATCTGTGCGACCGGAGCGCTGATCGCGTTGATTCCAGCCGCGATGATCGATGTCGGCGCGCTATTGGGACGGTATGGCGCTGTCGTCTACCCGCCGCCCTGGTCCCTGTACCCAATCGGTTTCGCCATGTCGCTGCTGCTTGCGGGACTCAGCATCATACTGCCGGGCTGGCGGGTTCTGCGCCTTTCGCCCGCCGAAGTTGCCAGGTGACCGCGGTCGCGACGGGTCCTTGGCCCATGCGCATAGCTCTGCTCACCGCGACCAACCTGGCTGCCGCCGTCCGCCGACCCGCGGCGACATTGACGATAGTGCTCGCGGCCGCGGTCGTCGTTGGCGTCACCACGTCGATGGCGGCGCTCGCGAGGGGACTCTATCTGCAATTCGCGGTCGCTGGCTCTGAGGATCGCGCCCTCGTCCTGGAAGGCAACGCGCGACGGATAGGACAGAGCATACTGACTGCGGAGCAAGTCGAGTTCGTATACCAGGCGGCCGGAGCGTCCGAGGCCGTCAACGTCGACAGAATTGCCATCGCCGGCGCCCATCTCGCGGCGAGGGATGGGGGCGCCCCTGAGCTCGTGGAAATCCGGGGCGTCACGCCGGAAGGTCTGAGGATGCGTCCCGACATCCGCATGTTGACCGGGCGCATGTTCGAGAGTGGCCGCCACGAAGCGGTGGCCGGAGCGCATGCGACCGAGTTGTTTCGCAACGCCCGCGTCGGCGACCGGATCACCTTTGCGCTAGGCGAGTTGGCCATCGTCGGCACCTTCGAGAGCGGCGACCATCTCGACTCGGTCATCCTCGTTGACGCCGACACGATCTTCGGCAGGCGATGCCACGCGATGGTTGTCGATCTGGGATCGCCGGATTCGTTCGATGATTTTCGCGCCGCCCTTGAAGCCCATCCAACACTCGAGTACGGCGTCCGCCGAGAGAGCGACTATCTCGATGCGCTAGCTTGGACGCGTAGCGAGGTGTTTCTAGAGATCGGCATGCTGCTTGGCGCGATCATGACCATCGGCGGCGTCTTCTGCAGCACCAATGTCACGCTCTCCGCCGTGGCGGGACGACGTTCAGAAATCGCCACTCTGCGCGCGATGGGTTTTCCGACATCCGATATCGCCGCGTCGATTCTGCTTGAGACGCTCCTCCTCGTCGCCATCGGAGCCGCTATGGGCGTAGCGGAGTCCTGGGCATTGCTCGACGGTGTCCTGGTTCGAGAAGGCGGTTCACGCTCCATTTCTTTCCGTCCCGAGTACGACGCGCGCGTACTCCTCCATGGAGTGTTTTGGTCGGCGGCCTTCATGGTTTCCGGCGCGCTCTTTGCAATCTGGCGTGCGCTTCGACGTCCCGTCCACGAGGACCTGGCCGCCTTTGGTCGGTAGCGCAAACGGCCGGCTTCTGCTCGGCACCGGATGGAACGATGTCGAGTACGAAGCGATCGGGGAGAACTTCCACGATCACGGGGTGCGAAGCGAAGAGCAGATCGAGGTGATGCGCAGACTCTGGGCGCAGGACACGATCGAGTACCAGGGCAGGTGGCCTCAACCCGTTGCCGCCGGGGCGTTCCATACCCGTCTGGCTGGGCTGAATGGCGCCGCAGGTGCTTGATCGCGTGGCGCGGCTGGCGGACGGCTGGTTTCCTTTCTACAACGACGATCTCGAATCCCAGATTCAGTCCGTTCGCGCCGCGGCCCGGGAAGCCGGCCGGAATCCGGACGACATAGGCGTGGAGTGCATTCAACCCATGGGTGACTGCGGCGGCGCCGAACTGGATCGGCTCAAGTCATTGCGGGACATGGGGGTCACGCATGCCTCCGTCATCACGATGAGCCATGGACTCTCCGAACCGTCGGATCACATCGACGCGATCAGACGGTATTGGGATTCGGTGGCGTCGAAGGTTTAGTTTAGCTACGGGGCCGGTTCGAGGTCTTGCCACCACTGTTTGGGTAGGGGCTCCGCGACCGGCCAGACCCGGTCCAGCGTATCTCCCGCGAACACTTCGCCGTTCTTGACCACGTAGGCGATGTCGTCCGAATGGCGTATGTCCACCAGGGGGTCTGCGTCGAGGGCCACCAGGTCCGCGAGCTTGCCTGGCGCGATGGTGCCTGCATCCTCGGCGATCCCGATCATCTCGGCGCCGTGAAGGGTGGCGGCGCGGAGCGCCTCGTAAGGCGTCAGTCCGCCGCTTGCAAGCGCCCAGAGTTCCCAGTGGTAGCCGAGCCCCTGCAGTTGGCCATGGGAACCGACGCCGACGCGGCCGCCTGCGCGAATGATCTTGGCGGCTTGGGCCGCGACCCTTTGGAAGACGTGCTCGGAGTCGGCGAACCAGGCTCGCCGGAGGGTGCGTGCGGCGAGCAGTTGCGGGGGAGTGAAGCGCCCGAGCTTCGTGTCGTTCGCCGGCGACTCCCTGGTGAAGAAGTAGTTTTCCGCCGCGGGGCCGCCGTACGCCACGAGCAGCGTCGGGGTATAGGCGATTCGTGAGCGCGCCACCAACTGGACGACATCGGGATGCAGGTCGACGACGGGGAAGTTGTGCTCGTTGCCGCTGAAGCCGTCGATGATGTGGGTCATGTTGAGCTTCATGTCGAGCGCGCCTTCCGTGGTCGGCATCAATCCCAGTTTTTCCGAGGCCTGCACGATCCACTGGCGTTGTTCGCGGTTACCGGCGATGTAGGACTTGAGGTTGCGCACCCGGTAATGGTCCTTGTAGCGCGAGAGCACCCGTCGCGCATGCTCGTAGGACTTGAACCGGTTGTCGTTGAATATTCCCGGGCCGGTTGTCAGCAGGCGCGGCCCGACCATGCGGCCCGCATCGACCATGTCCTGGTAGGCGAGGATGTCCACGGTGCTTGGCTGGACGTCGATCAAGGTCGTCACGCCGTATGCCAGGTTGGCCATCAGCGCCCAGTTGTTCATGTCGAAAACGCGCTGCAGCAGGGGGATGTGGGCGTGGGTGTCGACGTAGCCCGGGACGACGAAACGGCCGGACAGGTCGATGACGGAGGCATCTTCCGGGATCTCGGTCCCGGCTGCGGTCCCGACGTGGGTGATGCGTCCCGCCTGCATCACGATCACTGCGTCTTCGATGGGGTCCGTTTCAGGTTCCATCGAAATGACGGTAGCGCCGGTCAGTGCCAATACGCCCTCGGGCTCGTGGCGAGGCAGGTAGATCTCGGTGGTCGTGCCCGCCGCCGCCGGATGTTCCTCGGCCATTTCGGGCGGATCGTCCTTTTCCGAGTCCTTCCCGCCATCCTTTTCCGACCCCTTCCTGTTGCTGTCCGTGTCGAATTCGACCGAAGCGAGCGCGCGCCGGTAGATGCGATTGCCGACGGTCCAGTAGATCGTCTTCCCGTCGGCGCTCCAGGCAGCTTCGTCGGCACCGACATCGGTAAGCCGCGCCATGGGAATGGACGGTGCGTCGATACTGGTCTCGACGTCGGTCAGGTCGAGGCTGAGCAGCCTGGCGACATGGAGTTGGTTGGCGTGCGTTATCAGCACGGCCCGGCCGTCCGGCGAAATCTGGATGTCCCGTGCGGGCACGTCACCTTCCGCATAGTAGATGCCGGGCCCTTCGACGCCGAGGTGGGTACGCTGGTCGGTCCCGTCAAAGCGCATCGAAGTCAGTGCGGACCAGCTACCCGAGCGGTACACGTAGATCCGATCGCCATCGGGCCCGAAGTGCGGCGCCCGGTATCCGCGTGCGGGCGTCACGACCCGCGCCTTGCCGCCTCCCGCTGGCAACCAGACGAGTTCCGTTCCCTCAGGTTCGCCAAAGTCCCAGATCCGGTACAGCCGGTCATAGCTCGCCGCGCGCAGGGCGACGATTCGTTCGCCATCGGGCGACCATGCGGGGTCGCTGTAGAACGCCGCGCGTTGCGTCAGCCGCTGGGGAGTGCCGCGCCCGTTCGCCCTCACGCGCCAGATGTGACCGCCTCCTGGTGCCCAGGTGACATAGGCGAGCCAGCGCCCGTCCGGGGAGAATGCGGGATGAAATGCCGGGACATTTTCGCCTGTGATCCCGGTTTCGCTGCCGGCAGCTTCGTCGCGAACGAAGACACGGGCCAGGGCAGAAAAAGCGAGCTGGTCGCCTGATGGCGAGGGTGAGAGCCCTCGCACGAGGTGGGCTTTCACGGGACCGAGCCCCAGGCGGTAGGGCGAATACAGGCGCGGTCCGATCGACTGCTCCACATCGAGCGTGAATGGAATGGCAGAGATGTCTCCTGTAGCCGTATCGACGCGCCGAATCCCGCCTTCGTGGGTGTATATGACAGCCGAGCCATCCGGCAGGAAGGCGTAGCCCGGAAACAGGTCGCGGGTGAATCGCGACTCCTGGTCGTCGCGCTGTGCCGGGTATGCGAGCCAGCGGTCTTCCCCGGTCTCGAGATCGCGCAACCTTAGCCCGCTCTCCCCCCGGTAACGGGTGACATAGGCCAGCAGCGATCCGTCGGGCGACAGCGCCGGACGCATGCCGCTTCCCTGGGCACCGGTCAGGTAGTCCTCGTGGCCATCGCGCAGGTCACGTCGCACGATCTGCCACAGCGGCAGCCGCACGTCGTAGGCGAAACCGCCTTCCTTGTGTGCGTAGTAGAGGTGGCGGCCTTCAGGAGAATAGACGGCGCCGAGCGCGTTCGCGCGGTCGTCCGAGGGGGTGTCGGAGTCGCCCTTGGCTTTCGTGATCTGAACGCCGCGTCCCCCGTCGACGTGATATGCCCACAGTTCGAAGGTCCTCAAGCCCCATCGGGTGCGCGATGCGACCACGTGCGTGCCGTCGGGTGACCAGGAAGGGGATGCGAACTCGATGGTTCCCTTGTCCGAGGACAGCTTGCGGGGTTCGCCGCCATCAGCGTTCGCGATCCACACGTTCTCGCTGCCGCTGCGGTCGCTCACGAAAACGATTCGCTCGCCGTCGGGCGAGAACCTGGGTTGGGAGTCAAACGCCATGCCGCTGGTGATACGCCGGGCGGTGCCGCCTTCGATGGGCAGGACGTACAGATCCCCGACGGCTTCCATGACGATGGTCGAACCGTCGGGCGAAACGTCCAGGGAAAGCCAGGTGACCGCGTCGGTCTGGAATGCGATTTCACGAGATCCCTTGAGCGGAAGCTCCGCTGCCATCAACAACAGCGTTGCCGCCATCGAGAGTCCCAGGGTGGCCGCCTGCAACTTGCGGGTGATTGTCATTGTGGTTTGTCCTGTTGGCCGAGGACGGTCATGGCCGCCCCGTCAGTCGTTCTGGTCAAGGCGCCGCTCGGCCATCTCGGCGGCGCGAAAGATCGCCCGGCCCTTGTTCATGCTCTCCTTCCACTCGAGGTGGGGCAACGCGTCCGCGACGATGCCTCCGCCAGCCTCGATGTAGAGGGTGCCGTCCTTGACCACCGCGGTGCGGATGGCGATGGCGGTGTCCATGTTGCCGTTCCAGGACAGGTAGCCGACGGCGCCACCGTAGATGCCGCGCTTGACGGGCTCCAGTTCGTCGATGATCTCCATGGCCCTGATCTTCGGCGCGCCGGACAGGGTGCCGACAGGCAGTGCCGCGCGCAGCACATCCATGGCGGTCTTGCCGGCCCTGAGCCTGCCTTCGACATTCGAGGAGATGTGCATGACGTGGGAGTACCGCTCGATGACGAACTGCTCCGTGACCTTCACTGACCCGGTTTCGGCAACGCGTCCGACATCGTTGCGTCCGAGATCGATCAGCATCAGGTGTTCCGAGATCTCCTTGGGGTCGCTCAGCAACTCGGCCTCGAGGGCGAGGTCCTCTTCACGCGTATGGCCGCGCCGGCGCGTGCCGGCGAGGGGGCGGTTGACGATGGTCCCGTCCTCGACGCGGGCGAGGATTTCCGGCGACGAACTGACGATCTGGAAGTCTCCCAGGTGCATGAAGTACATGTAGGGCGACGGGTTCAGGCTGCGCAGGGCGCGGTACAGGTTGATCGGCGCCGCATTGAACGGGATCGACATGCGTTGCGCGAGGACCACCTGCATGACGTCCCCGGCGAGGATGTATTCGCGAATGCGTTCCACCGCCCGCATGAAGTTTTCCCTGCCGAACTCCGATACGAAATCGTCCTCCACCGGAGGCTGGAAGGTGGTGGTTTCCGGGATGGGCGGCACCGGCGCGGCCAGGTTGGACGCCAGCGCCCCGAGTCGGGCCATTGCCTTGGCGTATGCCTCGGGAATGGCGGGGTCCACCAGGGTAATGAGCTGCATGCGGCTCCTCAGGTTGTCGAACACGATCACGTCGTTCGACACCATGAGGAGGATGTCCGGTGTCTGCATCGGGTCGGGAGGCGTCGAGTGGGCGAGCCTCGTCTCGGTGTAGCGCACCGTGTCGTAGCCGAAATAGCCGACCAGGCCGCCGATGAATCGCGGCAGCTCGGCGGACGCCGACTCCCCCCTGGGGACACGGAACCGGCCCTGGTACGCCTCGATGAATGCTAGCGGGTCGTCGGTCTGCGCTGACTCAACCGTCTTGCCGCCGGTCTCGACGGTGACCGTATCGCCGGCGACCCGAATCACGGTGTCGCACGGCAGGCCGATGATCGAGTAGCGGCCCCACATCTCTCCTCCCTGCGCGGACTCGAGCAGGTAGCTGTTGGGGCCATCGGCCAGCTTGAGATAGGTCGAGAGCGGGGTCTCGAGATCGGCGGTGACTTCCCGAACCACGGGGATGCGGTTGTAGCCGGATGCGGCGAGCCTGTCGAAGTCGTTCTGGTTCATGGGGCTGGAGCGACTATAGACGTACTCTGGCAGTGTGGGTCTAAAGCGAAATGAACCTGATCAACTCGCACTCCAGCGTGGCGAAGAAGCTCTCTCACAACGCGTTGTCGTTGCAGTCGGTGCCGTGCGTCGACCGCGCCACTCGCTTGCGCCCCAGCCGCTCGCCCGCCTCGGGCAACCCCGGGATGTAGCTGCGCCGACTCGTAGACTCCCCGCGAATCCCGGTGGATCGACTCGATCCGCGCCGCCAACTCCGCGTTCCGACGTGAGTGTGCCAGTGCCGCGGCCGCGGTGCCATCCGTATCCTCACCGACGCCGAATTCGGAGGCCCCATGATCGTGGAAGAGACCAGGACTCCCGAACAACCGGCGTCGTCTTTGCTTAGAACTCACAACAAGTACCTTGTCGGGGGCCGCGAGGCATCGGTGACGTTGGTCAAGTATGGGGAAACTCGGTGGGAAACTTCTGTCTTCGCGTACGACGGACGTATGTCATATTACGTCGAATTGGCAGCGAAACTGGAAGGCGCTGATCTCGATTTTTTTGTGGGGCTTCGTGCGAGACCTGGTCGAAAGTGGATAAAGGCCATCCCTTGGGGCGGGTTGACCGTATGAGGGCCGAAAACCTGATGTTCTTTGGCATTCGTTAAGTGTCGATAGAAACCCGGCCACATGACCGCTGTCCGCCTGCAGGAGACTGTCAATTCCCACCGTGAATGGAGGCAGTGTGAGAGAGGAGAGAACAGGCCGCCAACATTAGGAGGGGAATACCTTGGCAGGATAGTCCGGAGCTACGATCCAGACCCGGCAGCCATGTGCGACCGACGGGACCGCCGAATCCCGACGGCGGCACCCGCGAACACCGCCACGTAGGCCAAAACGACGATGGCTGCAATGAAGACAATGCCTCGATTTACGTCGGTTCCGGTCCGGACGCTCTCCTCGCGGATCCTTTGCCTGAGCGGGGGGTCAACGGGCTCTCCAAGACGCCGTCGCTCGTCCATGACTTGGCGCAGGTTTGCAGGAATTTCGTAAACGTCGTAGGGCTCGTAGGAGCGGGGGGCGAACATGGCCTCCCCAAGCGGAGACAACATGATCGTCGACGTAGCGACCACCACCGTCGCCAACGCCGGAGTGAATCGCCGACGCGCCAAGCCGAATCCAGCGAGAAACAAGCACAGAACGGGAATCGGCAAGATCTGCGAAACGAAGATGGCTGGCAACGCCGCCAGCAGAGTCGCCAACAAAACGAGCCACGATAGGCACCAGCCTTTACGTTCGATAGCGATCATCGTCATACCCGAGTCGTCCTGGTTCATGGGCAAGAGACGCCTTCAGCCGTGGAGCGATGTCGAGACCCCGGGTGGCGTCGGGGCCGTAGAGTATCGCAACTTCTGGCAATTCTTCGCTGCTAAACGAGGCAGGTCAGCGAGTCGATCAGGCGGTCGGCGCCGAGACTCTCCGGCGGAATGCCCCCGCTGTAGCCGTACGGGACGCAGACCACGTCGCAGCCGGCCGCCCTGGCGCACTGCACGTCGGTAACCGAATCGCCGACGAACAGGGTCTGCGCGGGGTCGACGCCGAGGGACGCGCATGCATGGAGCGCGGGGTCGGCGGCGGGCTTGAACACGCCAACGGTGTCGCTGCACACCACGACCTCGAAGCTACGGGCAAGGTCCAGCGCGTCGAGCAATGGGACAGTCAGTCTTGTCACCTTGTTGGTCACCACCCCGAGACCGGCGCGCTGGCCAAGCGAAGCCAACGCTTCCCGAACGCCGGGATAGGGTGTGCTCTCGTCGGCGATGTGCGCGGCGTAGTAATCGAGAAAACGGTCGAACATGGACTTCGCGACGTTTGGGGGCGGTTCTTCGCTTTCCTGGTATGCCAGCGCCTGCTCGATCATCTTCGCGACGCCGTGGCCGACCCACCGGCGAGTCAGTGCCTCGTCCACCTCGGAGTAGCCGTGCTCGGCCAGGCAGACGTTCAGTCCTCCCATGAGATCCGGAGCGGTGTCGACCAGCGTGCCGTCGAGATCAAAAAGATAGGCGTCGTAGGTGTCCATTCGCTCCGGGTGAATTACGGCCGGTTGGCACGCTCCCGCCTGACCGCTTCCATAAAATCACTGTTCATCTCGATGCGTTCGTCTGCGGAGGACCGGAGATCGCCAGCGTAAGTCGACCTTGGTCCGTGAACCAGACAGACCACGACTCCCTCGCGCTGCGCCACTTCGAAGGCCGGCAGCAAGTCGCTATCTCCGCTCACTACGGCCGCGTGCGTAATCTGGTGCTTGGCCGCCAGAAGGGCGAAGTCCAATCCGATCAGCAAGTCGACCCTCCCCCTACATCCGCCAACTTTAGGGCTTGGTCGGGTAGACGCACGTTCGATGGCTCCGGCGCAGGCTCCTACCCGACGAGGGCCGACCGAAACGACTGAATGGTCTTCGCGTAGTCGTCGGTGCCGAATATCGCGGTACCGGCGACGAACATGTCGGCACCGGCTTGGGCGGCAGGGCCGACATTGTCGACATTGATGCCGCCGTCGATTTCGAGGCGCGCCCCGCTCCCCGTCTCGTCAAGCCGGCGGCGAACCGCGCGCACCGTATCGAGGCTCTCGGGCATGAAGGACTGGCCGCCGAAACCGGGAACTACCGACATCACCAATACCAGGTCGAGATCGTCGAGGACGGGCTGGAGTTCCGACACCGGTACTCCGGGACTGAGCGCCAGGCCGGCCTTGGCGCCGCTCTCGTGGATGCGCTGGATCGAATCGCGCACGCTTTCCGTCGCATCGGGGTGGAAGGTGATGTAGTCCGCGCCCGCGTCGATGAAGTCGCCGATGATGCGGTCCACGGGCCGGACCATGAGATGCACGTCCACGGGTGCCGTGACGCCGTATTGCCGCAAGGCGCGCAATACCGAGGCCCCGACGCTCAGATTCGGCACGTAGTGGTTGTCCATCACGTCGAAGTGCACGGTGTCGGCACCGGCGTCTAGCACATCGGTGACCTCTTCACCGAGGCGGGCGAAATCCGCCGCGAGAATCGACGGGGATATCCAGTGTGGCTTTGTCGCAGTCGCAGGTGCCGGTCCGGTCATTTCACTCCAGGCATCATGAATCCGCACACGCGCTCGTCCGGAACCGGCTTCGAGCACTCCGACATATCGGTGAAGTCGACGTTCAGGAATCCGCGGATCGGAGGCCTTTCGAATTGCGGTCTCGCGAGACCGGTTCCCGACGACAGGAAGGCGAAGTCCTCGGTGTATTCGATCCCCGCCGTCGCCACCGGATTGCCATCGATGAACCTCGGCGCGTACCGGAACCCCTTGACCATTGCCAGCGCCGCGTCGTTCAGGGTCGGCTGGGTGGATTCCGAAACCTCCGGGTCCACCACGAATCCCTGTTCATCGATGGTGAAGGAAAGCGTCACCTTGCCCTTCAGACGTTTCGTCATCGCGTCCATGGGGACGACCGGGTCACTCCTGTAGACGGGTTCGACTTCGGGAGACCATTCCTGCTGCGCTCCCAGGAGCAGCAAGTGTTCGGTGGATGCATCCCTTTGTCCGAGTTCCTCCGTCGCTTCGACGATCTGCATCCGTACGGTTCGCTCAAAGCCCCCCATGCGCTCCCGTTCGGGGTTGGTGAGGGCGATCAGTGCACCGTTCAGGTAGCCGAGGGCCTGTTCGTGGTGACCCCTGGCGGTCGCCCACCTCGCCTTGTGATAGGAGACGAGGCCAAGGCGGAAGTCGTTCGGCTCGAGCCGCTCGGAGTAGATCTCGTACGTTCGATCGACGTAGGGCTCGACGAATGCGCCGCCGCCCATCCGCAGCAGGATCGACATGATCTCGAAGTTCTTTTCCGCCTCGACCAGGCTGTCATCGTAGCCCCTGCTCAGTCGGGCCGCGCGTCTGAAATACTCGAGCGTGTCATCCGGTGTCTTGGCCGAGCGAGCGAGCTGCATCATGATTGGCACCAGCTCCACGGCACCCTCGCCGTAGCGCGACCGAAAGACGTCCTGTGTGCCATCCAGCGCCCTGCGGGCCTTCCGGTAGTGTCCGACATCGTTCAGCAACGCGGCGTAGTTGATTGCCAGCTTGGCGGCATTCACGCTGTCCTTGCCGAACAGTTTCGACCCCGCGCGGTGGGCCTCCTTCGCCGCCTCCAGCGCCTGTTTCGCGTCCTTGGCGGCAAGGTGTTGCTCGTAGGCCCGGTAGGCCGCATTGAAGTCGGCCCGATCGTCGGCCCATGCGCCCGAAGCCCACACCGCGATGGCAAGCACGAAAGTACCGAATCGGTGATCGGTGCGATTCGCAAGCATTGTCCCGTCCCTCGCTTGAGTGTTCCCTGCGATCATATCGCTCCGAATTTCGCGCATCCAGCCGATAGGGGCTTTCTTCGGACTTGTGCTTACCGGTCAGCGGGTGGGCGTACCAGCATTTCTTCATCTTCGCGCATGATCATGCGCAGGTAGTCGGGATCATTGCTGGCTGCGTAAGTGCCTCCCGGGATCTGCCCCTTGTAGTCCTGCCCCGGCAGGATATACGGTCGACAATGCAGGCCATGCAAGCTGATGCGCAGGCCGGGCGTTTCCTTTTGAAAGGATCCATGCCAGGTACAGCCCTGAAAGATGACGAGCGATCCGGCAGGGGCTTCGACGGGTACGGCCCGGTTCATCGCCTCCCTCTCGGGAGGAAATCGTTGTTCCAGGTGACTCCCGGGTACGTAGGACAGTGCACCGTCTTCGCGGGTGTAATCGGTCAGCAGCCAGTTCATGTTGGCCACATGCGGGGCCCGGCAGTTCCAGGGAGTTGGCATGGGACTCTGGTCTGCATGCATCCCGGTGGTCATCACCTTCTCCCAGTCGTCGGGCGTCTGCCACTTGATCCAGGCACTGCTATGGGAGAGCCGATGGGTCACGCCAAGCAAGTGAGACATCAGCGCCTTCTTCACTGGATGTGTCAGCACCTGTTCAAACGCCGGGACCTGATTCACCAGGTGAGTGATCAGGACGTGACCGATCTCTGACGGGCGGCCCCCCAAAGGTCGATCCACACCCTGGTCCAGATCGAAACGGGCGCCGATTCGTTGTTCCGCCACCGCCAATACGGTATCTCGAAGATGAGTGAAGAACTCATCTGGTAGTCCGAGGACCGATTGCGGGACCACCGTCAATCCATGTTCATCCAGTTCATGGGCGTAGGTCTCAAGCCCGAGTCGGGTGAGTTCGCGAGGGTCTGCTTCAACGGGGAGCTCGGCCATGCGGTGTCCTGTGTCGTTTGGTAGGAGTTTACCCCCGCCCAGCGCATCCAACGGCGGACGCTGCCCTATTTCGATGGCGGCTTTCCGCTCCCCTGGAGCAATTCGTAGGTGGCGCCTTCGCCGAAGTCGCCGAAGGCTTCCTCCTTGCCGCCGGGCCAGCGCACGACTACATCGCGGGTTTTGGCTTCGGACCCAAGACCAAAATGTACCCGCGGATCGCTGGAAGCGAGGTAGCTCGCTGACGGCTGCACGTCGCGCTGCAATCGGGCTGTACTGACCGTCGCCGAAACAGTGGCGCCATGGGCATCGCGGCCGCTGGCTGTGAGCACTCTGAAGCGCACCCAGTTGCCGCGCGTTGCCCGGTTCACCAGCAGATATGCCGGGGCGTCGCGATTCACCACGACCAGGTCGAGCCCACCGTCCTCGTCGACGTCACCGACGGCGAGCGCGCGGCTGGTATGGATGAGTGGCGGCGAGACCCCGCCCTGCGGTTTGATCTCCTCGAACTGAACGTTGCCTTCGTCGATTTCACTGCGGTAGAGCACATTGGGTTCGGCATAGCCATCGCCGTCTTCGACGGGTTCGGTCAGTCCCACATTGCCGTTCGCCTCGTAAAGATCCAGCGAGCCATCGTTGTCGAAGTCGGCCAGCGTTACGCCGAAGCGGGTATACCGCATGCTTGGCGTGCCAAGACCGGCGAGCCGTGTCGCGTCGGCAAAGTAGGTGCCCTCGTTTCTGAAGAAGGAATCGCTCTGGCCGTGGAGATTCACCACCAGCAGGTCGCTGTCGCCGTCATTGTCGACGTCTGCCGCGGCGACTCCCATGCCGGCCTTCTCGATCCCGTCCGAGTCCATGGCGCAGCTCCACAGCAGGCACGATTCCTCGAAGCGGAGGTCGCCGAGGTTCAGCCACAACTGGTTGACCATGGCGTCGTTGGCAACGAACACATCCGTCAGCCCGTCGTCGTTGAAGTCTGCGCCGACGACACCGAGGCCGTTGCCGAACGCGACGTTGATCCCGGCGTCATGGGTGATGTCCGTAAAAGTCCCGTCGCCGTTGTTGCGGTACAGGCGGTCCATGGCCGGTACGTCATAGGCGGTAGGACCACAGTAGGTGGCGACGAAGGCCTTCCCGTAGCAATCCTGCTCGATCTCGGGCGCCCAGTTGATGTAGTTGACGACAAAGAGATCGAGGTCGGCGTCCGCGTCGAGGTCGAGGAAGGTCGCTGCCGTGCTCCAGCCCGGATCGCCGACACCTGCCTGCGCCGTCACGTCCATGAACTGCCCCGCGCCATCGTTCTGGAGCAGGACGTTGGAACCCAGGTTGGTGACATACAGGTCGATGTCGCCGTCGTTGTCGTAATCGCCCGCAGCGACGCCCATGCCGTAGCCGCGATCGCCGGCGCCCGCGGCATCCTCTACCCTGTCGAAATAGCCGTCGCCGCGGTTGAGATACAGATGGTTCCGAGACTCCTCCGCGGGCAGGGTCCTGTCGACGCGGCCACTCTGGACCAGGTACAGGTCCAGGTCGCCGTCACCGTCGATGTCCGCCAGCGCTGCGCCTCCTCCTATCATTTCCGGCATCATCGGCCGTCCATCGAAGCCGGAGTGGTGCGTGAAATCGATGCCCCGCTCAGCGGCCTCCTCGCTGAACCACGTGGGCTCCGGCGGGGCGCAGCCGCCGATGAGCAGGAACACGCCCTGGCAAGCGAGGATCGGGCGCTTCATCCTTCGTTGGCTTCAAGTTCGCGCAGACGCTGTTCCGTCAGGCGAAGTTCTTCCGCGCCGGCGCCATGTTCGCGAGCGTCTCGTTGTGCCTGCCGCGCCTCGTCGATGCGTCCCGTTTCAGCGAGACTGCGAGCCAGGAGCGCGTGGCCAAGCGCGAAACCAGGTTCAAGTTGGACGGCGCGCTCGAACTTCTCGACCGCCGAGGTCCAGTTGCCAAGCTCGAACTCGGCCAGGCCCAGGTAGAACAGGGTCGTGCGTTTTTCGGGTTCCAGGCCCAGCGCCGACTCGAAAGCGGCTCTTGCGTCGGCGTGGCGCCCCATGCCGAACAGCAATCTGCCGCGTTGTTCGTGCGCATAGCCCCTGGCGGGATTCAGTTCCAGGGCCCGGTCGATGTGGTCAAGCGCGAGATCAAGGTCGCGTTGCTGGCGGTAGAGATTCGCGATGGTCAGGTGGAAGGGGGCAAAGTGGGCGTTCAGCGCCAGGCCGCGCTGCACGGTCGCCAGGGCGCGTTCGGGATCGCCGTCCCGGTCGTATGCGATGCTGAAGGAGTTCATCAGGTTGCACGCCAGGAAGTAGTCCTCGTCGCGTCCGCAGTGTGTCTCCGGGTGATGCCCCTGCAGCCTTTCCAGGATTGCCAGCGCCTCCCTGATCCGACCGGCGGACGACAGGCTCTGTGCCAGTTGGTAGCTGGCATGCCCTCGAACATGTGCGGATCGTTGATCCCGGCGCGGATCCTCCCAATTCACGGGCCCGGCGTTTCTGCCCCGAATCATCGCCTCGCGCGCCTCCTCCGTTCGACCCTGTCCGCGCAACGCCTCGCCGAGCGTCCGATGTGCCTGCGGGTTTTCGGATAACCGGGCCAATGGTTCGAGCAATTCGACCGCTTCGGCGTAGTCGCCTTGAACGGCCATGACCCTGGCGCGGCCGAAAGTCGCTGCGTCCCGGGCGCCGAGATCGAGGGCACGCGCGAACGCGATCATCGCGTCGGCGGTACGGTCGAGTTCCAGCAGCCAGGTTCCTTGCCACAACCATGCGGGGGCATAGTCGGCGTCAATGGCGAGTGCCCGCGCGAGCGTCTCGAGGGCCTGGGCATGTTCGTCGTTCGCCGCCAGGAGATGCGCGCTGAAGTAGGGCCAGCGGAAGTCGCCGGGATCGAGCGTTTCGGCCTGTGCGTACGTGGCGAGCGCTTCGGTCCGGAATCCATTGACGTCGTAGGCCATCCCCAGCCGTCCGCGCATCAGGGCCGATCCCGGCGTGGTTCGGACCGCCTGGATCATCGCTTCCAGGTGATCGGCAAGATCCCGGTCGGGAGAATCGTTGCCCGCCACGATGGGTGCATCGGCAACCGGCGATTCCGACCCGGAGCACGCGCCGAGGATGATGGCGATACAGGAAATTACGGCAATGTTGCGCATGCGATCAGGGTGGTGCCCCACGGCCCTGCCGGATCATACGGGAAAAAAAGGGCGCACCGCCGGATGCGGAATCCCGCGTATCGAAGCTCCGCGGGCGCGAGCGAGAATGGACGGGGTAATCCGGCGGTCGCATGCCTTGAACTTCGTCGTCAATTGCACGAAATTGGGCCCTGAAACGCGTGATTCCCATTTGTGCCCGGCGCGGACAAGTCCGGCCCGCCTGTATCTGAAGAGACATCTAATGCTGAGAACCAAACGGTTTGTACAACTATTGGTGGCTTTCGCTGCAATCGCGACAACGTCGACCAGCCATGCGAAACAGCCCAACATCCTGTGGATCTATATCGACGATCAGTCGCCCTGGTACAGCAGCTACGGTGATGAACTGGTAGAGACCCCCAACATAGATGCCCTTGCAAGCGAGGGCGTGTTGTTTGAGCGCGCCTACACGCCGACCCCGGTATGTGCGCCAGCTCGGAGCGCGATCATTACCGGCGCATACAGCATCAGGACCGGCACGCACGACATGCGCTCCGGTCGGGTTCCCAGCCACCAGATTCACCTGCCCGAAGGTGTGACGACGCTTCCGCAGTTGTTCCGCAAGGCGGGATACGAAACCTACAACGGCACCAAGGACGACTATAACTTTTCCTACAGCCAGTCCGACCTCTATTCGATTCCGCGAGACCTCCCGTCGGGGAACGTTTACGGTGATCTGGACTACGGTGGCGGGAGCTACAAGGGCCCGCAGGGTAGTGGCCACTGGCAGGACGTCCCGAAGGGCAGGCCCTTTTTCGGCCAGATGCGGGTTTCGGGTGGCAAGTCCGTCGGCAGCATCAATGAGGTCCTGGCCGGGTACGGCCTCGAACCAGTTACCCCGGATGGGGTTCGCGTGCCACTGCAGTACCCCGACATTCCGCTGGTGCGCCAACATATCGCCGACCACTACAACAGCATACAGAGAACCGATCACGAGGTCGGGGAGACCATCGCCAGACTCAAGGCGGACGGCCTGTGGGAACACACCGTCGTGTTTCTGTTCAGCGATCATGGTTCGGACCTGCCGCGCAGCAAGGAGTTCTGCTATACCGAGGGTCTGCATGTTCCGCTCATTGTCGTGGCGCCGGGCATGCAGGACGTCGTAACGCCAGGAACGCGACGTAGTGATATCGTTGACCTGCTGGACGTGGCGGCGAGTTCCCTTGCTCTCGCGGGGGTGCCCGTACCGGAGTACATGGACTCAAGGAACATGTTCGATGAGGACTACTCCCGGGAGTACGTCTTCTCCTCGGCAGATCGCATGTCGAACGTGATCGACCGCGTGCGGTCGGTAATCGGTCCGCGCTATCACTACCTTCGCAATTTCATGACCGACCGGCCACTGATCAATTGGGGGCATCGTGAAATGGTGTCCCTTGAAAGACAGACCCCCACGAGCTTCCTGGCGATTCGAACACTCTTTGAAGAGGGCAAGCTGACCCCGGCGCAGGCTGCGGCATACGGGCCCCGTGTCGCGGAAGAACTCTATGACCTCGAGAGCGATCCGGACGAAACGGTGAATCTCGCAGGGGATCCGGCGCACCAGGAGAAGCTCATGGAAATGCGTGCCGAGCTCGAAGGCTGGATCAAGGACACCGATGACAAGGGTCAATACCCGCGATCAAGGGCGGCCCTGGAGGAAGTCATGGGTCGACTTCCAAGGTCATGGCTGAAGAGCCCGGAATTCGCAGAGATGTTGCAATGAATAGTGCAAGCTGACCAAGAGGTTGCCCGGTATTTCCCGGCGGCCCAGATAAGTGAGATACCTGACGATCTCTCGAAGCCTCGTCACTTTCTTGGAGCAATTGGCGCGGAGCAGCGGCGAGAGCGGCAAAAGCAGTGTGCCGTAATGACGGAAATCTGGAATGCTGCGGATTCAGACGCCGGTCGGCGCGCCGCACTTGATGAGTACGCGAAGCGCGCCGATGCTCACCCGCGTGCCGTAAGCCTTTTGGAAATGTTCTTAGACCGGCCGCTCAATCGACTGCCGCTCACCGAAATCGAATATGCGATGGATCGGCTTGGTCTCGCTGATGAGGACAACGACGTTCTGTCCCGTGCAGAGAAGGAATCCCTGGACCGCGATGGTTACGTGAATCTTGGTCGGCTCCTCGATGCCGATCAGCTGCAAGAGATGCGTGGTCGATACGATGCGGCAATAGAGGAAGAAGGTGCCGGCGCGGCCGACAAGAAGGGGATTGGCAGGGTCGTGGATACGGTGGTCAAGCCCATGAACCAGGACGGCCTCCTGGACCCGATCTTCATGCACCCAAGGTTGCTCGCTGCGGTGCGGCATGTGCTCGGCGTACACCTCAAGTACATCGGTTCGAATTATCACTGCGCAATGCCAGGTTACGGCCACCAGGGCATCCATGCGGATTTCGTATGGGGTGTGAAGGGAGAACCCCAGGTCGTCAATGCCGTGTGGCTGATCGATGAGTTCACGGAGGAAAACGGCGCCACGCGCATCGTGCCAGGCACGCATCGTTCGGGCATTCAGCCAATCACGGACGTCGTGAACGGTGCGCCGCGCGACCTCAACGCGCCCGTTGAAGGTGAGGTCAGGGTAATCGGTTGTGCTGGATCCTGTTTCGCTTACAACGCGCACCTGTGGCATGGCGGCACGCAGAACTGCACCAACAGGTTACGACGCGCACAACACGCGTTCTTCGGGCGATCGACTCGCCCATCGTCGACGGATGTGCCCGCAGTAATCGACAGACAAGTGTACGAACGCCTTGGTAGGGTGGAGCGAGCGATTCTCGATATTGCGTGATCTTTGGCCTGCGTGTGGCCAATCACGCCGGGTCGAGATACACGGCGTATAGCCGGACGTCCTCCGGGCGCACGCCGCCGAAGTCCACCCGCACCCGGATCGGGCCGGTCACACCGTCGATGACGTCATGGCCCTGCCAGGTAACCGGCTGGGCCAGGCCGGATCCGGCGGGGTCTTGGCTGGCGCCGCGATCGTAGCCCGGGACCGGCCGAAACGCCTGGTCCTGGATCTCGACGGTGATGGAGCTGTGCGCGTTGATGCCTTCCACGTTTACGGCGAGTCTTACCGCGCTGCCCTCCAAATCGATGGGAGCGGAGACGAGGAGTTGAGCAAGGACACTCGCAACATCGTCGCGTTCGATGTCGAAGCCGCCTGAAGCTCGTGCGGGCTGCGAGGAAATGATGTGCTCGGCGGTGCCCGCGGCGCGGGCACGCCGGTCAACCTGCACGGCACGGGCGGCGCGTGGATGGTGGTTTCGGACAATATCGATGAAAGCGCCGTGGAAGAGGCTGTGTTCCGCTCCCTGGATCGGAAAGCCTGCAACACGCTGAACACCTGCTGCCTCGTGAAAGGGCCCGGGATCGGACGGCGTGGCGGGGGCGTCGACAGCGTCGCTGGACTGGGGGTTGCGACACAGCTACTCGCGCAGGCGGTTCGTGCCCAGTCGGTGGTCACGAGCGTGGCGCAAGGTGGCTACGCGACTATGTCGCGAGCTCCGGAACTGTCTCAACCAATTCTGCGTATCCCTCCGGGTTGAGCTGAGCGAGCCATTGCATCAATTCCCGGTGACTCGGATCGATCGGCGCACCTTGATCGATCAGAAGCCGGACAAGGTCTGTAGCTCCAGCAACCGTCATCGGCATTTCGATCACCTTGAGCAACACTCTATCCAATGGGTCCAGGCCTCTCGCACTCGACTTTGGCGCCACACCCTGCTCTGCCAGAAACTGTGCCATTTCCCACACTTCCGTGTCCATCCTCCCAATGCGCGCCGGTCCTTGAAGGTCGTAGAACTGTTCGGAGATGTAGTAGAAGGCATTCCGACCGTCTTCATCTACGTAGTGCGGGTTCATCGCGTAGACCTCCTGCAAGGTCGCCGCCAGCCTTGCCGCGCCGGACCAAGGCTCGCTCACTAGCAGCACCATGGCATCGTCCGGCACGTTGCCCCCGTTGCGACCAATGACTTCTACAATGATCTCGAAGGGGGCACCGTGTAGTAACGCCCGTTCCACCAAGGCTTCATACCAACCGGCATCCCACTCCTCTGCAACAGCGAAGGCGGCGCTCCAGTTGCCGGCGTGCCACAGATCGAGCATCCTGCCGTAGGCCTTCGTGTTCTCCGGAATTTTCCCAGAGAGGATCATCTTCTCTGCCGCCGCTAAAGCCACTTTGGCTTCTCTCACAAGCGGATCGTGGACGTAGTCGGCGCCCAGTCTTTCCTCGTAGGTTTGTTTGGCGAACAGACTGGACGTGGTCGGCGCTTGGACGACAGCTGACGCACACCGCTCTTCCACTGCGACGGCTTTGCGCAAGCGGTCTGCCCAAACATCCATCAGTGCCCGGAATTCCTCGGCGGTTCGCCGGACTTCGGGTGTGTCGATCAGTGCGACTGCATCCGGATGTAGCGAGGATGGTACAGTTAGGGGCGTTACTGCCTCTAGCGTGTCCAAGGTGCTTGGCATGTAGGGCATGTCGCCTGCCGACATCAGTTGTCGGACCACATCCGCATAGGTCCCGTCGTCTTGATTTGGCATCACCAAAGCCAGATCATCCAGCACCGACCGGTTCCCATCTGTAGGGTTCACCCCTCGTTCCAAGAGGACTCTCAGCAGTTCGGGCTTGCCGTGTACTGCTGCCGTCTTCGCCAAGTTCGCCCCGTTGTATCTGCACGCGACGGTCGGATCGACCCCGCTGATCTCCAACAACTGCGTCAGTACTTCCGGAGTCACACCATGCTCAATGGCCTTTGCGACTTCCCTTGCGCCGAAGGTCAGTTCCAGCTCGGGTACCTCCGAACGCCAGCCACCGTAGCCGAGCAATCGGCCCAATGACACGCTGTCCAGCAACTCTCCGAGGGCGAATCTCCGCTCCTTGGAAAGCGGGGGACTGGTCGAGATCGGGTGGTTTCGGGCCACGACCTTTCCTCGCTCGTAGTTCCGGCGGTAGCCAGAGAGTTCCAGGACGAGGTCGCGCTCCAACGCGGACATGCCCGATGCGGAAAGAAAACGAGCTGCCTCTGCGTTCTGCCGCAATGCGGCAAGTTCGGCGTTGTCGTCGCCCCGGGCTGCCATGAGACAATCATCCGAGGACCGATTTGGGTCGACGACGGCACTCGTCACTTCAATCCCCTGTCCGTTTGCGAGCGCTGCCTGCTCTTCTGGCACGTTCGAATCGACATGCTGTTCGCTAGTTGGATAGACGTAGAGTAGGAATACCCCCGCCACGATGCACACTAGGGCCATGGATATCACGGTGGTCTTCGTCATAGCGATGCTCACTCCTGACAATCATCGGGCAATGCGGCTACGAGTTTGTCGTAGTCGTCGTCGCAGACTTCGTCATCTTGGATTTTGTTCCGGGCACATATAAACACTTCGAAGTAGTTTCCGTTTCCGATGGCTTTGATGGCACATGACACCGCTCTAGTTTCGGCCCTCTTCTTGCATGCGGCTCTATCAGCCTTCATCCCTTCGATCAACCGAGCACATTCCGCAGCTGAAACCCCTGGTGTGGGCAGCACCACGACCAGAATAGGCGGAGTAGTCTCACAGAAGCGGAGATTGGCCTCCTCGGTCAAGCAGTCGGACCCGCCAATCGGGGTATTGCCAGAGCGACAAGCGTTGAGCTCGGCGCATTGACCCTGGCACCACCGCGGATAGCTCGCGCAGTTCTCTTGGGGCCCTAGGTGATCGCCGAGCGCGGCACCCCCCATCACGCCGACCAAGAACACAGCCAATCCGGCACGGGACTTCTGCTTCATCGGTCCCCCCCTCCTGGCAAATCGGTGAAGATTATGCGACTAGGGCGTGTTAACACTACGTAGGGCCTCGACGATCAGCACGAACACGATGAAGCCGAGGAAGACGACGTCGAGTTTTT
>JAPOYI010000173.1 GCA_026706665.1 Gammaproteobacteria bacterium | reverse complement strand
CTACAAATGTTCCCTGCGCGACAGCGCGGTGGACCCCGCCGCGGACCACTTACAGCACAATCCGACCGCTTGCCCCGCACAGACGACCTAGCCTGGCTTCTCATGTCGTCGGCTTGAATCTTGAACGAGCAGCTACGCTGCATGACAATGCCATGCAACACCTCAACCACAACGGAACGACCAGCATGGCGAACCATCTTGTCCAGGCCCGCATCGACCGCGAGGTCAAAGAAGAGGCCGCTACGGTCCTCGCTGCAATGGGGCTCACGGTCTCCGATGCGGTGCGCCTCCTGCTTACACGCGTTGCCCGGGAAAAGGCGCTCCCTTTCGCCCCCCTCGTACCCAACGACGAGACCATCGCTGCCATGAAGGAAGCGCGCGCCGGCGAGCTGCCGCGGTTCAAGGACGTCGACAGTCTGCTCGACGACCTGCATGCGGACGATTGAACGGACGACCCGGTTCAAGCGCGACTACCGACGCGAGTCTCGAGGTCGTCACCGAAACGACCTGGATGAACGCCTCGCCGTCATCGTGAACGCCCTCGCCTATGACATCCCCCTCGACCAGCGCCACCACGACCACGCGCTGAGCGGTCCCTGGAGCGAATTCCGCGACTGCCACGTCTGGCCGGATCTGGTCCTGATCTACGAGAAGCCAGACGCCGGGACACTGCGACTCGTACGCATCGGCTCACACGCCGAACTGGGTCTCTGAACGTGGAGTCGTCGCCAGCTGCATGGCCCCGGTCAGTACCCGGTCGACCGATGCGGCCACTCGCGCGCGGGGGAACTCGCAAGGCGCACCCCCTCCCGACCGACGACCGGCTCCAGAGTCGATGACAGTCGGTCGTTGGGAAGATCCCAAAGCCGTCGGTGCCCGTCTCGCCTCGCACCGCCTTACCGGACTGCTGTCCATCGACCTCGAGGGCGCCACAACCATCTCCGCCATCGGCGCGATAGGCACCGATCGCGCGAACACCTTTGCCTGGAAGGGCGGTAACCGAGGTCTCGACAAAGCCCTCGCCGAACTGGACCATTTCGCCCGGGGTGCCTCCTGCCTGGTCGGCCACAACATCATCGAACACGACCTGCCGCTTCTCGCCAAGCACAGCCCGGATCTGGAACTGCTGCATCTTCCCGCCATCGACACGCTTTACCTCAGTCCCCTTGCCCGTCCAGAAAATCCGTACCACGGCCTAGTCAAGCAACACCACGAACCCGGGCTCAAAAGGACGCAGGTCAACGACCCGCTGCTCGACGCCGAGCTAACGCTCGAACTCCTCGCTGACATCGTCGACGATCTGAAAGACAAGGACACCGACTTCCTCTTGGCTTGGCACGCCCTCCTTGCCGCGGGGGTCAAAGCCCATGCTTTCGACGCGCTGTTTCGGACCGTTCGCACCGTCGACTCCGCGCCGCCACTTTCGCAAGCGCTCCCAGTAGTCGAACGTCGGCTGACCGACTTCGGGTGTCGCAACCAAGCCGCGTCCATCATCCGCGATGCTCCTTCGGACCCCCTTCCCCTGGCATACCTCTTGGCCTGGCTGCCCGTCGCCGGTGGCAATTCCATCATCCCGCCGTACGTCGAGAAGCGCTTTTCCCCGAGCCTCCTCGCTGCCAGGCTGCGCGACTCGCACTGCGGCGACACCGGTTGTCCGTGGTGCTCCGAACGACTGGATCCGGTGAAAGCGCTGGGACGCTGGTTCGGCCACTGGTTCGAGCACGACCCTCCGGCCTTTCGCAAGAACCGCGAGGGCGAGAGCCTCCAGGGACTCATCATCGAGCGCCACCTCGCCCGCGCCCACGTCCTGGGCATTCTCCCAACGGGCACGGGCAAGTCGCTTTGCTACCAACTTCCGGCGCTGATGCGCTACGAGGCCAGCGGTGCGCTGACAGTCGTTATCTCACCGCTGGTGGCCTTGATGGCCGACCAGGTAGCGGCCATGCAACGCGACAGGATCGTCTGCGCCGTCACCATCAATGGCCTCCTGTCGTGGCCCGAACGCGCCGACGCGCTCGCGCGGATCCGTTTCGGCGACGCCGGTATCGTCCTCGTCGCTCCAGAGCAATTGCGCAACCCGACATTCCGCAGTGCCCTGGCTGGAAGGCGCATCGGCGCTTGGGTGATCGACGAGGCGCATTGCCTGTCGAAGTGGGGTCACGACTTCCGTCCCGACTACCGCTACGTCGCGCGCTACATCGCCGAGCACCACGGCGAGCAGGCCGCCCCGATCCTCTGTCTCACCGCCACGGCAAAGCGCGACGTTGTCGATGAGATACGCCACTACTTCGATGAAAGGCTGCAGGCGCGTCTGGAAGTGATCGACGGTGGCTCAGAACGGACCAATCTGGACTTCGTGGTCATGCCCACCACGCCCGCCCAGCGTGTCGAGCACATCCACCACGCCATCGAGGACGCGCTCGACAGCTCGGAGTCCGGCGGCGCCATCGTGTACTGCGCCACTAAGAGAAGCACCGAAGAGACCGCGCAGGCCCTCGCGGAGCGAGGGATACGAACGGAACACTTCCACTCGGGGCTATCGCCCGAACGCAAACGCGAGGTCCAGCGCGGCTTTCACGAAGGCGACATCGATGTGGTCGTTGCGACCAACGCCTTCGGCATGGGTATCGACAAGCCGAATGTGCGCACCGTGATCCACGCCGAGATCCCCGGGTCGCTCGAGAGCTACCTTCAGGAGGCGGGCCGCGCCGGCCGCGACGGCAGGGACGCCCATTGCCTGCTGCTGTTCGCCGACGACGATCCAGAGAAGCAGTTCTCGCTCACCGCGCGTTCCCGTCTTGAGCGCCGCGACATTCAGGCCGTCCTACGCGCCTTGCGCCGCCTCGACAGCCGCCGGCGGCGGCACAGCGAGCACATGGAGGACGCCGTCGTCGCGACCGCCGGCGAGATCCTCATCGAGGACGCCGATGGCGAGTTCACGCGCGATAGCACCACCGACGACGATCGCGTGCGGACCGCGATCGCGTGGCTGGAGGAAGCACGACTCGCCCAGCGCGACGAGAACTACACGCGCGTCTTCCCTTCGTCCCTGCGCATCAGGACCCTCGCCGAAGCCAGCGAGATCATCGACCGCGAAGGCTCGAAGAGGGGTATTCGAGAAGACGTCCGCAAGCGGATGACCACGGTGGTCCGCATCCTGACGCATGCCGATCCCGACTCGGGCATCACGACCGACGAATTGATGGCGGAATGCGGGTGCTCGTTGCCCCAGCTTCGTGCCGTGTTCAGCGCGTTGGAATCCATCGGCGTCGCCACCAACGACATGCGCATCACCGTCTACGTCCACGTGGGCGTCGAGAACGCATCCGAGCGGCGCCTCGCGGCGGCCCGGGAGCTGGAGACCGCTCTCATCGGTGCACTTCGCGAAGAAGCGCCGGATCAGGAGACGGACCAGTGGACCCGCCTCGGACTCCGCCAGCTCGCACAGCGCCTGCGCGAGATCGACATCGAGAACCCGCTTCCCGAGCTCCTCGTGCGGATTCTGCGCGGTCTCGCCGCCGACGGTCGGGACGAACCCGGTGCGCTCCGCAGTCTCGAGGTCCGAACCCGCGACATGGACACCGCGGTGGTCCGACTGCGAAGGCCCTGGAACAGCATCGAACGGCTCGCCAGGCTCCGCCGCGACGGTGCAGTCCGTCTCTTCGACCACCTCGTCGGCAAGGTCCGAGCAGGGGTGCGCGGCGTAGACCTCCTCGTCGAGACGACCTACGGCGAACTCGAGCGCGCCGTCAAGGCGGACATGGTGCTGACCGCTGAATTGCAGCAGCAAAACACCCAGGCACTCGTCGACCGCGCCCTCCTCTGGATGCACGAGCAGGAGGTCCTCACCCTCAACCGGGGACTGACGGTCTTCCGACCCGCCATGACCCTCAAGGTGACCCGCGATGGCCGGACGTTCAGGGTCGCGGACTTCAGCCCGTTGCGTCAGCACTACGCGGAGCAGACTGCGCAGGTTCACGTGGTCGCCGAGTACGCCCGCCTCGGCATGGTGGACATCGGCCTTGCGCTGCGGTTGGCCATGGACTACTTCGAACTGGACAACGCGTCGTTCGTCGCCAAGTGGTTCAAAGGGAAGGAGTCCACCCTCCGCCGCGACACTCTCCCTAACCACTACGACGAGATCGTGACCAGGCTTGCCAACCGCAGCCAGGAGCGGATTGTCGCGGACGACCGGGAGCGCACCAACGTACTGGTTCTCGCGGGCCCCGGGTCGGGCAAGACGCGGGTATTGGTACACCGTATCGCCTACCTGATCCGCGTCCGGCGAGAGAATCCGAGGGGGATACTCGCCCTCACCTACAACCGCCACGCCGCCGTGCAGGCTCGCCGACGGCTCCACGACCTGATCGGTCCCGATGCCCGCGGCGTGAACATCATGACCTGCCATGCGCTTGCCATGCGCGTTCTCGGCATATCCTTCGCGGACACGGCCGACGACCCCAGCGATGCCACGTTCGAGAACATGCTGCGCCAGGCCGCACTGGCTCTCAGGGCGGACGGCGAAGCATCCACGACTGTCAACCGCGACCAGATGGTCGGGAGACTCGCGTGGATCCTCGTCGACGAGTACCAGGACATCGGCGAACCGGAGTTCGAGCTCATATCCGCCCTGGCTGGCCGGACGCTTGCCGAGGACGACGCGAGACTCAATCTGTTCGCTGTGGGAGACGACGATCAGAACGTCTACAGCTGGAAAGGCGCCTCCGTACGATTCATCCGCCGTTTCGAAGTCGACTACCGCGCCAGTCTCGACTATCTGGTCGAGAACTACCGATCCACCGGGAACATCATCGACGCTTCCAACTGCTGTATCGACGTCGCCACAGATCGACTGAAACGAGACCACGCGATACGGATAGACCGAGGTCGGTACGACGAGCCGCCTGGCGGGCGCTGGACCGCGCTCGACCACGTCGCGAAAGGGAAGGTCCAGGTCCTTCGCGCCACGGGCGGGCAGCTATCCCAGGGCATCATTGCCATGGATGAACTCAGCCGCCTCTCGACGCTCGATCCGCAATGGAAGTGGGATCGATGCGCCGTCATCGCGCGCAACTGGACGGATCTCGATCCGGTCGCAAGCGTCTGTGTACAGCGCGGCATCCCTTTCCAGAGCGCGCAGGAGGAGCTGGGATCCTTCTGGCGTGCACGCGAAACGCAATCCCTGCTCAGTGCGCTCGAGACTGCCGGACCCACCACCACGAGACGTGTCATCGAACAATACCTGCAGCAACCAACCTCCGGTCCATGGGCGCGGCTTCTTGCCCAAGCGATGGAGGAATTGTTGCTGGAGGAACCCAATGCGACAGTGCTTCCAGCCGCCCATGTTCGGAACTGGCTCGGCGAGTGGAGCCGCGAGGTGCGTCGCCGGCAGCAAGGGCTGCTCCTCACGTCCGCCCACCGCGCGAAAGGTCTTGAGTTCGACCACGTCGTGATACTCGACGGCCAGTGGAAGGCGGTTAATCCGCGCGAAGACGAGGAAGCGCCGCGCCGCCTCTACTACGTCGCGATGACCCGCGCGAGGGAGACACTCGCACTAGTCGATCTGGACGGTCACAGCAACCGCGCCTCGGAGGATCCGCCACTCGCCGCGTCCAGCCGAGAACGCGCCGCCACTCTGATCCAGCCGCTCACGGCCCGACCGTGCACACTGGAACGCCAGCTACCGTCTCCCGACACAACCGATCCGCGCCTCCACGACAAGACAGTCGTCTGTACGATGGGCGACGTCTTCATGGACTTTGCTGGACGATCACCCGCCGATGACGAAACGCACCGAGCAATATCCGCCCTCAACCCCGGTGACGCATTGTCACTTACCCGCCAGAACGCTCGGTGGAAGGTCCTCGACAAAGATCGGCGCGAAGTCGGGCGGATGAGAGCCGACTGGGATGTCCCAAAAGGAATGGAAGTAGTCGATGCGACCGTCCACGGCGTGTTCGTCCGTTGGCCCAAGGACGTCAAGGACGACCGCTATGCCCGCTACCTTCAGGCGAAAACTTGGGAGGTGGTCATTCCTAAGCTCACACTTTCGTCGCGACACGTCAACAAACGCGCTCATTGACCGTCGACGACGCTGCTTATGCTCATCCGTGCCGATGCAAACGGACGACTTCGGCAAGTCGTCACACAGTAGGCCGGGCCAAGCGCTCCTCTCGCAATGCTGACCATCGGACCGGAATAGCCAATCACCAAATTCAGCAGAGGGCGGCATCGCATGATCGGTACCAACCCCGTGGGCTGCTCGCCTCACCAAGAAAGTGCTTGGCCAATCACATCAGTTTATTCCGTTCCGTGATTCCTCAGACCCGCCGTTAAGCGCGCCTTGTGAAAGCCACTCCGATACAAGCGTGTCCATCCGGCCACCGAACGCACATATCGTTGGGTTATCCACATGGGCGCCTACCAGCACGATCCGATGATCCCTGTCGCCGGCAACCTCGGTGAAAAGGTCTGTATTGGATAGGAAGCAGAGCGCGCCGCAGAACGGTGTCGTCCGAAAGAGATCTCCGAAGTTCTCCAGATAGCCAAGCATCTTATAGGTCTCTTCCGACCTCGTCGGGCTCCGGACCTCACGACGTTTGGCATCGATCAAGAGGCGTCGACCGTCATCGCCGATAACGGTGATATCGGGAATTCCGACAAGCGGATTTTGGGAGTGGACATACTTCCACCTCGCAGCCGTAGTCGGCAGCGCCCTTTGAAACCAGATATTCGACATGTAGCCTTCATGGTCCATAGCGCAAATAGGACCATTCGAGCGCTCCGAAAGCGGGCGCGGACCGTCAACAATCACCGCACCGCAACGGCGGAAGGACTCTATCACCTGATGGAGGCACCATATCTCGAACACCCTATCGCAGAAAAAGTCACCCGGAGGAAAAGCCAGCAGCAAGTCTACTAGGTTCTCGAGTTCATTCGGGTCGCTGCGGGAGGCATCGAACAACCATTGGTCGTACCATCCGAGAAATCGCCCATAGGCAGGCTCGTTGCCCGTCTGCCGTTTCCTGAGACGATGCTCTGCCTCTCGATGGAGCCGCGCAGCAGTTAGCTTTGGAGTGACGCCGTCCCAGGGTTCCGAATGCAGCTGCTCCCGCCCCCAACGCATCAAACTGTTGGAATACCTGCGTTCAGCGCTTGCGCCCAGGTTTCCAGCCACGCTGAGACGCCGGACCAGCTGTCGGAGCGTGTCAACGACGAGCTGATTTTCCGGCGTGCTCGCTGTCGCTTCCGCGATCAGCACCGGGAACGTTCGCGGCCAGGACAGGTTCGTCCCGCGACGGTTAAGGTAGAGCTGAATGTCCAGGCGTCCGGATATCGCTCCTTTGGATTCAGCACGCACGATTTCTGATGATTGGGAGTATCCCCTCTTGATCCTTTCGACGATTGCCTTCAATTCCAGACCGCACGCCAACGCGTGCCTCATCCTGAGCACGCCTGCAAACTCCTCGTACTCATCGACCTCTTCGTCTCCTACTTGTACTCTCGCCGGCTCAAGAACCACCTGTTCGGAATAGAAATAGGACGAGAGCAAAGGGAGCGCCTCGCGAACAAAACGCCGAATGGAATCCGCTTCATTCAACGAAGTGCATTCCAGCCGCCATGATCCCGAGCAGTTCCCTCCGTGTTGCCTTATCGAAAGGCGCGGTCAACGTCCCTGCGAACTCCTTCAGGACTTCCGGATCTACGACGTCAGTATCGAAAAGAGGAACGATTTTGACCGAAACTGCCCAGTCAATCATGTCTCCAGCGGCTTCGTCTGTCACATTGTCCTGCATCAGCCGCAGCACGAAAAGTTCCGCAGTATCGATGAGCTGTGCCGTTCCGATCGGCAAATGCGGTGCCTGTTGCTCGGGTCCGGCATAACGCACCTGCTCGACGAGGTCGAAGAGCCGAGCCACCAGCGGCGCCAATGGTCCGGCTAGTCGTTCCTGGATCTCCTCTGTCTTCTGCTCGCTTTTTGAGGGATCTAACGAGGTCAAGCGCCTCGCTACTCTCGCCGCCACTCTCTCCACGACGATCCGAAACTCCTGAATGGCAAGTGGGGCGGGATTCTCCGCACTTGACCAAACAACATTGTCTGGACGTTTGTCAGGGATATTCACGGTTACAAACGTGAATCGACGCCGGATCGCCTGACTGAGATTGTTCACGAACTGACGATCAAAGGAATTGAGCGTTGCGACAATGCGGAACCGTTGTGGAACAACGAGATTGCGGTTTCCCTCGCGCTGGTGCGGAAGCGTTATCGGCAAGGCTGAGTCTGTGCCGAGCACGGCAAACAGCTCGCCAAAGGCGCGGTCCATATTTGCCCGGTTCAATTCGTCTATGAGAAGCCAATCTGCTTGCGGCTCCGCGGGGTCATCGAAATGCCTCACGATGGAATTTGCGCAGCGCACGACGCACTCCGTGAAGTACCCGTTTACTGGCACAATCTCTTCTTTGCGGTCCTCATGGAGCCGAAGCTCAAGCCTGCCGATGACATCGAACACCGTCCAGTCCTCGTGCGCTGTGACCGGAAGAGTGGACACCTGAAACGCGTCGCAGAGTGCCCGCGCAAGGCTTGACTTTCCGGTCCCCGGCGGTCCCTGCAGCACAACATGACCCACCTGCAAGGCCGCCGCCGCAGCCCGAAGCGTCTCGGGCGCGATCAACAAGCCTTGCGTTGCCCGGTCGAGACGTTCGCTCAAGTTCGGTGGTAAGTCGATGTCGTAGTGAGCGACCTCTCGGATCCGTTCAATCTTGTCGTGGAACTCCGTTGGGGGAATAGCTCCCTGGTCCTCCAATGTCGCCTCGTCCACATCAGCCATCGTCACCCCCAAAGAGCGTCTCAATCGGTTCAATATTGGTGATCGGCCTTGCTCGACGGAGAGAGAGCCTCACGGCAGTTGGGCCTACGAGATCCTTGTCCACCACGAGATACGTCCAGTCCAAGTCCGTGGACAGAATCACTCGGTGGCTGCGGCCAACTCGGCAAAGCGTGTGCGTATTTCCCTCCACGACTCTCTCTCGGTCACCCTCCAAAACGGATTCAAAATGCTCGCCGGACTTCAGCACGAAGACCGTGTCCCCCGCAACGGCAACTGCCTCTGGTTTCGCTGCGGCTCCCGCAGCCGCGAGGCTCGGGACCGCCGCGCCCAGATAGTCGAAATACGCCTGTTCCTCTGTGAACACCGGAGCAGCAGGAAGGCGATCCACAAAGGTCGCGCTGACATCGCAATCCGTAAGGCTCGTCGTGTCCCCCAATGCCGCCGATACCAGTGATATGTCGTGACGATTGATGAAGTGCCTGCGTCTGATCTCGTTCGGCCCGTAGTGCTCGCCTTCGTTTTCCTGCGCGAGGACGAGATGGTTCATTCCCGCGTGATTTGCGACCTGGTTTAGAGAGTTGTAGAAGGCACCCTCGCGCCTATCAACAGGCAGCGGGTAATCCTCGACCCGAGACGGATTTGTCCGCAAATCGCGGACTGCGTCAACCGCCTCCGGGGCCGTCGCGGTCGAAAACACCTGGCACAAGATTCGCTCTAGCTCGGTCCACCAGAAGTAATCTCCAAGATCCCGCATTGCGGAGTGAAGGAAGCGGTACGGCAACAGGTCCGCCTCGCTGTGTGCAGGACTCCTGCTGCGGCCGCGCGGCGGCCCTTGCAGCGGGTACCGAAACAACAGGTTAAGGCCGATCCAGACGAAATCGTCTCTGTCATTCGCCTCGACGGCATCGTAAAACTGTTTCCCGGCTGGGGTCACTATTATGGTGTCGGAGCGGCTGATCACATAGAGCAAGCCGAACTCCTCAAACGCCGCCTTCCAACTTTCCACGGCTTGACTACCGATTCTGCGCGGTGCCTCGGGCGACTGCCAGTAGGCCTTGAGCGAACGATAGGATTCCTGGTCGTTTTCGTAGAATGAACAGAACGTGGTCCACGCCTCTTGGGAGTTCGCGTTGGGCCTAAAGGGATTCGGGTAGCTGTAACTATTGACCCTCCAGAAGTCTCCGTTTTGAAGAGCCTCCGGCATAACTCAGTTGGCGACCTCGTCATGGCGAAGCGTGAAACTGGGAAGCGGTAGACGGGCCGGATAGCGGGCATGCCTCTGCGTATTTTTGAGGGCAATCACCCAATCCATAGTTATGATACCTCCCCTCCCAGCCCGCGGGAACTTCATGTAGTGGCGTCGGATACGGTAGCCGAACGCCTTTTCGAATGTGAGCCCAGCATCGGCGGCCAGGCGGATCATGGAGTCATGCATGGGCAGCACGCCCTTGCGCGTCTGGCTGTTGCCTATCACTAGGAAGTAATAGCCTCCGAGCTTCAGAGCCTTCGCAGCGGAGTGAAAATGGCGAGCCATACTCTCACAATATGCGCGCGTCGCCGCGACCCGACGTGGATTTATCTCCGCCTCGGAAATGAGATCACTCAAGCACTGCGGAAGCGCAGGAGCGGTCTTGTCCAATGGATTCTTTGCTCCCGTCACGTTGCGGCGCATCTGGTTGAACGTCTGGCGGTCTTCGACGCCCAGTAACGGCCCCAGCCAAAAATACTCCAGCATGAAGTTGTACATATAATCGACTGAATCGAGGTACGGCGGACTCGTTACGATCAGGTCCACAGACCGCGCCTGAAGCTGGATGTTCGTCGCATCCCCTTGGATGACAATCGCCTCGGCAGACCCTCGACGAAGTGCCGCGAGCTCCTCAAGCCCTACGAGGGCTTTTTCCAGCGCCCTGTAGAAGGCGCGTCCCACCTCCGGAGGGTTCTTTTTCAGTGTTCCAGATACATAGGTTTTCTGTGTTTGGTCGTCAGCGTTGGAGACTGTTCGGAGGATTGAACTAAAAACACACAGCAGGAAAGTCAACTCCTCAGGAGAGGCGTCAAGCCCAACGGTAGCTGCCAGCAATGACTGCAGATTGCCCCATGCATCCCGTGAAAACCAATGGTCGAAGTTAGATATGTCCGGCATAGGCGGAACTAGCTGGGTCGCTGGTTGCTTCCAGGAACGGCCTAGCTCGCTTCTAAGTCCGTGGAGTCTCCCAGGGATTACCGCGGCCGTCTTCGCGCGCGAAATCATGCAGGCGAGCGGGTCACAATCAACTCCAATGGTTTTTCGGGAACGGAGAAGCCCCTCTACCAACGTGGTCCCTGAACCGCAGAACGGATCTAACACGACATCATCTGGTTTCGCGAACTGGTCCATCACCCAACCCGGTATCTGCGGGATGTACTTCGCCGGGAAGCGGTGCATGCCGTGCGTCAGGCCCGTCGTCTTGTTGCTCAGGCCGAGAGCGAATAGTTCACCATTGCTAATCGCGTCAAAGGGCGGAAAGCAAGGAACTTCGCGAAACAGCCCATCCCTCCCGTCGCCGAGCTGGTCGACGACATCCAGTCTGCCGAACAAATCGGATTGAGACGGCGCCACTAAATCCTCCCCGTAAGCTCGTTCACGAGAGCACTACGACACTCTCGCGCATATTGCCTTCTAAGCTCTGCAGTCTGTTGCGTTGTTGTGGTGCAACCGTCAGATGGCGAGCTACGAGGATCTCCGCTTTCCGAAAGCCGCACTCCAGACCTAGATTCGCCAACATGACGTCGGTTGGGATGATTACGCCCGCAAATGCCGAATTGCCAACCACGATGAAGCACTTTCCGCCCGGAAGTGCGCTCCTGCAATGCTTGAGAGTAACCCGCATGTCATCGAAATACCCCCGAAGCAGGTCGGGCACGCCCATCCGCCAACTACTCGCGTCCTCATCCATCAGCGCGATGAATCGTTCTAAATCAGCCACAGATTGGCATGAGCGGTTCAGATCGGCTCCGAGATGCGACCGCAGCGATGCCTTTCGGAATCGACCGATGGACTCGTAGGAGTCGACAAAACCGCCAAACCAAAGTTCTACCTTCATCGACTCAAAGTAATCAAATCTATTGGCGTAGGGAGGGCTGAAGACAATGGAGTCAAACTTCCTACCCGGTAGGAGGCGGTCCATCTCCAGCACGTTCCCTTCTATTGCGACTTGATCGCGCCAGGCTCCCTTTCGCCAGAAACGAGCATCCTGAACCATCATTCGTACGTGAGCGGAGAATGCTTCGAGCGTGAACTTTCTCTGATCACACCCAAACCGCTCTAGCTGCCATTGTCCTTCCGGGCGATGGATGTATCCTGTCTTCAGCCGTTTCTTGTTGCGGTACTTGATTCCATTGCCTTCCTTAAAGTAGCTACCGACTCTCTCTAGGATCGCGACCCACGCCAAGTGGAGGAAATCACGGCTCTCCCTGTCGCCAGAGAAACTCGACTCGGTCAGGGACCTGATTCGAAGCAGCGTATCGAGGATTGTCGGCTCGAACACCTTCGATGCAATGGAGAGTCCGGGTATCGGCCAGCAGTCCGCCGAATCGACGGCTGCGTCCAGGCCGTTGATGTATTCCTTGATCGCCGTGAGCTGCGTACGCGAGAGTGGAGTCAACTTCACTTTCGCCGCAAAAATCGCCAGCGGGTTTATGTCGATACCAGTCGAAGTGTTCCCGTTCTCTGCCGCGCCGATAAGAATGGAGCCGCAACCGCAGAATGGGTCCAATATGTTGTCGTCCAGTCCGAGCTTCGTAATCAGATTGGGAGAGTAGGCTTCACGGTAGCGCAGCCACCTGTGTATCGGAGCTTCCGCATTACCCTTCCAGTTCACGAAGGAAGAGAGATCCGGACGATCGCGGAGTGGAACGGTATCGTTAACCTCTTGCAGAAGAGCGCTTAGCGTGCGGTGACGAAAGGCGTCAGACTTCCGCCGATTCGCGCCGTTGATGATTGAAGACCCATTGGCCCCCGCATCGTGGGCCGGGAAACTGCGCAGAGAAGTCACTGTGCGCGACCTGACTTCATCCTGTCGCTGAGCTTGCATTAAACGCGGCACAGTTCGTCCTCTTCGGTACAGGAGTCATCCCTGTGCCGACATGACCTCGACGAAGAACCAACGAGCATGACTGCACTTCTATGGCGGTCGGTATGAAAGCGATCATGTCCGGGCCCCAGTTCAGGCTTTAGCGGGATCAACGGGGCCTCCTTCAGCTCTTGTGTTTGTCAGCCAGCCGCAAGGCCAGTTCTGGCTTTCCGTGCTCGCCGTACTTGTCGAGAAAGTCTCGTATCGCCTGTCTAGTCAGCCACGATGCGGAGACGTCCATCCGCCGCGCCAGCTTCCCCAGCGCCGCGTAGTCATCGCTGTCAAGACTGATCGTCGCCCGTTTCAGGCGTCTTTTCTCCGTCATGACGGCAAGCCTCACTTACACCTCGAACACCTGTAAGGATATACAGGCTGCAACGGTGATGCAACTGCGATAGCACAGTGACTGCGTTGTGGTGCGTTCCTCGTTCAATCGATGACCATAGCATGAGCGACTTCGGCGCCATGGCCAACCGGGGTTCGGACCCAAGTTCGTCCAGGCTGTCTGGCGCGAGGGAGAGCGCGATCTTCGCACGTCGGCCCGCTCCATCCCGGCTCAGGAACCGCCTGTCGCGGGACACCCCCGTCGAGGCCTTTGACGAACTGATCGTCCGCAAGTCCGAGCAGGGCCGCCCCGATCACAGGCTAAGCTCCGGACCGTCGACGTATGCGCGGCATCGTGCCTCCTCTCCACGCCCCGACCCTACCGGCGCCGCCTCGCCAAGGCGATGCGACCTACACCCCTTGCCTCAGTTCGGGCCAGCCGTAACGCCTGACTCCCGAAGTGTCACTACTCCAGCACCTGCAGCGTCATCAGCCAGCTGACGTGCGATCCCGTCTTCGTAGGTCGTTACCAGGAGCTGCCGCGGTGTCCCGCCGCGAGTCGCAGTGGCCAACGTTGCGG
>JAPOYI010000087.1 GCA_026706665.1 Gammaproteobacteria bacterium | reverse complement strand
CCCGAAACCAAATGAGTCAACCGCTAAAATGAGAACTGCTGTTGGACAAGACTTTTGCTTGACAAGCCTAGGGAACATGGGCATGTTCTGGGGTTCTTGGGCGTATACAACCCCATCCATGGCGGTGGTGTGCGTCACCGTCAGTGATCGGAATCCGATCCTGTTGAGTCACATCTGACGGCATTGCATCGTCCGTCCTGGCGGAGTCACATGTATACCGAGCAATGCCTTGGGGCGGGGGCGAAATGATCTCACTCAAGAAGGCGCAGCGGCGTCTATTTACAGGTCTGGTACGGCTACGCGGGGGCGAAGCCTCGGCGCTAGGTATGAGAGTCAGGGCTTGGAGCCGTGCTTGCGCGGTCGCGATCATTGTGTTCTGCGTGGCCGCTCCGGTGCCGAGCGAGGCCGGCACCATCGATGTTCCGATGCGTCGCGGGCAGGCGACGACTCCCGCGGCGGCGCCCGATTCGACGTGGGGCGAGATCGCGTCCGCTGCCGCAACGGTGATGGGCGAGATCGAGGTTCTGCGCGTCGAACTCGGCGTCGGCGACGAACCGCCGGAAGCCGAGTTGCAACTGGACCGCCTTCCCGCACATGTGTACGTGAAGTCGCTGGAAGTCATGGCCAAGGTAGGTGCCGTCCAGCGCCGTTTCGGCGTTCCAACGGGTTCGTCGCGCGAGATTCCGCTGACGGAACCCTCTGCGGTTGACGTGCTTGCCTCGGTCACCGAGATATTTGACGGCATTCGCGCGATCAAGACGCAGATGATCATCGAAACCGAGGTCGATCAAGCAGTCGTATCCGGGTTTCCGACACTGGCGGGCGTGTACAAGAACCTCGCGGACTCCTCCTACCTGCTCGATGGCCTGATCGGGTATCCGCTGAACAGCGGAGACGTCTATGGCAACACATCGGCCATTGTCGAAGAACTGAGCCTGATCGGAACGAAACTGCAGGTCGTGCTGGATACCGAATCGCCTGCGGTCGATGCGCCCAAGCGGACGATCGACATCGCGCAGCAGTTGCTCCGGGCGATATACAAGACGGTTTCGCTGCAAGGGAGGCTGGGCATGGAAGCCTCCATGGTGCCGACGCTGACGATGGTTCGGGTGACGCCCACGGAGACCTATGACCTGGCTGGCCTGCTGTGGACCGAAGTGGCGCGAATCAAGTGGCATCTGGGCGTCAACGTTCCGGTCGTCCTGGATCAACCCCCAACGCGCAATGACCGGGCGGACCTGTTCGCCCAGACGCTGTTGATCATCAGGAACCTGGATCAGCTCACGGCTGGCGCCGGGAACTAGGATGTCTGAACGGAGCGAACAGCCTGATCCGAGCTGCTTTCGGGAGAAACGGATGACACCCACCAAGACCATGCGAGCGGCGGTGGCCGTCGCGCTGTCCATGGGCGCGATGCCAGTGTTCGGCCAGACCCTGGACAGCGGCGATACGGCGTGGGTGACCACGGCCAGCGCGCTGGTGCTGTTCATGACCATACCGGGTCTCGCGCTACTTTACGGCGGTCTGGTGAGAGCGAATAGCGTGCTTTCGGTCTTGCTCCAGTGCTTTTCGATCGCTTGCCTGGTCAGCGTCCTGTGGCTTGTCGCAGGCTACAGCCTGGCGTTTGGCGGACTCGAGTCGCGGTTTATCGGGGATTTGAGCAGGGTCCTCTACCAGGGCATGGGCGAGAGCGTATTGATCGGGACTGTCCCCGAATCGATTTTTGCGACCTTCCAACTCACCTTCGCGATTATCGCGCCTGCGCTCATCGTCGGCGCTTTCGTCGAGCGGGTGCGTTTTTCCTCGGTGCTGTGGTTCACGGCCGGGTGGTCGCTGCTGGTTTATGCGCCCGTCGCCCACTGGATATGGGGCGGGGGCTGGCTCGGGCAAATGGGGCTGCTTGACTACGCCGGCGGCACGGTCGTCCACGTGACCGCGGGGACAGGTGCGCTCGTCGCCGCGATGGTGCTCGGGCCGCGCCAGGGTTTCCCTCACGCGACGAAGCCTCCCCACAGTACCGTGCTTGCACTCGTTGGTGGGGCGATGCTGTGGGTCGGCTGGTTCGGTTTCAATGGCGGCAGCGCACTGGCCGCCAACGGTGACGCGACGATGGCCATCGTCGCTACGCAAACCGCGGCGTCGGTGGGTGCGCTCGTCTGGATGGGCCTGGAGTGGATGCGGGACGGCAAGCCCACGGTGGTCGGTGCCGTTCTGGGCATGATTGCCGGTCTCGCTATCGTCACTCCCGCATCCGGTTTCGTGGGTCCGGGCGGGGCCCTTGTCATGGGCGCTATCGGCGGCATCGCGTGCTTCACCGCGATGGGGATCATCAAACGCGCGTTGAAGATAGACGATTCGCTGGACGTCTTTCCCATCCATGCCGTCGGAGGCGGGATCGGAACGGTACTGGTCGGGGTTTTCGCCAGCGACACGCTCGGCATGTTTGCGGGCCAGCACAACATAGAGATCGCCGACCAGGTGAGCGTTCAGGCGATCGGCGTCCTTGCTGCCGCGAGCTACACCGCCGCCGTAACGTGGGTGCTCCTGAAGGTGGTGGGCCTTTTTGCTCCGCCCCGCGTATCCGAGGAAGAAGAGGCGGAAGGCCTGGACCTGGCGTTTCACGGCGAGCGCGGCTACGTGATTCCGGAAGAAGACCTGCCGGAAGATCCAACGCAGGCCACATGAAGAAAGAGACGAGGGCTGGCCGGTTGAATCCGACGCCGACCATTGCGCGCATCCTGCTCGCCTGCGGCGTCGTGGCGGGCAGCGCCGCGCAAGCGGAATACCTGGCCTACGCGGTCGTTGACGGCGAAAGGTCGCCCTTGCCCGAATCGATCGGCGCTATCGAAGCGAGCTATCTCGTAGACCTGGAGTGGGACTATCGGGGCGGACGCTCGATGATCGAGATCCAGCCCGTCGAGAACGTGCGCGGCGGCGACACGGGGGACGTATCCCTTGCCGGTATCGGCGAGGTGGTCGCCGAGGCGATTCGACGGACAGGACGGTTCGTTGTCGGTGACAGTGGCACCGCGACGGAGAGTGGTGCGGACGGGTATGTCCTGCATGTCGCACTTGCCGATTACGCCGTGCAGGTTGCCGAATCGGTGACCAACCCCCGCGCGGTGCGCAGCCGCTCACGGCCAACGGAGCGCGGTCGATTCGCGATTGATCTGCGGCTGGTGGACGCCGCGGGAAGGGCCGTGGTCACGGGTCAGTTCGAGGCGGCCGTATCTGAACCCCGGCCGGGTGTTGCGGGTTTCGGTAAGGTGGAAGGACTCGGGCGCGATATCTGGACGGAGTCGATCGGCCAGGCCATCCTGGCGGCCGTGAACAAGGGCGCATTCGAAATTGTCAGGGCCGTCGGGCCGCTGCCACTGTCCGGCCGCGTCGTGAGGGCAGATGGCGACCGGGTGTGGATCAACCTCGGCAGAGGCTCGGTATCGGTTGGTGACACGCTCGAGGTGACATCAGCCGGGGAATCCCTCGTAGATCCGGAAACGGGCCTGGACCTGGGCGTCCTGGAAGAGACGGTCGGCACCGTGCAGGTGTCGCGGGTTGAAGACAGGTTCAGTATCGCCGAGGCCTTGTCGATCCTGACGCCACCGAGCAGAGGCGACTCCGTGCGGTCCGTCTCGCCCCAGGCCGAGTTCATGTTCGCGACGGATTGGAATCCTCCCTGATCCAGGCATGAACGAATTCCTCGAAAGGCGGGAGGTCGGGCGCACCGAGATGCGGACCGCCCGGCTGGGAATCGGTTCGACCTTCGATGCGCCGGCCAGCGCCATCGAGGAAGCCTTCGAGCGGGGCATCAACTACCTCTACTGGGGCACGGTCCGCCGGCCTGAATTCGCGCGCGCGATGGTCAACCTGTCGAAACGGCATCGCGACGAGCTTATCCTTACCATTCAGTCCTACTCCAGGGATCCCGCATCCATCGAAGGCGAGGTCGAGGAAGCGCTCGCAAGCGCGGGCGTCGAACATTTCGATTTCCTGTTGCTGGGAAACCGCAACGAGGTGCCGGATGACGCCTATGTCGAGGTGTTCGAGCGGTTGCGGGAGCGCGGCAAGGTCCGCTTCATGTCCATCAGCAGCCACAACCGGCCGATGTTGCCAACGCTGATCGATGGCTATGGATCGGGCGAGAGCCCCTACGATCTCCTGATGCTGCGCTACAACGCGGTGCATCGCGGCGCAGAGAAGGACGTGTTCCCTTTCGTGCCCGGGGCAGGCCGCCCCAAACCGCTGATCGTTGCCTATACGGCGACGCGCTGGAAGCACTTGCTGGATCCCGACAAGATGCCGCCGGGCGAGGAACCGCTCAGGGCACGGGACTGCTATCGCTACTCGCTCTCACATCCCGCCGTGGACATGGTGTTGTGTGGGCCTGCGAGCACCGGGCAGATGCGTGAGGCACTGCTCGCGCTGGAGCTTGGCCCGCTCGCGGACGAGGAGCGGGATCGGATCGAACGCATCGGCGCTCACATCTATGGCCGATACCCGGCGAGCCATCCGGATGCAGGTGACGCCGAGGACATATCGGCTGGCGTCGCAGCTTGACCTGAAGCACCGGGAGGCGTATACGGCTCCCATGCACTATAGGCAGACAGTCCTGGTATCGATGCTCGCGGCTGCCGTAGCGCTCGCGGGCGTTGCCTGTGCATGCGCCGTGCCGGCAGTCGATGCCGATGCGGCGGCGCGTGCCCATCATGCGCATCACGGCGGTGATCATGCCGCCGCGTCCATGGGCTGTGACCACACGGATTGTGGCGACTGCATGGCCGATGAGGCCGTGTCGAAGAGCGAGACCTTGCGCGATCTTGCGCCGCAATTGCCGAAGCCGCTCCTGGATGACAATGTCCATCCCGCGGTCGATTTCGCCGCGAACGCTTCGCCGTTGCCCGGTTTCGCCCACGATCCCCCGATCCCGCGCATTGCGCGCGTCGTCGACACCCCCGTTCGGCGTTTCGACAAGCTCCTGAACTAGCCATCTTCTTTCTTGTCGCGGAGGTCCGCGACAACGCTCTCGTTCGTCCTGGCGTCGGGATTTCCCGCTGCCGGTAGCGTGCGAGGTTGGAGAACCTGTTCTCGAAGGAAGGCAATGAAGATAGTGAAGGCGGGGGCATGGCTCCTGCTCTGGGTCCAGGCGGATGCTGCTGCCCTGGACCATGCGACCAACGGCGACCCGGCTTTGGCTGACCTGGTTTCCCAGGCGCTGGAAAAAAACCCGCAGGTTCGGGAAGCGCAGTGGGACCATCGCGCGGCACGGGAGCGTGTCCGGCAGATGCAAGCGCTGCCGGATCCGATGTTGTCCGTGACGCGCCACCTGCGCACTCCGGAGACGCGCGTGGGTCCGCAGACGGGCGGAATCTCGGTCAGCCAGCGTATTCCATGGTTCGGCAAGCGGTCCGAGAAGGGCAAGGTTGCCGAGCGCGAGGCCGCGGCGCGCGAGGAGATGGTCGGGGCGCGGCGTGCGGAGGTGGTCCGCCAGGTCAAGCTGGCGTACTACGACCTCGCATACCTTGACCGGGCGATCGAGATCACGGCGGAGGAAGAGGAACTGCTCCGGCACTACGAGTCCCTCGCGCAGGCGCGGTATTCCCAGGGTGTGGGGCTGCAGCAGGCCGTGGTCAAGCTGCAGGCGGAAATCACGCGGGTGCGGTTTCGCCGCCAGGAGCTTCTGCGCAAGCGGACGGATGCGGAAGCGGCGCTCAATGCGCTGCGCGACCAGCCGGTGCATGTCCGGATCCCCACGGTCAGTCCCCCGGATCGCCCGGTGGTGAAAGTGGATGGCGACGAACTTCAGCGGATCGCGCGCGCGGACCGGCCGGAGCTCAAGGCGGCCGTGCTCCGCATGGATAGCGAAGACGGCAGCGTTCGCCTGGCCCGGCGCCAGTATTGGCCGGACATCGTTGTGGGCGCTGCCTGGGGAAGCGTTGGCGACCGCCGGGACGCGCAGGGGCGCATGCAACCGCCGCCCGCGAACGGCAAGGATGTGTACAGCGTGTCCGTCGGCATCAGCATCCCGCTCTACCGATCCAGGTACGACGCGGGCGTCCAGGTGGCTTCCGCGCGCCATTCGGCGGCGGCGGAGGCCTATCGCAGCCTGGTCAACGAGGTGGACGTCGCCGTTCGATCGGCGGTCTTCAGGCTCGAGATGATCGATGACCAGATCGCCCTGTTCAGGAACGCACTGTTGCCCCAGGCCGAACAGGCGCTGCGCTCCACCGAGGAGGCGTACTCGACGGGCACCGCCGGCGTGCTCGAACTGCTGGACAGCGAAGAAGTGCTGCTGGACGTGCGGCTCGGCCTGGCGCGCCTCGAGGCGGACTACATGAAGACGCTGGCCGAAGTGGAACGTGCCATCGGATCGGCATTCCCGGCGGAGGATTCGACATGAAGAGATTTGGAAAATGGTGGTTCCTGCTGGCTGGCCTGGCCCTCGGAACCGGCGTATCGGCTTTTCTCCTCTGGAATCCGGTTGGTCTGGCGTGGCTGCCCGAGGCAACGCAAGAGAGCCATGCCGAAGCCGTCCCCGCGCCCGAGGCTGTCTATACCTGTGGCATGCACCCGGACGTGATTCGGCGCGGGCCGGGAAACTGCCCCATCTGCGGCATGAAGCTTGTCCGAAAGGAGACCGAGCCGCGCGCGGACTCGCGAAAGGTTCTCTACTGGCGCGCGCCCATGGATCCGAACTATCACTCCGACAGGCCGGGCAAATCACCCATGGGAATGGACCTGGTGCCCGTCTACGAAGACGAAGCCGACGCCGAAGGCGGGGTCCGCGTCAGTCCGGGTTTCCTGCAGAACTTTGCGGTCCGGACGGCGGTCGTTACGCGCGGCACTTTGCCCGTCTCGATACGCACGGTCGGGGTCCTGGCGCACAACGAGGAGAGGGTCGTCTCTGTCAACACCAAGTTCGACGGCTGGATCGAGAAGGCCCGGGTCAACAATGTGGGCGAAACGGTGGAGAAGGGCGATCCGCTGTTCGACATCTACAGCCCCCAGCTGGTCACCACGCAGCGCGAATATCTCGCGGCGATGGACTACCTGGCGCGCCTCGAGCAGGGGAGTGCGTACCCGGAGGCGGTCGACCGCGCGCGGTCGCTGCTCGACGCGGCACGTGAACGGTTGCGCCACTGGGATATCACCGAGGCGCAGATCGATGCCCTTGAAGCGTCGGGAACGGCCACGCGGACGGTGAGCTTCTTCTCGCCCGCTTCGGGATTCGTGGTGGACAAGATGGGCGATTCGCTGGAAGGGATGAAGCTGAGTCCGGGCATGACCGTGCTCAAGATCGCGGACCACTCGACGTTGTGGGCCCAGGCGGAATTCTACGAGGAAGACCTCCGGCACGTCCGCGAGGGCAGCCGTGCGACGATCGAGGTCGACGCGTTTCCAGGACGGCGCTGGAAGGGTCGAATCCTGTTTTTCCGTTCCGCCATCAACGAGGCGACGCGGTCGTTGACGGCGTTCGTCGAAGTGGCCAACCCCGACCTGTCCCTGAGACCGAAGATGTACGTCGATGTTTCGGTGCGGGCCGAGGGAGCGACCGATGCGGTCATCGTGCCCGCCGAGGCGGTGCTGCACAGCGGTGAGCGGTCGGTCGTGATCGTTGCCTCGGGCGGCGGCCTGTTTCAGCCTCGCGAAGTCAAACTCGGATTGACGGCGGAAGGCATGCAGGAAGTTACGGACGGGCTCACGCCTGGCGAAGAGATCGTGGTCTCTTCCCAGTTCCTCATCGATTCGGAGAGCAACCTGAAGGCTGCGATCTCGCAACTGTTGCGGGGAGACGCGGACGCGGAGGAAGAACCCGTGCCGGACGAACCGATGCAACAGCATCACCATCACTGAGCGCGCGACGATGTTTGAACGCATTATCGACTGGTCCATCGAAAACCGGTTCCTCGTAGCGCTGGCGACGCTCGCCGTCGTGGCGGCCGGTGTCTATTCCCTGGCCCGTGCGCCACTCGACGCCATCCCCGACCTGTCGGACGTGCAGGTCATCGTCTACACCGAGTACCCGGGCCAGGCGCCGCGTATCGTCGAAGACCAGGTGACCTATCCCCTGACGACCCAGCTGCTTGCAGCGCCGTTCGCGAAGGTCGTCCGGGGGTACTCGTTCTTCGGCTTCTCCTTCGTCTACGTCATCTTCGAGGACGGCACCGACCTTTACTGGGCGCGCAGCCGGGTCCTCGAGTACCTGAACTACGTGTCCGGCAAGTTGCCGCCCGGGGTCACGCCGACCCTGGGGCCGGACGCTACCGGCGTGGGCTGGGCCTTCATGTATGCGCTCAAATCCGACCGCCATGACCTCGCCGAACTGCGTTCGATCCAGGACTGGTTCCTGAAATATGCGCTGACGAGCGTTCCGGGGGTCGCCGAGGTGGCGAGCGTCGGAGGTTTCGTGCGGCAGTACCAGATCACCGTCGATCCGAACCGCCTTCGCGCCTACGGCATTCCCATTTCGAGGATTCGCTCCGCAGTTCAGGACAGCAACAGCGACGTGGGCGGGCGTCTGCTCGAGGTGGCGGAAAAGGAGTTCATGATCCGGGGGCTCGGTTACATCCAGAACGTGGACGACATCAGGAAGATTGCCCTAGGCGTGGACGCGCGCGGAGCGCCGATCCTGCTCAGGGACGTGGCCACTGTCAGCGTGGGACCGGAGATGCGCCGCGGCCTGGCGGAGTGGAACGGGGAGGGCGAGACGGTGGGCGGTATCGTCGTCGTGCGCCACGGCGCGGGCACCCTGCAGGTCATCCGCGATGTCAAGACCAGGCTCGAGGAGGTCAAGGCGGGGCTGCCGGAAGGCGTCGAGATCGAGGTCGGCTATGACCGGACCGCGCTGATCGAGCGCACGGTCGAGAGCCTCGGCATCAGCCTCAGCCAGCAACTGCTGATCGTAGGGCTCATCTGCCTGGTATTCCTGTTCCATGTCAGGAGTGGCCTGGTCGCCGTCATCACGCTGCCGGTGGGGATTCTCATCGCCTTCATCGTGATGGGGCTGCAGGGGCTCAACGTCAACATCATGTCCCTCGGCGGCATCGCCGTGGCGATCGGGACCATGGTCGACGCCGGCATCGTCATGGTGGAGAACGCCCACAAGCACCTCGCCCGGGACGGCGGAAGAAGACCGCACTGGGAAGTCATCGCGTCGGCTGCGAAGGAAGTCGGCCCGTCGCTCTTCTTCGCCTTGCTCGTCATCACCGTTTCGTTCATGCCAGTCTTCACCCTGGAGGCGCAGGAGGGGAGGCTGTTCAAGCCGCTCGCCTTCACCAAGACCTATGCCATGGCCGCTGCGGCGCTCCTCTCCGTGACGCTGGTTCCGGTACTCGTGGGTTACTGGGTGCGGGGCAGGGTCCTGCCGGAGGACAGGCATCCCGTCAGCCGGTTCCTGACCTGGGTGTATCGTCCGATCCTGGACGCGGTCCTGCGTTTCAAGGTGCTGGTGCTCGGGTTTGCCGTCCTCCTGCTGGCGATCACCGTCGTGCCGTTCTCGAGGTTGGGCTCGGAGTTCATGCCGACGCTCTGGGAAGGAGATCTCCTCTACATGCCAACGACGCTGCCCGGGATTTCCATTACCAAGGCGGCGGAACTGCTGCAGCAGACCGACCGGATCATCAGGACCTTCCCCGAAGTCGACCAGGTCTTCGGCAAGATCGGCCGCGCGGAGACCGCCACCGATCCGGCGCCGCTGTCCATGATCGAGACGACGATCATGCTCAAGCCCCGAAGCGAATGGCGTCCGGGCATGACGCCCGAGAAACTCACCGAAGAACTGAACGCGGCGATCCAGGTCCCGGGGCTGACGAACGCCTGGACGATGCCGATCAAGACTCGCATCGACATGCTCTCCACTGGCATAAAGACGCCGGTCGGGATCAAGATCGCAGGCCCCGGCCTTGCCGAACTCGAGCGCCTCGGCCGGGAGGTGGAAGCCGTCGTTCGGGACGTACCGGGCACCCTCGGCGCGTACGCCGAACGCGTGATGGGCGGGAACTACCTCGACTTCACGGTGGACCGGGACGCCATCGCCCGCTACGGCCTCACGGTGCGCGACGTGCAGGAAGTGATCCAGACGGCCATCGGCGGCATGAACATCACGACCACCGTAGAAGGCCTCGAGCGCTACCCGGTGAACCTGCGCTACAGCCGTGAGCTGCGGGACGATCTTCCGGCCTTGCGGGAAGTCCTCGTTCCCGCGCCTTCCGGCGCCCAGATTCCCCTGGGTCGTCTTGCCAGCATGGAATACGTCGTCGGCCCGCCCAGCATCAAGAGCGAGGGCGCCAAGCCGAACGCCTGGGTCTACGTGGACATTCACGATGTCGACGTAGGCAGCTACGTGGACGCCGCTCGGGAAGCCGTCGCGGAGCGCATCGACGTGCCGGAGGGCTACACCATCTCCTGGAGCGGGCAATACGAGTACATGCAGCGCGCCGAGCGCCGTCTGGCACTTGTCATTCCCGCGACGTTGCTGCTCATCGCGGCGATCATCTACATCAGCCGGAAATCCGTCGCGGAGACGCTGCTAGTGCTGCTGGGGGCGCCGTTCGCCCTGACGGGCGCGATCTGGCTGCTGTACGTCCTCGACTACAACCTCAGCATCGCCGTCTGGGTCGGCATCATCGCGCTGGCGGGACTCTACGCGGAGACCGCGACGGTCCTGCTGTTGTATCTCGACGTCTCGGTCCGGGACTACCGGGAGCGCGGTCTGCTGAATGATCGCGCCGGTCTCATGGAGGCGATCAAGGACGGAACGGTGAAACGGGTCCGGCCGATTCTCATGACCATCGCCACCGACGTATTCGGACTGCTCCCAATCATGTGGAGCACGGGCGCGGGCGCCGACGTCATGAAGCGGATTGCGACGCCGCTGGTGGGCGGTGTCGTGACGTCGGGGATCATCGTGCTGTGCGTTTACCCGGTGGTGTATTACCTGTGGAAGGCGAGGGGGTTGGCAGAGGCGTCATCCGGGCGTGAAGAACCGTACGAACAGCCGGCGTAGGTATCTCGGGGTGGGCTTCAATCCGACCAGAACCGCCTGTCGAGCAACTGGCCCCATTCTTCGTCGTAGGGATGCGCCTCGTATGCGCGGTCCTCGCCGCGATAGAGCGGGCGCCCCTCGTTGGCCCACCGGAACAGCGATCCTTCAAGGTTGAAGACGTTCTCGATGCCCCCTCGCCCGCAACTTCTCGGCGAGTCCAGAGGAGCGGTAGCCCACGGAACAGTAGACGACGACCGTGCGTGCCGGGTCACTCGACTCAAGCACGTCGAGCGCCATGCGCGTGTTGCTGGCCAACACCGCTCCGGCGAGGTGACTCACGTCGAATTCGGCCTCCGAACGGGCATCGAGCAGGACGATGTCTGGCCCAGTGTCGTCCGCTCGCATGGCGGCAAGTTGCTGCGTCGACATCTGCGGCACGTTGGGAAACGCTTGGCGAACGAGGCGCAGGGTGCGTTCCCAATCACCTGTCCACGTATCGGCGCGATCGGTCTGCGGGGCGGGAGATTCCGATAGTGCCGCCGGCGCCCAAAGGGACAGGATCGTAGCCAGCGCAATAGACAGGACTTTCGCCATTGGTGGCAGCCTCGGTTCAGTCGAAACAACATATCACGGACGCCTCCGGCGACGGGGGCATTGCCGGCACTTCCTTACGCGTCAGCGGTTGGGGAAGCTACTTCTTCCTGCGAGGGACACCCCCCTGATCGTGGTGACGGGCTTGGCGAGTTGTCCACGCTTTGTCCACGGCGCCCGACCCCGACATTGAGGAGGCGCGGTGGTCAAAGGGTGGACAACCCCACAACGACCTGGCCCACGCGCGAACAACATTCAGCCGCCAGGCGCGTGCCGCCGGGGCCGTACCGGGCGATAGGAAATTCCCGTCACACGAACCACCCCTGCGAATCCGCGTATCCCGCGAGTTACCCACCCGACTCCACCAACGGCGCCGGCACCTGGAACCCCCCCAGTTCCTCCGCCATCAACCGCGCGAACTCGATGGTCCGATAATCGCAATAGGCCGCCCCAACAGCCTGAACCCCGATCGGCAACCCCCCTCGCGAGAGCCCCGTCGGAAACACCGTGCTCGGCAGGTAGGCGTTGGTCACGAGCCCAGACCAGAAAAGCTGCTCGAAGTAGTCCCGCCGCACCCCGTCGACATCAATCGTCCGCTGCCCGAATGGCCGGTGGTCGTGGGTAAACGCCGGCGTTGCCATCTGCGGGCAGAGCAGGATGTCCCAGTCCTCGAAGAAGTCGTCCCATGCGAAGCGCAGGTGTTCGCGCTTGAAGTTGTAGCGGATCCACTCGCGGTGGTTCAGCACCATGCCGCGGGCGCTCACCGCGCGGAACGACATGTCGGCCGGGTCGAACTCGGCGGCTCGCGCCACGTTCCGCGCGTATTCGACCTCGGGCTGTGGAGCGGACATGACGGAGTTCAGGAGACTGACGTACGTGTCGTGGGCGCGCTTGACGTCGAAACCGGGCCGCGCCGTATCGGAAACCGTCGCCCCGAGACGGGCGAGAATCTGCCCGACTGACACAACGCGGTCGGAAATCTCGGAGGAGACAGGGCACAACGTATCGTCAGGCCACAGGGCTACCCGGAGGTCCCCGAGACGATTGAATTCAGGCGACGGCAACACCAGCCGCCATCCCCGCCGCTCGCGGCCGGGTGCGCCGGCCATCGTGTCGAGCGCGACCGCGAGGTCGTCTGCGCTGCGCGCCAGGGGCCCGCACACGCTGAGGTCCGCGTCCGGCGTGTGTTCCAGCAGCTCGTGCCCGGCCATCGGTACGATGCCCCAGGTCGGTTTGTGGCCGTATACGCCGCAGAAGTGCGCCGGGTTTCGGATCGAGCCGCCGATGTCGGATCCCGCTTCCAGGGCGCAGAACCCAGCCGCCAACGCTGCCGCGCTGCCGCCCGAGGAGCCGCCGGCGATGCGGTCCGTGTCCCAGGGATTGCCCGTCGTGCCGTACAACGGGTTGTAGGTCTGAAAGTCCGCCAGGTTGGCGGGGACGTTGGTCTTGCCGAGGAAAACCGCGCCGGCGGCGCGGAACCGGCTGACCGCGACCCCGTCGGCGCGGCCGATGTTGTCGCGAAACGCCTCGAGGCCCCAGGTCGATGGCGTATCCCGCATGACGTAGGACTCCTTGATAGTCATCGGAACGCCGTGCAGGGGGCCGAGTTGCTCTCCTCGGTCCATCGCCGCATCGGCGCGGTCCGCGTCCTCTCTCGCGCGCTCGAAGGTTCGAACGGGCACGGCGTTGATGCCCTGGCCATCAAGCCTTTCCATGCGCTCGATGTAGTGTTCCGTCAATTCCGTCGAGCGGATTTCCCTGTTGCGGATCATTGCGGCAAGTTCTAGCGCCGGCTTGAACGCGAGATCGGACATGTTTTCCCCCAATGGCTGGTCAGACCGCTACGGATAGCCCAAGCGTAGATGGAATGCGAGCGCCAGGAAACAGGGCCGGCCGTCAAGATATGCTCTCATTTCCACGCCCCGTAGTATCCTTGTCCCGACAGTTTGATCGGCCGGAGGCGAGGGCGAAATGCAGATCACCCCCATGGAAGGCAAGACATTCGGCGCCGTGGTCACCGACGTCTCGTTGGAGAACCTGACGGATGACGAGTTTCCCGAGATCAGGTCCGCCTTTAACCAATACGGTTTCCTGGTGTTCCCGGGGCAGTTCCTGTCCGTGGATGGAAACACGGCGTTTGCGAAGCGTTTCGGAAAGCTGCACTACGATGCACACCCGATGGCGAACAAGGAGCGGCGCGAGGACGGGAGCTACGGCGACACGGTTCCGTACCAGTCGCAGCGCATGCGCGGCGTTTTTGGCAATCAGAACTGGCATACCGACTCGTCGTATATGCCGATCAGCAGCAAGTGCGGGATCCTGTCCGCGGTCACTGTTCCCGAGTGGGGCGGAGAGACGGAGTTCGCGGACATGCGTGCCGGCTATGCCGCTCTCGATCAGGAGACGAAGGACCGCATCGAAAACCTCTACGCTTATCATTCGACGAAGCAATCCGCGGCCCGCGATCTGGGCGACTTGCCGCCCGAGGACGGGACAAGCATCTTCCACGACGAAGCGTACCTGCGACCGATCGTCAAGGTGCATCCTGAGACGGGCATCAAGAACCTGTTCATCGGCCGTCATGCCTTCGGCGTCCAGGGCCTGTCCCGGGAAGAGAGCATCGATCTCCTGACGTCTCTGCGGGACTTCGTGGTCTCCGACCCGTCCCGCGTATACAGCCATAGGTGGCAGCCGGGCGACACGGTGATCTGGGACAATCGATCCCTGCTGCATCGCGCGAGGCCTTACGACTACTCGCAGTTGCGGGAATTCGTCGCGGTTCGCGTTGCCGGCGACCCGGAAACGGAGTTTGCGTACGACCCAAGCGATCCCCGCGCACAGGCTGGCCGGGATGTCCTCGCAGCCGAGATGGTCTTTCTGCGCGATGAGGCAAAGGACAAGCGATACAAGGGAACAACCGCGCCCGAGGCTCGCGCGAGGGCATGATGACCGCCGTTGAAGTCTATTGGCAGCCCGGCTGAACCGGCTGCCTCAAGCTCAAGGAGTTCCTGTCGGCCCGTGCGGTCGACTTCGTTTCCAAGGACATCGCCAACGACCAGGAGGCGAGGGCGGCATTCGATGCATTGGAGGCGGACGGCGTGCCGATCGTCGCGCGGGGTGGCCGTTTCGTCGCCGGGATCGACCTCGGTCTCGTCTCGGAGTTCCTGGAGATTCCTTACGATCCCGACCCCGCGCTGCCAGTCGAGGAACTCAAATTACGGCTCGGGCACATCCTCGCGACCGCCACGCGCCTGACCGGCCAGATTCCGTCCGGCAACCTCGGCGACAAGTTGCCCAACCGGGATCGCACGCTGCTTGCCCTCGCCAACCACATCGTCCATATCGCTGTCGGGTTCGTGGAGATGGCGGCAGGACGGGAGAAAACCGTGCGCGCGGGTACGGGGACCGAACTTGATCGCGATGCCCTTGCGGCGCGATCGTGCGCCGTAGAAGCCGAGCTTTCGGGGCTGGTCGTGGACCCGTCCCGCCGGGTGAGTACCTACCAGGGACTGTTTACCATGCATGGAGCCCTCGAGCGCTGCACCTGGCATACGGCGCAGCACACGCGTCAGCTCGCCATGGTGCTCGAGGGCTTGAGAATCGAGCCGATTGCGCCGCTCGGGGCCGACGATCTTGTGGGTCTTCCGGTGCCGGAGAAGGTCTGGGACGGATAATTCCCACGGCGTTGGGGAGGAACCCACCCGCACCGGGGAGGGTAATCTCGCCGTGCGGAGAGGGTCCGATCTAAAGGACCGTTACGTGGACCACGTAGGCTGCCACCAGCGATCCCACGATCACGGCTCCCAGCTTGGTGGCGAACCACCAGTCGCGGTCTGCCTTTCGGCCGCTCGGGAGAATCTCATGCCGTTCGAACATCATTGCCTGCTATAGCCAGCCCTGACTTTGGGCGAATGTTAGCGCTGCTACGCCCGCCGCAAAAGCAGCCAGTCCCAACTTGCCACCATCGATCATCGTGCTATGTCGAAACCTGCGGGCTTCTTGCCTCGAGCTTCATCGCCTCGGCGTTGAGTCGTCTTACACTCGGCCGTTGCTTTCTCGTCTTCGAATTCCACACGATTGTCCTTGGACCCGATTCTGGCGCTTGCAGACCGTTGCCAACAGCGGAAGGTAACCCTGATGTTCGTAGGAGATCGGCTATACAAGACAAGCCGGGTTCTCACTCGAGCTACGAGCGAATCTGGTGGGCTCAATTGCGTTGGCGAGTCAAGCCTACGGTGAGACATCCATCGAATAGCTGCGGGCCGCCGTCCGATAGAACAGGTCGTCCTTTTCCTCCCGTGACAATCCAAGATCGTTCGAGATGCGCTTGAAAGCATTCCACATGTTGCCGTAGGAAAATGAGATCTTGTCCACCGGAAAGTTCGACTCGAACATGCACCGGGACGCCCCGAAGCAATCGATCAGGTGCGTGAAATAGGGTCGCCACAGCTTGGCGAGGGTCGTCGAGTCCGCCGGGACATCCCAGTTCTCATAGCCAAACCCGTAGTTCACCATCCCGCAACCACCTGTCTTCACGACGATGTTCGGACAGCGGGAAGCGATCTCTACACCGCGCTTCCATTCCTCGAATACCCGCCCTTCGCGCTGGCCCGCATAGGGTCCCAGGGCGATGGGTCCGCCGATGTGGTTGAGGACGATGGTGACGCCGGGGAACGCATTCGCCAAGTCCGCCACTTCTTCCAGTTGGCTCTGGTATCCCCAGCAGTCGAAGGTGAGTCCGAGTTCGTCGAGCGCGGCGAAACCTTCCCTGAACGAGGCCAACCCCAGGAGGCCCTGGGTGCCGGCGGTGGGATGGTGTGACTGCGGCATGTCGGGGGACTCGTGCCAGCCGTGGGCATGACGGATTCCGCGGAAGTTGCGCCCCGCCGCCTGGTGGGCAAGCAGCACGTCCTTTGCCTGCGCGCCCAGGGTGAGATTCGTGAAGCCGACGATGGCGCCGCAGCAGCGAACGCCCCGGGAAGCGAGCCTTTCCGAAAAATCCTGTACGAATTCCGTCTCGCCCGCGGGCGCGTCGAGGCCACCGCCCCTGCGGTACTTGTAGCGGCACTCGACGAACACGGTGTCGATGACGTTGTGGCCCGCGCCGCGGATGTCCCCGATCAGTTCATCCTCGAGATAGACGCGGTGCTGCCGGGAGCCCGGCGCCAACTCCGGTTGGGACCGGCGATCCCACAGGTGATGGTGCGGATCGATGATGGGCTGGTCCGGGTCGATGACGTCTTCACGCGTCTGCTCTAGCCAGCGCTTCAGGTTTTCGTCCGGGATGTCCCTTGGCTGGTCGGCCATGGCAGGTCCTTGTTTGTGGTGTTCGTGAATGCCGGAGGCTGTCCTGCAAGCATTTCCCCTATGGAGCGCTCTCTTTCTCGTGAAGAAGGACGTTACCCGCGTCGCCGTTGATCGTCAGCATCTGCCCGTGACGAATCCGCGTCGTCCCGTTGCCGACGCCGAGCACCGCGGGAATACCGTATTCCCTGGCCACGATGGAGGCGTGCGCAAGAATGCTGCCCATGTCGGTGACCACACCGACCGCGTGGGAGAAGAGTTGGGTCCATGCCGGGGTGGTGTTGGGCGCCACCAGAATCGTGCCCGGCGACATCTTTTCGAAATCCGTTTGTGAAAGCACGACACTTGCCGGCGCGGTCACGGTGCCCGAGCTCACTGCGAAGCCGTTCAGCGTATTGCTTGCCGGATCGTTCCTGATCTGGGTCTCCTTGAACCGGACCGTTGGAATGTTGCTCGCTTCCGGCGGGATCGTTCCCGGGGGGTGATGGCGCTTGCGGGCTTCCCGCAGTTCCCTGCGCTCGGCGGCGATCATGCCGAACTCGGGGCGTGCCAGGCCTTGCTGGCGCGCGGCGATGGCCTGCCGCAGCTCTTCGGTGACGAGGAAGAAGGTGTCTTCCGGGTCTCGGAAGATGCCGACATCCACCATGCGTTTGCCCAGCTCGAACCCCATGGGGCGCAGGACGCGCCACGTGTAGCCGAAGTAGAACGCGGTCTCTTCCCTGATGTGGTTGTACTTGCGGGCGAACCATAACCTGTAGCGGAACTGCCAATAGGTCAGCCCTTCCAGGAGTTCCGAAACCTCGCCGTACTTCTGCTCGCGAATCCTGGCGGCACGGAGTTCCTGGTCCTTCGGGTCGTAGTCCCTGTCCTGCACCATCGTCTTGAGTGTGGCAAGCAAGGCGGAGGGGTCCTCCTCCTGGGTCGGCTCGATGAAGTCAAGGCTGTAGCCCTGGTGCCCGTACTTCTCGAAGTAGGCATCTATGGCTTTCAGCACCGGTCCGCCGTCGGGATGCTCGCGCAGTGATTGCATGAGGAACTTCGGCGGCGTCACGATCACGAGATGGGAGAGCTCCGCGCTGGCGCGGACGATCTTCGCGATCTCGAACAGGTCCGTATTTGCCTGCATGGTCTTCGATTCGAGGCCGGTCAGGAACTGGCCGCTGATGAAATGATGATCCGGCAGGTTCTCGCGCAGGAAGCACTGCAGGTGATCGTCCGTGGACTTGGCGATGCCGAACGTGTGGCTGGTGTTGCCGCTCCAGTAGAACCCTTCCTCGATGGCCATCTCCCGTATGCCGGCCAGGAGCTGCTCGTCGGTGGCGGCCGCGATGTCCAGTTTCTGCCACTTCTCGGCCGCGGCGACCAGCCGCGGCATGGCCTCGTCCTGCCAGGTCTTCCACCGCCGGTCGTTGTCCTGCGTCTTGTGATTCGCCACATAGGTCGGATTGTCGCTCTCCGGCATCGTGAGATCGTGCGCGAGGTTGTCGCCCCGGTAGTCGTCGGCAACCTCCCGAAACGCGGCCCGATCCTCCTCGGACAATTCTGAAAGAAAGAGCGCCATGTCGTGCACTTCCTTCTCTCCAACCGGTCCCTGCCGTTGACGGATCTCGTCGAGCATCCTCCGCGACATGACCTCCATCTCTTCCAGCGGCATGTTTGGATCGTCCGGCGTCCCCTTGTGGTCGGCGCGGCAATAGGCGTACCCATTGCACGTGACGAAGTGCGCTCCCCCGCCGCGCACCATGCTCTCCATGCCCCTGCGCGCATACTCCAGCCCCTCGGTCAGGTACAGCTCCTCGAACAGGTCGCAGATGGGATCGGGCATGTTCTCGACGATCTGGCGCCGGTAGAGGATCTTCGCGGGTGGAGTGGGTTCCCAGGTGACCTCGATCGGCTGTACCGGCAGGTTGGTGATGGGCCGTGACTGCAACAGCGACAGCGTTCCATCTGCGGAAAACGCCCATTCAATGTCCTGCGGCACGCCGTCGTAGAGCTTCTCGATCGCCAGTGCCGAGTCAGTCAGTTCCTTCACCATGTCGTCGGCAAGTGACGATTGATCGCGTTCGTTGGGTGACACGTCCTCCATCCTGGTGCCCTGGGCTCCGGCTGAGACGGTCATGCGTTCCTTCGCGCCGATGACGGTTTCCTTGCGTCTCCCGGTTGCGCGATCGACGATGTAGGTGTCGGGCGTGACTTCGCCGCTGACAACGGCTTCGCCGAGACCGAAGCTCGCATTGATGACCATTTCGGAGCGCTCGCCGGTAGCCGGATTCGCCGTGAACAGTATTCCGGACACCGCCGACGGCACCATGACCTGGACCACGACGGCCATCGCGACACCATTCTGGTCGATGCCGTTCTGGTGACGATAGTCGATGGCTCGGGCCGTCCAGAGCGACGCCCAGCAGGCTCTCACGGCTGCAATGACCTCTTCTTCGCCGCGCACATTCAGGAAGGTCTCCTGCTGGCCGGCGAAGGAAAGGTCGGGAAGGTCCTCCGCGTTGGCGGACGAGCGCACGGCGACGGGCACGTCGTCGCCCAGCGCCCGATAGGCGCTTGCCACTTCGTCCGAGATCTCCGCACCGGGACCGCTTGCCTCGAAGAGCGCCTGGACACTTTCCGACGCCCCGTCGAACGATACGCGATTCCCGGCGACCGCAGGCTTGGCGAGTTCGATGATGCTGGGCTGCAACCCGTTGTCCGACACGAATCGCCGATAGGCGGCTGCGATCACCAGGAATGCCGGCGGCACGTTGAATCCGGCCTGGGCCATGGCGGCGAGGGACCTGCCTTTGCCCCCAAGGCGTTCAAGCGCCCCGTCGTCGAGGATTCCTTGCGCGTCGAGCGTGGTCGTGTACTGGGGCAACGTTGCCTCCGTCCGGCAGGTTTTTTTTGACTTGCGCTAGTTTACATCGGGAGACGGTGGATCCGGCGAAGTGTCCGCCTGGTCGTTCGCCGCTGGCCCCTGCGGGTTTGCGGCGCTCGCGTTCAGGTCCCGTTCAGCATAGGGCTGCCTTTTCGTTGAACCGCGCAGGTGAAGCTGCTGGAATAAGACGGTTTGACAGTCTGGACCGGAGTCATGGCAGTGGCAGTCGTTCCGATCCTCCTTGCAGTCTTCCTTGCACAGCCGGCCATGGCGGAAGATGCGGTGGAAGTGCTCACCAACGAGGACATCGTGGTCATGACCGAGGCCGGGCTGGAGGCCCGCGTCATCGTCGCGAAGATCATGGCGACCGAAGGGGACTTCGACATTGCCCGGGAAGAACTCGTGGCCCTTTCACGTGCCGGGGTCGAAGGTCCGGTGCTCGAAGCGATGGTCCTGAAAACGGTTCCGACCGCGTCGCGCCGTGCGCCGGAGACGTACGCAGAGCGGTTTGAAGGCACGCCATGTCCGGGCCCTGGGCTCTACGTCGAGGAGGAAGGGGCGTTGCGCGGCATCAACCCGGTGACTCCCCAGATACGGGTCGGCAACAGGCTGCTGACCGCGGTCACGTGGGGAGTCATTCCGACCGGGGCCAAGGCGGCGATACGGGGCGCGAGGTCCGACACGCGCACGCATGATCGCTCCCCGACATTCTGGTTCTGCCCCGAGGATCTGGAGTACCCGGCAGACCCGAGGTTGATGGTCGATCCAAGGGAGTTCCTGCTGGTCGTGTTCAAGTCCAGCGACAGCCGGGAGGAGCGCTCCCTCGACATGGGCGGCGCCGGATACGGGGGCCAGACCGGCGTTCCATCGCGTTCGATCCGGCGCGCCATGTTCGAGAGCGTGGGCTTGGGCGTCTATCGGATCACCCCCCGGTCCCCCCTGAAGCAGGGCGAGTACGGCTTTTACCACGCGGGCGAACCGTTTGCGGCGACGGGAATGTTCGGCGGCGGCGGAAAGATCTACGACTTCGGCGTGGATGGCTGAGGGCGCGCCCAGTGTCCCACGGCTAGTGTTCCGTCAAGCCAAAAAGACCCGCAGATACCCGTAGATTTGGGTTTGACGGAGCACTAGGCACCAGCCCGTACAGCGCGGTCACGTTGTCGTGCGTGGCCTTCTCTACGTACTCCTGGGGCATGCCGTCGAAATTGCGCGCGACGGCCTCCCGACTGTGAGGCCAAGTAGAGTCGCCATGGGGGAAGTCCGAGCCCCACATCACCCGGTCCACGCCGATGGTTTCGATGTTCTGGACCCCGACCGGGTCGTCCTGAAACGTGAACCACACGTTTCGATGAAAGTAGTCGATAGGGGTGTCGGGTGAGTCATATCCCACGTGGTAGCGGAACTGCTCGAAGCTGTCCTCAAGTCTTTGGAGATAGTAGGGAATCCAGCCGATATCGTTCTCGACTGACACGATCTTGAGATCCGGAAAACGTTGAAACACACCGGAGACCAACATCGACGTCAGAGACAGCTGGATCGGGTGCACTTGGCGTATCCAGGTCATCAGGAACGGCCGCTGGTTGTATTTGGCTCCAGAGCGGTCGGTCAGTATGTGCATGCTCAGGGGCAATTCGAGTGCGCGCGCGGCCCCCCAGACCCGATCGAAGCGGCCGCTCGAGTAGTTCGGTCTGTCGGGATCGACCGGGATCATCGCGCCGCCTAGACCCAGGTGTGCGATGCGCTCCAGTTCTGCCACGGCCCAGCCGATGTCATCGATGCAGACGAGGCCCACGCCGAGCAGGCGCGCAGGATCGTGGGATGCGAATTCGGCAATCCAGTCGTTGTATGCCGCGAACACCGCGGATTGCAGTTCGAAGTCTGGAATCCCGAACATCGGCAGGGCCATCGACGGATACAGAACCTCGAAGCCGACCCCGTCCACGTCCTGGTCCTTCAGGCGCTGCACAGGATCCCAGCCGCCGGACAGCAGTTCCCCGTAACCGCGTTTGTCAGCAGCAGACCGCTGCCGAGGATCGTCCACGTCGGCTGCGGCGAAGCCGGCAACGCGTTGCGGGTCGATGCCGTCGCAGACCAGCCACTCTCCATCGACGGCCCCCCGGAGGGAGTCGACGCTGTCCACTATGCGGGGCGCACGGTCGCGAAGCTTCGCCGGCACGCGGTCCTGCCATAAATCGCCCGGTTCGATGACATGAGAATCCGCTGATCGCATGACCGATTCCTTGAAGCGTTGCGTTTCGCTCATCTGGTGCGTTGAGTCCGTTGATCGCCGGATTCCAAATGATAGCCCAAGCCTGCCGATGGGCTGATGGGCTGACAGTGGGCTGGTTAGGCCCTCTCTGGTGTGCTAGTTTTGAATCCGCACGCCTTGGATCAAACTTCCCATACGGAGCTATACCAAATGTCAGTAGAATCACGTCTCTTTGCCCTCGCCAAGGAAAACCTGGAACTCGGGCGCGATCCCGACTGGGACCTGAAGCTGAGCGAGTCCGACATTTCCTCCATGGATGCGGTGGCGTTCATAAAGTTGGTCAATCACGAATTTGGTATCGAGATTCCTGCGGAAGCGCTGGGGGAGATCGATACGATGCGGGCACTCGCGAAGTACATCGAGGCTGCCGCCTAGAGCGCGCCGGAAAGTGATCCGCCAGTCTCCCGCAAGTGCGGATCCATCAACTCGAGGTTCAATCTGGCGTTGAAACGCGGTGATGGCGCTTGCCCGAATCCCGGCGGATGACCCCTGGTGGCGTCCGGTCGGAGATGCCGGCGGCGCCGCCATCGTTCACGTTGACCTTCGACCCGACGAAAGGCGGGAAGCGGATGCGCTGAGGTCGCTGGACCGGGAGGAACTGGCCAGGTGGCATCGCTATAGGCATCCGCGGCCCCGGCGCCAATTCGCCCTGTGCCGCGCGGCGCTGCGGCGTGTCCTGTGTGAGCGCATTGGATGCGCGAATCAGGACCTCCGCTTCGTGTCGCTGGAACACGGGAAACCCGGCGCATTTGTCGACGAAGAGCCGGTACGTGAGAGCTTCAACGTCAGCCACGGGGGCGACCACGGTCTCGTTGCGTTTGCGCCGCGCGGGCGTCTGGGCGTGGATGTCGAAGAGCGCGCACTTCGCCACGATCCCGACGGCCACATCAGGAAGGTCTTCGCGCCGCGCGAGCAGGAGGCCCTGGCGGCTGCCAGGGGCGAGCACAAGACGTGGATGTTCTTCAGGTTGTGGACCTTGAAGGAGGCGGTGATCAAGGCGCTGGGCACGGGGTTCTCGCTGGACACCTCCACCTTCGAGATCCCGCCGTCGATGTACCGTGGCAGCGCGCGCCGGACCATCTTCGAACTGCCGCGCCTGCCGGGCCTGCGCTGGCGGCTCGAAGACATCGGCAACAGGGATTTCGCCGCCGCGGTCGCGCTCGAAGTTCCTCCTGGTCCCGATTCCGCCCCCGGAGTTCCATGACGTCAGAAGTCGCGTGGGAGATACCCGAACCGCAATCGGCCTGTGAAGTTCGCCTCGACGACTCGACTGTCACGACTCTCAGGAGATACGGCAATCCCGAGGGCAGGAGACTCTTTCTCAGCCATGGCAACGGCCTGGCAATCGACCTCTACTATCCGTTCTGGTCGCTGCTTGCCGACGACTTCGACCTGATTGTCTACGACCTCAGGAATCACGGAAGGAATGGCCTGACTACGGTTCAAAGGCATGATATACCAACATTTATCAGTGATTTATATCGAATACTTGATCGGATAGATGAGTGTTTTGGTCCGAAACCCAGAATCGGCGTATATCATTCGTTTTCGGCCCTGATCGCGCTGCTCTCCCTGTCCCCGATCATGGCGGAAGCCTCGGGTTCCCGGGGTCCGAACTTCTCCACCCTGGTTCTGTTTGACCCGCCACTGTACAGACCGAGCGTGAGCGAGACGAAATTCGACGAGCTGGCGGAACTGCTGGCCCGAAGAACGCGGCGGCGCGGGAACCGATTCCCAACGCTTGCGAGTTTCGTGGACCTGGTGGGCTATTCCCCGAGCCTCGCCCGTGTTGTCCCGGGGGTTCATGAACTCATGGCGAGAACGACACTGCGAAAGGCCGCTGGCGGCGCGCATTACGAACTTCGTTGTCCGCCGGAGTACGAGGCGCGGATCGTCGACTACGTGCGTGGCTATGCGGGCATGGTGGACTTCGAGAACCTTCCTTGCCACATCAAGGTGCTCGGCGCGGATCCGACGCTGCCGTTTGCGTACCTGCCCACCTTCGACCTGATGCAGATGGAGACCGTGGACTACGACTTCCTGCCTGAGGCGACGCACTATCTGCAATTGGAAAAACCCGCCGAGTGCGTCGCCGCCATGCGGGAATATCTCGATCGGGCTATGTAGATCCTCGCGGTGCGCTGATCCAGTGCCGCCGGCGCTGGAAGGGATAGTGCGGCAGCGAGATCCGGGACCGCGATTCGCTGGCGAACAGGCCCTTGAACTCGACTGCCAGTCCCGCTTCATAGGCACGGGCGACCGCCGCCACATGGCTGTCCTGGCCCGAAGCTTCGGGGTCCAGACTCGCCAATGTGGCGGGTGCGGTACCGGGCCATAGCCTAGTCAGTTTGGGTCCCAGCATCGGTCGCGGCCCGATCTCCACCAGTACTTCCACGCCGAGGTTCGCAAGCGTTGCCACCGAGCGGTCGAGCGCCGGGACGGCCCGGCTCTGGCGCTGCCAATACGCCCCGTCGAGCACTTCGTCGGCAGCCACTGCCTGTCCCGTCTCGGCGCTGACCATGGCAAGTCTCGGCGCCGCGACGGCTACATTGACCGGCGGTGACTCCATGTCCCGGGATGTGACGAGCAGCAGTCCTTCGTCAATGCCGAACACGCCCGCGGCCTGCCCCGCGGCGATCTCGCCGAGACCGTCGCTGACAACGACATTTGGCCGGACACCGACGCTCTCCCACATGGCCGCAAGCGAACACTGCAGGGCCCAGACTGACAACCCTGACCACGCGGGATCGTCGAGGCCACTGGAGGCGCCGAACATGACGTCGAGCAGGGAACTGCCGCGCTGATTCCTGACGAGAGCGTCGCAACGGTCGAGAATCGCTCTCGCTACCGGCTCCGCTCGATAGAGTTCCTGTCCCATGCCGGGCCAGTGTTGGCCTTGTCCCGTGTAGGCGAAGGCGACCCTGGCCTGACTGCCTTCTACCAGTTGCGGTATTGGCCTGCCGTCCGTGGCGATCGCTTCCAACCCGGCTTCGAGCGACCGTACATCGTCGAATACCACGCTGGCCCGATGCGCGAAGTGTCCGCGGCCGACACCCGCTGTCCAGGCCATGTCCGCAAGCAGGTTGGACAGGTCGGGCCCGTCTGCGTCCTTTTGCGCCGCGATCCATTCGAGATATCCGCGCGCCAGATGTTTGAGGGCATCATCCGACTTTGCCGACAACGGCAGTAAGCGCGTCTGGCGATCATCGAGCACCGCTTCCGGCGCACCGCCCAGGGCGGAGACGGGTGGAACCGGAACGAAAAAGGCGGGGCCGGAACCCCAGCCAGCGTCGCCGTTTTCGCGGGTACCCTCCGGTGTCGATCGATAACCCTCCACGATCACGTGGGCGTTGGTGCCTGAAAGACCAAAAGCGCTCACTGCCGCGCGCGGTGGCCGATCCTCGCTGGCCGGCCACGGCGTCGGCTCCGAAGTCACCCGCACTGGCAAGTCGTCCCATTCCACGCGCGGGTTCGGGTTGTCAAAATGCAGGTGCCTGGGGATCACGCCACGCTGCATCGCCAGCATGGTCTTGATGAGACCGGCGACGCCCGCCGCCCACTCGAGATGTCCAATATTGGTCTTGGCCGTACCGATGAGCAGGGGGCGGTCATCGGGCCGGTTTCTTCCGTAGACGTTCGATGCGGCGCGGACCTCGATGGAGTCGCCAAGGCTCGTCCCCACGCCGTGCGCTTCGAGGTAGTCGACCTGGCCCGGATCTATTCCAGCGCGCGCCACGGCTTCCTCGATTGCCTGCTCCTGGGCGGGGCCGTTGGGTACGGTCATGCCCGCGCTGACGCCGTTGTGGCTCACGGCGGCGCCCACGATCACGCCCCAGATTCGATCACCGTCCGCCTCTGCCTCCGCAAGCCGTTTCAGGACCAGGATTCCGCAGCCTTCGCCGCGCACGAAACCGTTTGCATCGGCATCAAAGGTCCTGCACTTGCCCTCGGGCGACAACATGCCCAGTTCGACCATGAACCTGGTGATACCGGTCGACAGCACCGCGTTCGCGCCGCCGACGAGTGCGAGGTCCAGTTCGCCGCAGCGCAGGCCCGCGATGGCCTGGTGAACCGCGACCAGTGACGACGCGCAGGCCAGGTCGACCGGCATCGCAGGTCCCATGAGGCCCAGGGCGAAAGCCACCCGACCCGCGGCAACGCTACCGGCGGTCCCGAGGTAGCCTCCCTGTTCGCCGCTGGACTCGATCAGGTCCCGGTACTCGCTGGCGCCGACGCCGGCGTAGACGCCGGTCCGGCTGCCGACCAATGTCGCCGGATCGATTCCGGCATCCTCCAGGGCCTGCCAGGCCGTCTCCAGCAGCAGCCGCTGGCGCGGGTCCATCATCCGTGCCTCGATAGGCAGAATGCGGAAGAACTTCGAATCGAACTGGTCCATGCCGTCGAGGAAGCCGCCCCACCGGTAGGCCCCGTCTCCCGCGGGGTCGCCAAAGACCCCGGGCCAGGGACCGCTATCCCGGCGTCCCTGGGTCACCGCGTCGACGCCGTCTTCGAGCAGCCGCCAGAAGGCGTCGAGATCGGGCGCGCCGGGGAACCGGCAGGCCATGCCGACGACTGCGATCGCGTCCGCCTCCTGCTCGCCGCGGATCTGCACGCTGCGCTGTGGGGATGGTTCGGGAAGCGCGGTTGAACCACTGTCATCGTCCCTGCCCAGTTCCCGCACAAGGTGACGGGCGAGGCTCGCGATGTCCGGATAGTCGAAGACCACCGTGTTGGGCGCTACGTAAGCGTCGGCAAGCGCCCGATTCAAACGGTTGCGGAACTCCACCGCCATGAGCGAGTCCATGCCGAGGTCGACAAAGCCCACCGTCGGTGATGGCTCCGTAGGCATCCTCAATACGGCTTTCAGTTCTTCCTGGAGGAATCCCACGAGCAGCGCCTCGCGTTCCGAAACCGGCGCTGCCGCGAACGCCGCGAGCAGATCGACCGAAGACGCCGAAGTGTCGGCGGAATCGGCACCGACGGTGGCCAGTATTTCCTCGAGGAACGGCGGATGGCTTTCGTGTGCCTCGGCGAATACCGGCCAGTCGACCGATGTCACCGTCGTGGTCGTCAGGTCTTCCCGCACCAGCCGGTCGAACGCCATGAGGCCCTTCTGCGGCGTCATCCAGCCGGTTCCCGACGCCTCGAGCTGACGGGCGATACGCTCACGCTGTTCTTCCGCCTCGCCGAGACCGGACCACGCGCCCCAGGCGATGGACTGCCCCGGCAGCCCGAGGGCGCGGCGATGCCCGGCGAGCTGGTCCAGGAAGGCGTTGGCGGCGGCGTGGTTAGCCTGGCCGGCGTTGCCGAGCACGCCGGTGACGCTGGAGAACAGCACGAAGAGATCGAGATCGTGATCCAGGGTCGCCCGGTGCAGGTGCCAGGCGCCGAGGATCTTCGGCATGAGCACCTGTTCGAAACGGTCCCAGCTCTGGTTCGACAGCGCGCCGTCCGACAACACGCCCACGCTGTGGATCACGCCGCCGAGCGGCGGCAAGGAAGCGTCCATCCGGGCGAGCATGCCGTCGACGGCGGCGGCGTCGGTCACATCCGCGAGTTCCACTTCGACCCGGATCCCCCGCTCGCGAAGCGCGCGGATCGCCTGCTCCGCAGGTTCGTCCGGGTCACGGCGTCCGTTCAATACGATGACGCCCGCGCCGTGGTCTGCCAGCCACTCCGCAACCACGCGGCCGATCCCGCCAAGGCCGCCGGTCACCAGGTACGTTCGATCCGCTCGCAAACCTCCGTCTGTGAGCGGCGGCAACGTCAGTACGATCTTGCCGATGTGACGTGCAGCCTGCATGCACGCCATCGCGTCGCCCGTCTCCGCCAATGGCCATCGGCAATGCACGAGGGGTTTGATTTCTCCGGCGGCCATTCGGTCGATCAGTCTCTTGAGTATTGTTCCCGCCCGTTCGGGCTCGTCGCGCTTCAGGACATCCAGTTCGATGATGCTGTAGCCCACATCGGGCCGTGCGGCGGCCATCTCTTCCGCTGTCCAGATGTCGCGCCGGGCCATCTCGACGAAACGCCCGCCCTTGCCCAGGCAGGCAAGGCTTGCCTCGATGAATCCCTCGCCCGTCAGGCTGTTCACGATCACGTCGACGCCCGCTCCGCCGGTGGCGTCGAGCACCTTCTGGCCGAACTCCGTCGTGCGGCTGTCGAACACGTGGCTTACTCCGATCCCGCGCAGGAACGGGCGTTTGGGTGCGCTCGCGGTGGCGATCACTTCCGCTCCGGTTGCGCGTGCGAGTTCGATCGCCGCGAGCCCCAGGCCACCCGCGCCGGCATGGATCAGGACGCGTTCGCCGGGTTTGAGGTCCGCCGCCTCGAAAGCGAGTGCCGCCGAGACGAAAACGCTTGGAACCGTGGCCAGCGCGGTTGCCGAAAGGTTCGCTGGCGCGGGCGCGACCAGCGCTTCGCGGGTCACCGCCTCGGCCCCGAAGGTGCCGTCGCCCAGCCCGACGACGCGCTCGCCGACGGACACGCCGGTCACGGCTTCTCCGGTTTCGACTACCCGGCCGACCAGTTCTTCGCCGAACAGGCCTTCCGTGAAGAGGCCCATGCCGCGGAAGATGTCCCAGAAATTGAGGCCGGCCGCCTCGACGGCAACGCGAACTTCACCGGCCGCGAGAGCGGCTTCCGGCTGCGGGGCCGCGACGATCTGGTCGAGTGCGCCTCCTTCGTCGGCGTCGAGCAGCCAGCCTGGCTCTTCGGGCAGTTCTATGCGCCTCGGTCCGTCTCCGGAACGGACGAAGCGGGCCACCCGGCGGCGGCCGCCGCGGTAGGCGATGTGCGTCTCCGGATCGGGCGAGAGCAGTTCCTCGGCCAGGTCGGCCTTCGGCGACCGGGGACCGGGGTCGAGGTCGAGCATCCTGGGCTGCCAGTGCGGCGCTTCCCGCGCCACTACCTTGCCGAATCCCCACAGGGTGGCGCCCGCCAGTTCGCCGTCGCGCTCGCGCTCCAGCACCTGCGCGCCGCGGGTAATGAACCAGACCCCCTTTGCGGGTGTCGCATCGGCGTCCGCCAGTCCCTGCGCCAGTGCGAGCGCCGATCCGGCGACCCGGCGGGTGTCCCCGGCCATTTGTTCGGTAGTGGCGCCCGTGCCATGGCCTTCAAGCGCCGCGAGATGGACCACGCCGTCGAGGGGTAAGTTGTCCGGCAGCCGCTCGAAGAGCGCCTGCCAGGATTCGCGATTTGCCGCTTCGATCCTCGCGGCAAAGACGCCGGCATCGGCTGTCACCGTGACATCTTCGGCTTCTTCGCGCGCCAGGACGACGGTCTGGTTCCGTGCGGCGAGAGTCTTCGCCAGGCCATCCGCAATCTCGCCCTTGCCTTCTGCCACGACCCAGAGGCCTGCGGGTTCGGTCACTTCCGCCGGACCCTGTGCGACGATGACACCCCGGTCGGGATCGGCGGTCTCGTCCACGCCGACGAAAGCGACCTCCGGGTAACCCGCATCGTGGAGCGCCTGCCGCCACACGGGGGGCGCGGCGAGAGCATGGTGCGGCCGATAGTCGTCCGCGAATCGCCACCAGCCGTCGAGTTGCCCGAACGTCAGGTCGAGCCAGCCCTGTCCGCGGAGATTCTCCAGCGCCAGGAGGTGGCCCGAGGGCGCGAGGAGGTCGAGGCAGTGTGCGAGCGTCTCATTCAGGTACCGGGTCGCGTGCAGGACGTTGGACGCGATCACGAGGTCGTATCCGTGGGAGTCGAAACCCTGCGCCACGGGATCCTTTTCGATGTCCAGAACCCGGTATTCGATGCCCGCTTCCACGCCGCCGAATCGGCCTTCCGCCTCGGCGAAGAACCCGGCGGAGATGTCCGTGTAGGTGTAGTCGAAGCGTCCCGGCGGAAGCTCGGGCAGAACGGAGGCCGTCGCCGATCCCGTGCCGGCGCCGACTTCGACTATCCTGAGCCGCCGGCCATCCGGCAATTCGGCCAGGAGCGTCTCCACGGCTTCCGCCAGCATCCGGTTGGCGGCGCGCGCCACGGGCGCCTTGAGGTAGAGGTCGGCCGCGCTCGGTTCGCCGCTGCTGAAGAGCAGCGTGAGCGGGTCGGCGTCGCCCCGCAGCACCTCCGGCAGCGCCCCGCCGCACCGGCAGAAGAGCCCGATCTCGGTGAGGCCGTGGGGATAGGCGTCCTCCATCCGCTTCGCATAGGCACCGGCATCCTCCGGCAATTCTGCGGGAAGCGGTTCGCCGGAGCCCACGAGCACTTCGAACACGCCGTCCGTTTCCTTCAGAACGCCCGAGCTGGCGAGCATCTCGAGCATCCTGCGGAGCACTTTCCGGTGTTCGTCCAGAACGCCCAAGTCCTCCCGGAGCGATTCCGGATCCACGCTATCCCCGGCGTTGCGTTGCCAGCCAAGCCGGTCCAGGGCCGCGACGGCATAGCGTCGCGAAAGCACTTCCAGGTCGGCGAGAAGACCGGACCGCGTTTCGGCGTCGACCCCTTCCGTCGACAGGTAGTCCGTGAACATGCCGGATTGATCCGCAACCGCGGCGGGACCCGGAAGGAAGTCCGCGGGCAGGATCCCGGGGACAAGGGGTTGGTCTTGCCAGACTACCCGGTAGAGGAGGTCGTCGAGCCCCTCGACAGCGGAAAGCAGCGCGGCCCGGGTCGCCCGCTTGACGGTATAGCCATCAAGGCCCCCGAGAACGTCCCCGTTCAGGTCGTAGATCGTGAGGTCGCCGGTCACGACTTCCCGTTGGGCGTCGGTCGTGTCGTCTGCCGATTCGTCTCCCGTGCCGGTCTTGAGGCGCGCGTGGCAGACTACGCGGTCGGGCAGGGGACCGTTCAGCCACAGCCGTTCCCAGCCGAACGGCAGGTAAGGCGTATTGTCGCCCGCGTCCGCATGGTTGCGCGCGGCGGAGAACACCTGGAAGCAGCCGTCGAGCAGCACCGGGTGAACACAGGAGTCCATGGACTCGACGCCGTCGGGCAGCGCGACTTCGCCCAGCGCTTCCAGGGGCCCCGACCAGGCCGACCGCAGCGACTGGAACGATGGCCCAAGCTGGATTCCCGTCTCCGCCTTGGCGCGGTAGTACGCGTCCACATCCCTCGGCGACAGCCTTCGCCGCAGACCATCCAGGGTCGTGGTATCGGTGCCGTCGCGCGTCGACACGCCCTCGGACACCAGGGCTTCGGCGTGCAACGTCCAGTCCTGCTCGGCCTCGCCCTTGCTGAAGATCTCGACGCGTTGTCCCGCCTGTCGCGCTCCCGCCGATGCACTGACCACGACCTGTACCTTGCGCGCCCCTCGCGCCGACTCCTCCTCGTCGGTCGCCTCGCCGGACCTCGTGGCCGGGAAGACGAGCGGATTGTGCATGCGCAGGTCTTCCACCGTCGCGGACGGTGCGCCTTCGAGGAGCGGCACGGAAACTGCCATCGCCCCGTACAGGGCTCCTGGCGCCAGCACGTGGTCGAACACGCGGTGGTCATCGATCCATGCGGGATCGGAGACATGGATTTCCGTCTCGAAGTCGATCTCGCCCCGGGGCGATTCGTGCCGCACGCCCAGCAGCGGATCGCCCACTTGCCGGCGCTGGCGTCGTGGCGCTTCGATCCAGTGGCGGCGACGTTGGAACGGGTAGCCTGGCAGCGAAATGCGACACCGCTCTTCGCCCGCGAACAGACCTTCGAACGCGAGCGGAACGCCGGCTTCATAGGCGCTCGCTACGGCCGCCATGAACGACCCTTCCACATCTGCCAGCGACTCGTCGCGGGAAGGCCGCCGGAGGCTGGCGAACGCTGCGGGAGCTTGCGCTTCGGCCGACCAGCCGAGCGCAACCAGCGGGGTCAGAACGCCGTGAGGACCGATTTCTATGACGACATCGACGGCGAGTTCCGCAAGTTTCCGCACGCAGCGGTCGAACGCCACGGGCTGCCGCGCCTGCTTGCGCCAATAGGAACCGTCCAGGCACGTTCCCGGCTGTACCTGTTCGCCCGACAGGCTGCTCACCATCGCGACTTCGGGTTCCTGGACGGCGACATCCGCGAAATAGGCTTCCAGGCCGTCCAGCGCCGGATCCACCAGCGCGCTGTGATATGCGGGACTGGCCCGGAGCTTCGCGGTCCGGACGTTGTCCGCCTCGAAGCGCGCGAGGATTGACGCCACCTCCGATTCCGGTCCGCTGATTGCCTGGTTGGTGCCGTTGTAAGCCGCGAGACAAAGGCCCGGTCCGTCGCAGTTGGCATTGTGCTCATCCAGCGCCGCGGCTACGTCGGATGCGGTGGCGAAGACCACCGCCATCGCGCCCTTTTCGGGTAGCGCCGAAATCAGGTCGCCGCGTGTGGTGGCGAATCCCAGGCCTTCTTCCAGGCTGAACACGCCCGCAGCCTGCGCCGCGGCGATCTCGCCAAGACTGTGGCCGACCACGATATCGGGCCGTACCCCCAGACTTGCCCACTGCGCGGTGAGCGCGCATTCGAGCACGTAGATGGCGGGTTGGGTCCAGGCCGGGTCGTCCAGAGCGTTGGCCGCGTCGGAGTTTCCGAACATCACGTCCTTCAGCGAAACGCCTCGCGACTCCGCGAGCAGCGCGTCGCATCTGTCGATGACCGCCCTGGCCACGGGTTCGCTTTCGTGGATGTTTCGCGCCATCCCGATCCACTGGCTTGCCTGCCCGGTATAGACGAACGCCACTTTCGGGTTGTCCCGGGCAGCCGGTCGGTCGGAGGGTTCGTCCTCGTCGGCAAGGGATGAGAGCGCATCGCGCAGGGAACTGCCGTCCCGGAAGACCACGCCCGCCCGGCGAGTGAAGTGGCTGCGTCCCACGCTGGCCGTCCATGCCATGTCCGAAAGCGAAGCGCGGTCGGTGGATGGTTCGGACAGGTCGCGTTCGTCCAGCCATTGAAGATAACGGCCCGCCGCGTCCCGCAGGGCGGCATCCGATTTGCCGGACAGCGGCAGGAGCCGCATTCGCGCGGCGTCCGAGACCGATGAGTCCGGTACCTCCGGCCGCGTGATCGCCCGCCTTGGGCCGGACGCGACGTGTATTTCGCCCTTTTCGGAGGAGTGGGGTTCTCCATATGACTCGAGAACGACGTGGGCGTTCGTTCCGGAGAAGCCGAACGAGTTCACGCCCGCCCGGGATGGCCGGTCGACCGGCGGCCACGGTGTCGGCTCCGCGGTCACCCGTACCGGGAGCCGGTCCCAATCCAGTTCCGGGCTGGGCGTCTCGAAATGCAGATGCTTGGGGATGGTGCCGCGCTTCAGGGCCAGCGCAGCCTTGATCAGGCCAGCGACACCCGCCGCGGATTCCAGGTGGCCGATATTCGTCTTGACCGAACCGATCAGGAGCGGGTGATCCGGATCGCGCCCCTTGCCGTACACGGTGCCGGCCGCTTCGAATTCGGTCGGATCGCCGACGAGGGTCCCGGTGCCATGTGCCTCGAGGTAGTCGACTTCGGAAGGCTCTATGCCTGCGCGTGCCAGCGCTGCCTCGATAGCCCGTTGCTGAGCCGGGCCTTCGGGGACCGTCAGGCCCGGTCCGGTCCCGTCCTGATTTACCGCCGAGCCGCGAATCACGGCCCATATCCGGTCGCCGTCGGCTATCGCATCGTCCAGGCGTTTCAGGGCGACGATGCCGCACCCCTCGCCCCGGACGTAGCCGTCCGCCGCGGCATCGAAGGTCTTGCACCGCCCGTTGGGCGACAGCATCCCGGCCTTGGCGCGTAGCGCGCTCAGGCGCCCGAACAGTATGGCCTGCACGCCGCCCACCAACGCCAGGTCCGCATCGCCCCGATGCAGGCCCGCCGTGGCCTGGTGGACCGCAACGAGAGAAGACGAGCAGGCCGTGTCCACGACCATCGCCGGCCCTTCGAACCCCAGCACGAACGACACCCGGCCAATGGCCGGACTCAGCGAACTTCCGGTGACGGAATACAGGCCGGCGGCGGCTTCCGTGTTCTCGCGGCCGGCGAGGATCAGGTGCCGGTAGTCGTTGTTGCTCATGCCGGCGTATACGCCAGTGCGGGTGCCCCTGAGGCTTTCGGGGTCGATGCCCGCGTCTTCCAGGGCGCGCCAGCAGGTCTCGAGCATCATGCGTTGCTGGGGATCGAGCAATTGTGCTTCCAGCGGCGAGATTCGGAAGAACTCCGCATCGAACTGGTCGATGTCGTCCACGAACGCGCCGTACCGGCAGGCGGGCCATTCCACCGGCCCGTCCGGGAACAACTGCCCCACGCGGCCGACGCCGGATCCCGGCGTGCCTTCGGTCACGGCCGTCTGGCCGGAATCCAGGAGGCGCCAGAAAGTCTCGAGGTCCGGTCCGCCCGGGAATCGACAGGCCATGCCGACGATGGCGATCGGCTGCCAGGTTTCGCTGGTCATCTGCTCGGTGGAATCGGCATTGGATTCTGACGACGACATGTCTACTCGTCAGTTGCCAGGATATAACGATACAGCCTCAGGGCCAGGGCGCTATCGCTTTCTTCAAGCAACCTCAAGGCCGCGGGCGCAAGTACGATGGTCTGACAGGCTACGTCGGTCACCGTGTTGCGTGACGGCGCCTGCGGACCGCCGAGAATACGCGTCTCGACGACATCGCCTGGACCGAGTTGGCCGACTCGTTCGCCTTTTTCGTCGAACACGGAGGCGCGGCCGGTGGTCATCAGTTGAAGGCCTGCGGACGCCGCATCGGTGGCGACGATGGACTCGTCGGGCCCGTGGTAGCGCACCTGCGTCCAGTCGCCGAGTGCCTCGACCAGCGCTTCGAATTCGGACTGGCTGTCGAGATGGCGCTCCATCTCGTCCGCGACCCTGTCCAGCAATGCGCCGGCCTCCTCGTCGTGCCTCTCCCGGTGATCTTCGATGAGGATGTCCTCGCAACGCTCAAGGCCGCTGTCGGCGTCCGCCGCGAAGTAGGCGTTGTCGAAGACCTGCGGCGGGAGATTGCGTTTGAGTTCGTGACGAAGCTGTTCTGGCGGCGCACAGAGCACAACACGGGTCCCCTCGCCACGGGCGGCGTGCATGAATCGGCACAGCGCGTGGGCGGCGGAGAAGTCGAAGCCGGAAACCGCTTCGAAATCGAGCAGGATGCACTTCGGTGGCGGTTCGTCATTCAGGGATTGCTTGAGACGGTCCGCCAGGGGGTAGCCGCTGCCAAAGAACACGTATCCCTGCAGGCGGTAAGCCTGCGCCCGGTCACCTTCTACCTGCAGGATCGCGCGATCGGGGATGGGACGGCTCCGATTGCTGCGGTGCTCACGGGCCGTGTACCGGGACTCGATCACGTCCATGCGGCTCAGGCGGACGACGAAGAAGACGATGGTGATCAGCATGCCGACCCCCACGCCCTCGAAGAAGCCGAAGATCGTGATGGTCAGGAACATCACGAGGATGATCGCGTAGTCCGTGGCGGGGACACGCCTTTTGATCCTGACCAGCCACTCTTCGAGCATGGCGATGCCGGTGAAAAGCAGGACTCCACCCATCAGCGGCACGGGGAGATGTTTGAGCAGCGTATCGCCGAAGAGCAGGGTGGAACCGATCAGGAGGGCGGCGACGACACCGGTGAATCGCATGTCGACACCGAACATCAGGCTGCGCATCGACGTGGGAACGACCTGGCAACCGGGTGGTCCGCCGCCGAGACCGGCGATGAAGGCGGCAAGTCCCACGAGACGGAATTCCCGGTTCCAGTCCAGGTCCCGATTGGCGGCAAGCTCCAGCCCGCCGATGTACATGACGATGCACAGAAACGTGACGAGCAGCAGCGTCAGCATGTTGGGAGTCTGTCCCGCGACCGACCCCCAATCCACGAGAGCGAGATGTTCCAGACCGAAGGCGGGCCAGAGATGGCCGTCGGAAATGCTGGCGAACAGGAGTCCGGCCGCCCTGGCTTCGTCGCCCGAGATACCGAGCACCATGAATCCCACATGGCACAACGCGGCAGCAGCGAGGAAACTGACAGGCAGCAGCAGGAAACTGTTCCAGAACTTCGTCGCAAGGTAGAGCCCGACGCCGTAAACGACGCCGATACTCCAGTTGGCTGCGACAGACGGATCGAACAGGACGGCCAGCGACTCCCGATCCAACCTGATCCCCATCAGGGACAGCGCCACGAGGCACGCCACGCCCCCGGTGCCGGCGACGAAGCCGGACGATACGGGGTAGGGAATGAACCGGACCAGGTTGGTCAGGCCGAAACGTCCGATCAGCAGCATGATGAGGCCGGTCGCCCCCGCGCACAGCATGATGATCGCGACCATCGTTGCGAACAACGCATCGCCTTCCAATGCCAATGCGCCCCCGATCACGGCCAGCACGATCAGCGTCGGCACCGGCGGCGCGGAAACCGCGCCCCGAAAACCGCTCGTAAGCGCGATCACCAGGCAGCCAGCGAAGCTGCCGAACAGTACGAGGCCGACCCCTTGCGCGGCATAGGGTGCCAGGGGACCCGAGAAGACGACTGTTGCGAGGGAGATCTCGCCGACCACGACGGCCAGTCCGGAAACGCAGCCGACCGTAAATGCGAGCAGCGTTCTCGTGGTCAGTACGCGCTCCCTGAGGTTGGTTGCCAACGTCCTGGTCGAATTCCCTTCCGCCCTGTCCAATGGATCTCCCGCCTGACTTTGGCTATGCGTCGCGAACGCGTTCAGCAGCGTTGGCCGGAGGGACTATAGCGCAAGTGACGGAAAGCCCCTGCTCCATCGAAGGGAGTTGTGCATGAGCAGTGCCGGGTGCGGCCGCGTGATTCGCCTAGTTCTTGGTCTTGACTTGCCCTACGTTGTAGCTACACTGTCGGGATGAGTGATCCGACGTTCGAGTGGGACAGGAATAAGGCGTCGGAGAATGTACGGAAACACGGCGTAACTTTCGAGGAGGCAAGATCGGCATTTCTTGATGAGAATGCACGTGTGATTCCGGACCCAGAGCACTCGGATGACGAAGACAGGTTCGTCTTGCTTGGCCTGAGCGTTCGCCTTCGATTGTTGGTCGTGGTGCATGTTTGGCGAGACAATGTGATCCGAATCATCTCGGTCCGGAGGGCTGATCGCCTGGAACGCCAACAGTATTCGGAGTTTTTGTTGTGAAGAAATCCTACGACTTTTCGAAATCGGTAAAGAACCCTTATCTGCGCAAACCCAAAAAGCAGCTGACGATAAGGTTGGATGAAGACACGATCGACTATTTTCGTTCGCTCGCCGAGCAAAGTGGTATCCCGTATCAGAGCCTGATCAACTTGTATCTTCGAGACTGTGCCGCGGAGAAAAAGACGCTGCGATTGGAGTGGGCAAGCTGACTCGCATGGAACTACGCCTCCGGCGACGGGGGGAATGCCGGCACTTCCTTGCGCGTCAGCGGTCTGGGGAGGCTGGGACCACGACGGCGAGCCGGAGCACCCCGGCGCGGGGCTTCCTCGGCTGAAGGCTCCGAGGTGCGTGCTCGCCAGGCTCAAGGTCAGGAGATACCGATGAAACGTCTGGAGAACAGGGTGGCCTGGGTAACGGGTTCTTCGCGCGGGATCGGCCGTGTTGTCGCCGAGCATCTCGCAAGCCTTGGCGCCAAGGTCGCGGTTCATGGAACGACGCCCACATCGACGCGGCAACTCGGCGAGGCGGAGTCGCTCGATGCCGTCGCAGCCGAAATCGCGACGGCGCACGGAACGGATGTGCTCGCGGCGCATGGCGACCTGACCGATGTCGACACGGTGGCACGCAATGTCCGGGAGATCCGGGACCGCTTCGGCAGGATTGACATCCTCGTCAACAATGCTGGTGGCGATATCGGTTCAAAGGGCGTCACTGGGGAGAACGCCGGCAAGCCCGTGGTCAACGACGCAGTGAACATTTCCCTGACCGATGTCGAGACAATCCTCGACCGCAACCTGCGCACATGCATTCTCGTCTGCCGGGAAGTGGTCCCGGAGATGATGGAGAGAAACGCGGGCTGGATCGTAATGATCGGAAGCATCGCGGGCCTTTCCGGGCACGCCCGAGAGGTCTCCTACAGCGTTGCCAAGGCGGCCGTACACGAGTACACGCGGTGCCTGGCCGCGCAGCTTCGTCCACATGGCGTCTACGCCAACGTCATCGCTCCCGGCGAGATCATTACGCCCCGGTTCGAAGCCAGCCGCCCGACGCGGGCGGACCGAAAGGTGCAGACGGGCGCGCTAACGCGATACGGCTGGCCGCAGGAAGTCGCGAAAGCGGTGGAGTTCTTCGTCACCAGCGACTCGTCGTATGTCACCGGACAGGTGCTGCGGGTGGACGGAGGGATGCAACTCTGGCCCGCCTAGTACGCGATCCGGCGGCCCCGTATATGACATGTTGTCCTTGACACCATGTCATATAGAGGGCAAGGTGCGGCCATGATCACCATGCCGGTTGCCGAACTGAAGGCGCAGTTTTCCAAGGTGCTGGCTGCGGTTCGCGCGGGTGAGCGGATCGGCGTGCTGTACGGAAAGTCCAGGGAACCCGTTGCCATGATCGTGCCGTACGAGCCGGTCGATCTGCCCGAGAGAGAAGTGGGCTTCCTCGACGGGAAGGTCAGGATCGCGTTCATGGACGACTTCGACATGACGGAGGAGGAGCTGCTCGGCCCCCTCGAGTGAGTCGAATGACCTACCTGCTGGACACGCATGCCCTGCTTTGGTCGATCGGGCAGTCATCCCTGCTGTCCGCCATGGTGCGGAACCTGATACGGGACCGGGCCAACGAAGTCATGGTCAGCTCGGCTTCCCTGTGGGAGATATCCTTGAAGTACGGAATCGGAAAACTCGTGCTGGGGTCCATGGCACCCGACGACATGCCTGGACACTGCGAAACCCTGGGCTTCCGAATCCTTGAACTCGATCCCGGGACCGCTTCGACGTATCACACGCTTCCCCGGATCGCGGAGCATCGCGATCCATTCGATCGCATGCTGGTTCACCAGTGCATTCGTCTGCGCGCGACTCTCGTCACCCGCGACACCCGGCTGGCCTGCTACGAGCCATACGGCCTCGCCTGCGCCTGGTAGCTGTCAGGGTGGCTGCCTGGCGCGTTCCGAGACCGTAGGGTTTTCCCCAGGTCAATCCGTCGACCACAGTGGTCTTGGGGCGGTATTCGCAGCCGATCCAGCCGTCGTATCCCAGCGCATCGCAGAGATCGAACAGGTAAGGCAGGTTCACTTCGCCGTGCTGCGGCTCGTGCCGTCCGGGGACGCTGGAGAACTGAATGTGCCCGATGACGTCGAGACTATCGGCGAGGCGCCGCGCCAGGTTTCCTTCCATGATCTGCCGGTGATAGAAGTCGAATTGGAGGCGCACGTTTTCCCTCTCGATGGCCTCGATGCAGTGTCGGGCCTCATTGGTGCGCGTCAGAAAGTAACCCGGCGTGTCCTGGCTGTTGAGGGGTTCGAGCAGGATGCGAATGTCGTGTCCCGCCGCCCGGTCCGCGGCGAAGCGTACGTTTTCGACGAAGGTGGACCGCGCCGCCTTGCGATCGTCGTTGGCGACGATACCTGCCAGGACATGGATCATCGGGACGTCGAGCGCAAGTGCGTACTCCAGCGCCGTTTCGAAGTGATCCCTGAAATCAGCCTGCCTGCCGGGGACCGCGGCCAGCCCGCGCTCGCCGTTCGCCGCGTCTCCGGGGGGTGTGTTGAGCAGGATCATCCTGACGCCCGTGTCGTCGAGCCAACGCCTTGTCTCGGCTGCAGGGTCGGAATAGGGGGCTAGAAACTCCACCGCGGAGAACCCAAGGTCTCGTACGGCTCGCATGCGTTCTGCGACAGGAAGATCGGGGAACATCATGCTGATGTTGGCGGCGAATCTCGGCAACGGGAGTCTTCCTGCGTCAGTTGTCTGGCCAGCCCTCGACGGTAGTCAGTCGCTCGAGGGTTGTTTGCAACACTACGCCCTCGCACGTAGTCGCGCCAACAGTAGTCGCGCCTACTGATGACCCTGTCGACGATTTGGGAACATTTGGAGACAGTTGGTTGCACGAAGTCAAACGCAATCGTCGGGTGTCGTCGGAGAAACGTTTCCACAGGCGGCTGCTCGCTGGCAGGCGACCCTGTCCGCCGGAAGGTTGCGGCGGTGTTCCCGGGGACGCCCGTTTCGTATCGATCGTCGAAACCGGCATCGATCCTTGGGAAGAGGACGTTGACGAGCTATTGGAATGGCTTGGGGATTGGAACCCGGCGGCGTTTTACCTCGCTGACCGGAAGCGGAGATTCTATTCGGTCAGCGCCCTGCCGCCATGGTAGGTGGCTGGCCCCGGCAGAATCATGGTGCGCGACGGTCGCGCGGGCCAGCGGTCACAGCGTCGGTGTCGCTCCCCTCATTTTCGTCCGCCCACCACAGGTGCGGGAATCCCGTCCAGTTCATGTGCTCGAAGCCGAGGGGCGGATGTCGGATGCGGTTCCAGTGGGTGACGTGGCGTCCGGCCGGATGGCCATCGGGAATCACGTAGTAGCTGTGAAGCAATACGCGATCCAGGGCGCGTCCGGCGATGTTCATCTCCCGCTCCGTATCCGACTCGAGGATCTTCTCGACCAGGTGGTCGACTGCGGGGTTTCGGATGCCGGCGTAGTTCCGCATGTTGGGCAGGTCCGCGTACTGGGAGGTGAACTGGCTTCGCAGGCGATGGCGGTCCGGCATCTCCCCCACGCGCAACTTGCGCACGGTCGCGTCGAAGTCGTAGCTTCGCAGGCGGTTGGTCAGGATGTTGCGCTCCACGCGGCGCAACCGTGCGTCAACGCCTAAGCGCGTGAGATTCTCCGCGAACGGGACCAGCATCCGTTCGTGATCCTGGTAGGTGACCAGCATTTCGAGCGTAAAGGGCTCGCCGGTGCTCGCGTGGAGGCGCCGAAAGTCCCTGACGATCCAACCCGCTTCTTCGAGCAGCGTATCGGCCTGGAGCAGCGTCTGCCGGTTGCGGCCGAAGGCATGGTTTTCAGGAAGTTCCACTGTGTCGGTGAAGACCCGCTCCGGAACATGCCCTTCGAGCGGCCGGAGCAACTCGATCTCTTCGGCGGGGGGCGAGCCCCTGGACTGCAGCCCCGAGCGGATGAAATAACTGTTGTTGCGTTTCATGCCGCTGTGCCAGTAGGCGCGATTTGCCCACTCGAAGTTGTAGGCGAGGGTGAGCGCTTCCCGAACGCGGATGTCGTCTAACGGTTCCCTCCGGGTATTGAAAACGAGGCCGAAGTGCATGCCGTAGGAGTAGCCCATCCTGTAGGTCTCCTTCTTGAACAGCCCCTTGTGATAGCCGTCGAAATCGTAGGCCGTGGCGAAGTCGTTCTCGTTCTCCTCGAAGTAGAAGTCGAGCAGGCCGGCCCGCAACGCCTGCAGCATTACCCGCTTGTCGAAGTAGTACGTGAGATGGATCTCGTCGAAGTTGAAGTGACCGACGGTGACGTTGAGGTCACGGCCCCAGTAGTCGGGCACGCGCTCGAACACCACCTTGTATCCGGGAGTCACCGACGCGATGCGGTATGCGCCGTTGCCCAGCGGGATTTCGAGGGTCGTTTCGTCGAATGCCCTGTCCTTCCAGAAGTGTTTGGGCAGGGGCGCGAAAGACGCGGTCAGGATGACCAGGAAGGGTGTCTTCTCGGCCTCGTCGCTGAAGTGGAACCTGAACGACCAGGCGTCGATCTGCTCCAGGCGAACGATGTGTTCGTATTCCTTCCTCCATGTTATCGACCCCTTGCGCTTGATCATGTCGAAGGTCCACAGGACGTCCTCCATGGTCACCGGCCGGCCATCGTGCCAATGGGCGTCCTCGCGCAGCTTGTAGGTTACCCAACTGTAGTCGTCGGCGACCTCGACGGTTTCGCCGAGCCAGCAGTAGTACGACGCCAACTCGTCCTCCCCCCGCCGCATCAGGGGATCGTAGATGTAGGAGCCCGACCCGTACCTGGGGTCGACGTAGTGCGCCAGGTTCCCCTTGTCCACGTTCGGATTCAGGTTGTTGAAGGTGGAGATGCTGCCGACGTTGACGCGTCCGCCTTTCGGGGCCCGGGAATTGACGTAGTCGAAGTGGGGCATATCCGCTTGGTATTTCAGGTCACCGAAATATGCGAAGCCATGGCTTGGTTCCCCGGACCATGTCGGCATTGCGAACATGGCCGCGAACGCAATTGCATATGTCAGGCCAAGTGCGGGCCAGCGCGAATTCGGCTGCATGATCGTTGGATCAGGTGATGGTTCGCGTCATTCCAAGGTGTTCGAAAGCGGTCGCCGGTGGGATGTCGGGCGCGATTATCCGACTTCTCGCACAGCATGACGCAGACTTGCCTCGCAGACCAGCCGCTTCACTTCCCGTATCGTGACAAATGGCAATTGAATCACCGGTCGGAGAATCTCCTTGGTTTGGAAGTGGGTCCGCCGGCTGCTGCCATCGCCGACTCCGCGATTGGAAGAGCATGTCTCCGTCTGGAGCATCCGGAGACGCGACGCGGGCACGTTCTTCATGATCGTCGGTGCGCTGTGGCTTGTGGGGCTCGCACGCATCGGCTATAAGGCGATGGAGCGGTCGGATGCTCCGCAGGCGGGCTGGGCGAGCGTTGTCGACTTCGCCTTGGTCGTCTGGGGAGAGTTCGGCACCGTGGCGGTCGGAGCGGCCGCGATGGCCATGCTGCTGACGCGACCGGTCAACATGTTGGGAGGAACTGCGATGACGCTCTATCAGGCGATGGTGAACCGGTACGTCATTCCCGTGATCGAGCGACACAAGGCGGAAGGCCGCGCCGAGGGCCTTGCCGAGGGAATTGCCGAGGGAATTGAGCGAGGTCGGGTGGACGGGGAACGGACAGTACTGGAGCGACAGCTGCTGCGGCGATTCGGTAGCATTTCCCCCGAAGTCGCGGCCAGGGTGGGCGAAGCATCTGCGGTCGATCTTGAGGCGTGGGCCGAAAGGGTGCTCGACGCCGACACGCCCGAAGAGGTGATTGGTTCGAACCCGTAGCGAGTATCCGGCGTTGATGGACTGGACCTGGAGTGTCGCGGAGGCCACCATAGCTGCCGCGTCTGTACGCGCCGAAAGTCCCTGACGATCCAACCCGCTTCCCGCCTTTCGGGGCCCGGGGATTGACGTAGCAGGCGAGAGGGTCCGTCACTTCAATCCCTGACCGCTCGCGCAAAAAAAAGCCCGCACCATTTGGTGCGGGCTTTTGCCAAGGATCAACCCAGCAGTTGCTGAGTGCTACGGGGTGTAGTTGAACTCGAACCCGTAGGCACGCGGCGGGTTGAAGCCGTGGTAGCCGCTATCCCCGACCGCATAGATGCCGATCGCATCGAAGACATTCTTGACGTAGAAGCCGTACGAGACGTTGTCCTCCCTCAGCGTGAGCTTCAGGTTCAGGAACGTATAGGTTGGCGTGGGCCGCTCGTTGTTCTGCGTCCTGAACACTTCCTTGCCCCGGTGGTACACGTCGCCCCGCAAGGTGGCGTCGCGGCCAAAGAGCTCGAAGTCATACATCGCCGAAGCGAAATAGCTCAGGACGGGCGTCAGCTCGATACGGTTGCCCGGATCGATGTTGACGCTCCGCGCGCCGCCACCGATGGGTGCGCCGGTTTCCTGCGCCAGGGTTTCCGCATCGGGAACCCACGCGCCGCCGAAGTGCAGGCTGATCGCGTCGGTCAACTGACCTCGCCCTTCAAACTCGACGCCGCGAGACTTGGCTTGGCCGACGTTGTCAGTGACACTGAAGTCATACGGCTGAAACCTGTCCGGGTTCGCGGGGTCCACCAGAGCCGGGAAGCTGACTGAGGTCGTGACGACCGCGTTATCGATGGCCGTGTCGTACACGTTCAGCGTGAGGTCGAGCCGTCCATCCCAGACCGTCGTCTTGATTCCGAGCTCAAGGGTCTCTATGTCGTCACCCTCGAACGTCAGCAGGTCCCTGGCGGCGTCAGCGAGCTCTGCGGCACGGGCGACGCCCTGCGCGGCCAGTTCCTCGTAAATGGTGACTTGGCCCGAGAGACGGGTGTTTACTCCTCCGGAGCGGAACGCGGTCGCCCACGTACCGTAGACCATCACGCTATCGTTGGGCCGCCATGTGAGGGTGAATTTCGGCGCGGCTTTTTCCTGCGTTTGCGTTTCTCCCTGTTGTCTCGTGTTCTCGAACGGGTGCCAAGCGCCGCCGGGGCCGGCATACGTCTCGAACGAACTTTCCGCGTAGCGCACTCCCGCCAGAATCTCTAGCTGATCGCTCAGGCGATAGCTCGCCTCGCCGAAGACGGCCTGCTCATCCCGGAACTGGTATGTGGAAGAACCCTGCCTTGTCCCCAACGTGCGTCTATGGACTTCCCGCATTTGGTCGGGTGTCATGACGTTAGGGTTGAACGTGAAGCCGCCGTGCCGGCACTTCACATCCGGGTACTGCGGACCACCGTAGGAAACCTCCGCGTTGTGCCCGGTTGCGCCGCAGTATTGCGCAAGGCGCGGATCGGGCGGCTTGTACACGTCCTGGAAGTAGGCGCCGATGCTCCACTGCAACCGACTTTCGGTGGTGGAAACCAGGCGCACCTCGTGGGCCGTGATTTCGTTAAGGTCGGAGTGAGCCCGGACGCTGCTGCGGGCCCAGAATCCGCCGGGGCCGCAAGGTGGATCCAGCTCCGCGCATATGCGATCGACCCGGTCGTTCCAGCCGTTGTAGGAATTGCGGTCACCCTCAACGCTGCCGGTAATCAGTGCGTTGCCCCCGGCTACGCCCGCCGCGATTTCCTCCTCGGTAATTCTGATCGTGCCGAAGCGGCCACCGACCCTCTGCTCTTCGGCATAGGTGATGTTGTGCTCATAGGACGAACTGGACAGGGTCAAATCCGCCCACCCCAGTTGCAACTCGGCGGTGATGTTGTATATCCACGAGTCCGATTCTCCGCCGTCGTCAAAGTCCGGCGATGCCATGTGCGTGACGTAGACTGAGTCAGGGCCATCCTTGAATCGCCCGGTTTCTCCGTCGATCCCGCCGTTGGGACCGCTTTCGCAGCCGCCGATGACCGGATAGTTCGGTATCGAAGGAACGAAATCCCCTGGGGCGAGGTTGCCCGCCGCGGGACGCCAGTCCTTGTAGCAGTGAAATCCGATTCCGGGGCCGCCGATGTCGGCATAGACGTAAGAAGCCGCCCCGGTAATCGTCAGCGTATCGCTGGGATAGAAGGCGAGTTGCGCCCTGTACCCCTGGTCTCCGACGAAGTCGACGTCCTTGATGATCGCCGGTCCGACCTTGTCGATGACGCCGGCCTTGTAGCGATGGAACGGCGTGATGCGCGCGGCCAATCGATCCCCGAGAGGAATGTTGACCATGGCGTCGATGCGATGCCCCAGGTCGTCGGACTGCGTGGAGTCCTCGAATCTCGCCTGGATGCCATAGCTGAATCCTTCCGGGTTTGGCTTCTTGGTGATGTAGCGGATTGCCCCCACCATGCTGCCCTCGCCGTAGAGCGAGCCCTGCGGCCCCTTGAGCACCTCGATGCGTTCGAGGTCGAAGTTCGGAAGCAGCGGCGCCCGGGAACCTGTGCCCTTGACGGGTGTGTTGTCCACGTACATGGCGATCGGTCCGGTCGGGGCCCTGAACTGGGCGACTCCGCGCGCCGTGATCCGGTGCCAGGTCTGGGTGGCGTTGCCGTAGTTCAATCCGGGGATCGCCAGGAACAGGTTCTTGATGTCCTCGACGCCTCGCTGCTCGATATCGACATCCGTCAACGCCGAGATGGTCATCGGCGTGTCCATCAGTTGCGTGTCGCGATACGTGGCCGTAACCACGATCTCTTCGACCAGCGAACCGCCTTCTTCTTCGTCGGACTGGGCTGCCGCGGGCAAACCGAAGGTCACACCGATCGCGGCGAATGCCGCAATTCCGAGCCGTCCCCGGCTCCTCCAAAAGTTACTCATTAAATCCCTCCAAATGGGTTCAGTGTTTTTGTCACATCACTGCGCCGGCCGACAATACCAAACCGGCGCCGTCCTCTCGCGTGACTGCGTGAAGTTAAGTACACGATAGACGCCAAGCTGTCAACGCCGCGTTGTTGAGAACAAATAAAGTGTCCGCTTCTGGAACAGATGAAGTGTCCGGTTTGCAAGGAAGCCCGTGTTCGATTGCCGGAGCGGGAGTGAATGGGCAGGGCGAGTCTGTTGGAGGAGAAGCGGAAGATGTTGTTCGAGGACGTGTATTCGGTGTGGACGGAGCGGCGATTGACGCGGGAGGAGGCGGCGGGTCTGCTGGGGTGTGCCCGCGGACGTTCCGGCGCTTGGTCGCCGCAGAGGCGCGAGAAGCCGAATTGCGGAAGGAACTTGAATCCCTTCGCTGCGAATCCGGGATTGCCCTGGACGCATGACTTCTCTGCGAACCTGCGGCCTCGTTGAGATCGTATCGGCGTCTTCGCCCCTTGCCGTGCGGTCTGTGGTCGTTAGAACGACGCCGCAGCAGATCCCATCCGGGTTTTCTCCGGCGGCTCGGCGCGTCCGCTGTGCGGTTTGGGCCCTCGAGCAGTCTTGTTCTACGCCCCGAATGGCCGATGTCGTACATACGAGGGACCATCCACCCGATATAGTGGTATCTTCACCCGAAGGAGAACACGAGGATGGAACCCTCCGTGATCGACACCTTGCGGTACGCCGACCGGTTGAAGGCCGCTGGAGTGGAAACCCGGCAGGCGGAAGCCATGGCTCGCGCCTTCAACGACGAGCTCGCGGTCGGCGTCGCGACGAAGGAGGACTTGGACGGCGCGGTCGGCGGGCTGAAGGGGGACTTGGACCGCGCGGTCGGCGGGCTGAAGGGGGACTTGGACCGCGCCGTCGGCGAGTTGAAGGGGGAGATGACGAAACTCCACGCCAGAGTCGACAGCATGGAGGTCGATATGGAAGCGGGATTCGAGGTCATGGACGCCAGATTCAAGGCCATGGACGCCAGCATTCACGCATTGAGCGGCAGGTTCGAATCGCAGGGACGGTACGTGTTTCTGGTTTTGGGGCTGATCGCGGCGCTGGGACTGTACAACGCGGTCGCGCCGCGCCTGCCCGCTTCTTCGGAAGCCGGCGCGGACCCCGCACAGTCGACGCGGGCGCAAGCCGCCGGGACGGATGCCGCGCCGGTCCGGGGTCGTTTAGGGGAGCGGTTGATCGGCTGAACACCGTGCCTGCCAGGCCATGGGCAGCTTTCGCCTCGGCTTTGCTGGCCCTGTCGCAGACCGTTCCAGCGGCGGAACCCGATACGCACCGAGTGGTCTTCGACGACGAAACCAACCGATATCACGTCTATCCCGGGGGCGACATCCAGGCCGCCCTTGACGCCGCCGCGAATAACCCCGACTACAAGGCCATCACGGTACATACGGGAACCTACCGGCCCGACAGCGCCAGGCAGGCGCTGATCTGGTTCAACCGTCGGCACGACGGCATTCGGCTGCTGGCCGAAGGGGAGGTCATTCTGACCGCTGCCAACCCGGACATTGCGAACCCGGCCGACGCCGGCTATCCGGCGGTGGTCAATCACGTCGTCTACTTCGGCGACGGCGTCAGCCGCGAGACGGTATTCGACGGCTTCAGGATCACCGGTGCCAACGGCTTCCTGACCTACGGCGGGCCCAACATCGAGTCGAGCGCGGAACTGCGGAGATCGCTCTTCTTCTACAGGGACGGCGGAGCCATCAAGATATTCGGCCGTTCCTATCCGACCATCCGTAACGTCGAGGTGTACGACAACTACGCGAACCCGTGCGCGGGCGGGATATCCATCGAACACGGGCCGCACCCGCTCAGCAGAACGCCGGTCCTCATCGAGAACTGCGTCATGCGCAACAATCGCGCGGAGATCACGGGTGCGGCCATCGACGTACTGCCCTTGGGTCACGCCGAGATCCGGAACTGCCTGTTCGTCGGCAACGTCGCCAACGTCGGGACGGACTGGATCAGCGGGGCGGAGCCCTACAACGGAAAGCACGGCTCGGGTGCGCTGACCGTTTTCGAAACGGCGAAGGCGATCGTCACCAACAGCACGTTCACCGGCAACTGGGCGGGGGTCGATGATCGGGCCGAAGGGAGCGCGTACCGAAACAACATCTTCTGGAAGAACAATCTGCCCGGCGGAATTGCGAAGGGCGCCCGCTACGAGTTGGACATCGTGAATTCGGATGGCGTCGCGGGCAATTTTGTCAACGGCGACCTGGACGACGTGCAGGACAGCATCGACGCGGCGCGCAACACCCTGAATGCGCCCGACCCGCTATTCGATGTGGATTTCGTGCCGACGGCGCCTGAGTATTCGGAAGTAGGTTACCGGCCGTTCGCGCTTCGCACGGACGATTGATTCACGATCCGTTCCGGTAACGGTGTTCTGCGTCGCCTTGACCTGCGCCAGGTTCTTTCCTGTCAGCACGGCACCAGCATTGGTGGCGCTTCGAGCGAACGGCCAGGGCCCGGCCTGAAACTCACCACAAGACGGGCGCCGGGTATTGGGCGATGGAAGGGTCGGGCGTGACGATGGTCAGCCCGTTCAGGATTGCCTGGGAGACGAGGCCGCGATCGAACGGATCCCGGTGGTGGGCTGGCAGCAGCGGATCGTGCGCGGCGGCCTGCTCATCGAAGGCGAGCGGCTGAATCTCGAGCCATCGCCGCCGGCTGGCCACGTATCGATTCGGAGGCTCGGGCAGGGGCAGGCGACCCAGCCGATGCTTGATCGCGATCTCCCAGGCGGACAATGCGCTCAGATACACGTCGTTGCCGGGATGGCGGCAACTGTCCCGTGCCGTTGCCGTCAGGCTGGCGTCGTCGGCGGCAAGCCAAAGGAAGGTGCAGGTGTCGAGCAGCAGCCTCACTTGCCGCCTTCGAACGCATCGAGCAACTTGTCTGGCAGCGGATCAAAGAAACTCGCCGGCACGGCCATGCCCCGGTCGATTCCGACGGGCCGCTCTTCGCGCTGCGGGTGGGGCAGGGGTCGGATCTCGGCGATGGGCACATTGCGTCGGCAGAGCGTGACGGACTCGCCGTTTTCCACTCGGTTCAGGTATTCCGAAAGGTGTGCCTTGGCTTCGGCTATATTGATTCTGATCATGTCCCGATACTAGATCAGTTAGTTGGTCATATTCAATGGCCAGTTGTCGGGCAGGGTTCGGCGGCGTCCCGCTGTTTGCCCACACCTGCGGTACCTGAATGGACTGGAAGGGGTGCCGCCGCTCCGGGACGCTACGGCTCCGCGATTTCCAGAATGGCATTCATATCGGCTGGTTCGGATAGGACCTGGACTTTGCCGGAAGGCCACAAGACCCGGATTTCCTCGATCCTGCTGGCATCCCCCAGGCCGAAATAGAGCGGCATGCTGCTCTGCGACAGGTAGCCGGACTTGCCGTCCATGACCTGCACGTAGGTACCGGTATCGGTCGTGAGTTCCACCCTTGCGCCGATGCCGAATCGGTTTGACGTGGTGCCCTTCAGGCGGATCTTCAGATAGCGGATGCTGGGGGCCACCGATATCAGGTCATTGACCAGGACCATGGGCTCGGCGCCGAACTCGTTGGTGACGATGTCCAGGTCCCCGTCGTTATCCAGGTCGAATATGGCGGAGGCCCGCGTGCCCATTGCGCCCCAGACCTCCACCAGCCCGCTCCGGCCTTCGCAGGCCCAGTACTCGGCATCGGTCTCGTCGTCGCAATCAAGGGTGAACCAGCGCACCGCCGACTGACCGTCTCGCCGCGGCTCCACGCCGACGATGAACTCGGCGTCGCGGAATCTCTCGCCGTTTTCGTTCAGGAGGACCGAGTTCACGCCGTAGCGGAAGGGGAAGTTCATGCTGGAGGCGATGAATACGTCCTGGAAGCCATCGGCATTGATGTCGCCGGTGCTCAATCCCCAGGGCCAGTAGTTTTCGGCGCCGATCCGGTCGGAGATCTCCCTGTAGACGCCCGGGCTCTGCTGTTCGAAGAAGGAGTTCCCGTAAATGCTCGTGTCATGTCTCAGGTCATCCTCCGATTCGTCCCCGGTGCCGAAACCACCCCGGACGACCTTGGCGGCGGCGCTGATCTCGGACTTGTCCTTTTCCCGCGCGACCCCGATGTTCTCGCCCATGTCGGAATGCATGTCCGTTATGTAGATGTCCATGAGCCCGTCGTTGTTCCAGTCGAATATCTTGATCCCCATCGCGCCCCACGACGTCTGGGGGAAGACTTGCCGGCCCATATTGACGAAACGTTTGCCTTCCTCGTTCTGGTAGTACTGGTCATCTCCCTGCATGTTGAGCACGTACAGGTCCGGCCAACCGTCCCCGTTGATGTCCCCGGCGGCGGCGTCCCCGGCCCAGCCCATGTCCTGCAGGCCGGTTAGCCCGGAGACGTCATTGAAACGATTGCCGCCCTCGTTGCGATACAGGATGCTCTGTTCAGACCTTTCGGGCTTCAGGTGGCCGGCGAACGCGTCGGGGAACCCGTCGTGGAACTGGTAGTCGACGCCGTCATGAGATGCCTGCCGCAACTTCTCTGACGTGTACTGGCCCACGTTGGTGAGGAACAGGTCCAGCAGTCCGTCGTTGTCATAGTCGAAGAACACCGCACCGGAGGAGTGGCCCCTGTGGCCCGTGCCGGATGCCTCGGTGATGTCCCGGAAGGCCCCGTTGCCGAGGTTCTCGAACAGGCGGTTTCCCGTGCGAACGGCCGTGACGTAGAGGTCTGCGTCGCCGTCGTTGTCGATGTCCGCGAACGAGGCGGCGACGGAAACCCGGTCGGTCATGGCCACGCCCGCCCTGGCGGTGATGTCTTCGAACCTGCCGCCGCCGACGTTTCGCCACAACTCGTTTCCGCCGGCCTGGGTGAGGAACAGGACATCCGTCCTGCCGTCGTTGTCGACGTCGGCGACCGAGATGCCGTTGCCGTGATCGTAGTGCACCGCCTTGTAGGTCCTGGCCGTGTCCGCAACGCTGCGGTGGCGAAAGGTAATGCCGCTCTCCGGTTGCCTGTCGGTGAATCGGAACCCATGGAAGACCTTGAAGTCGGCCACGGCCTTTAGCTGTCGTTCGCGGTGTTCGTCCAGTTCCGGGGGGTCGAAAACCGTGCGGGGCTGGCCGACCTGCGTGACTCTCCTGGCGGCGGGTTCCGGCGCGGTCGTCCGGGCGTATGGCCCGCATATGTTTTTCAGGTTTGGCAGGGGGCCCACCGCCTTGCAATGCCTGCCGATTCCTTCGGCGTCCCCTTCCTGCATGTACAGTTGCACGAGCAACGCGTGCGAGGTGATCGCGAAGCCGTGGTGCGGGGGAAGGCCGTCGATTACCTGCAGGAAAAGTTCCTTGGCGGTGTCGTTGCGGAGCCGGCCCATCTCGACCTTTGCAAGGAAAAAGGCGGCGCCGAGTGTCTGCGCGTGGTCCGATCCGAGTTCGGCGGTGTAGATGTCATACGCCGCCTTGAGGTACCTGTGCCCTTCCAGCGACTTCGCCTGTTCTGTCAGCCGCACGCCGGCGTCGTAGTTCAGGGTTGCCAGGAGCGCGCGGTCACGTTCTGCCCTGGCGAGCCTGATTGCCCTGTCATAGAACCGCAGTTTCGGCCGTGCGTTGGGTGCTGCCGACGCGTGGCCCTGCATCATGAGCGGTTCAATCAGTTCCGGGGCATTCCTGCCGTAGACCTTTTCGTAACGCCCGTAAGCAATATCGAGGATTTCGGCCGCCTCGGCATAGTGCCCGGTTTCGAGCAGCGCGTATCCGTAGATGTAGGTCAGGCTGGCCGTGTTTCGATGGTCGGGACCGTAGGCCTTCTGGCCAAGTTCGTAGGCGAGTCTGGCGTAGGGCAGCGCTTCGTCGCGGTTGCCGGCCTGCGCGTGGGCCTGGTACTGCGCGTAGGCCTCAGAAAATGTCATGTCCGCGTTCTGACCAGACGCGGGCGCCGTGATCAGAAAAAGAAGGACGAACCGCCACATCTGCGCCTCCGTGGCCGTTGCCGGGGCAGCTAGGGTAGCACCAATCCCGCGGGCGTCATCGCCTCCGATGTGTGGCTATTGTCCGGGTGTCGGCAGGTGGCTCGACCTCATCGGTTATTCTTCGATCCGACAAACAGGGAAGCGCCCGAAGGGGATAGGAGGGAAGCATGGCCAGACCGCTCAAAGTCGGCATATTGGGGGCCGGAGGCATCACCAACTCACACCTGCCCGCCTACCTGGAACACCCCGATCGTGTGCAGCTCACCGCGGTTTGCGACCTCATTGAGGATCGCGCCAACGCACTAGCCGAAAAGGCGGGAATCGACACCGTCTACACGGATATCGACAAGATGTTGCGCGAGGGAGACATCGATGCGGTAGACAACTGCACCTTTCACCCCGCGCACGCACCCCTGACAGTTGCCTGCGCTGAAGCCGGCAAACATGTCATCGTCGAAAAGCCGATGGCGACCAACCTGCAGGAGTGCCAGGAGATGGTTGCCGCCGCGGACAAGGCGGGCGTGACCCTGATGATCGCGCAGGACCTGAGATATTCCCCCGAGGCGTTCGCGGTGAAACGCTTCATCGACGAGGGAAGGCTGGGCGACATTTTCGCGGTTCGAACGAACCTGCTCGCACCGCGCGTGCCGCCCCGCATCGGACGCGCGCGCCAGGACCGGTACGCCGACCGCCGGCAGGGTGGCGGCACCCTGATGTCGGTCCAGGTGCATCATATCGACCTGCTGCGGTTCTACGTCGGCAACGTCAAGCGGTTGACGGCCCAGTGCAGGTCCATAGGTCCGCGGATGGTCAATGACGCCGAAAACCTGGTCGCCGCGGTTCTCGAGTTCGAGAACGGCGTGCTCGGCAACCTGTTCGCGGGCCCGGGCGAGACCCCCGAGGACGCGTCGGACGGGAGGCCGGTCACCGCCTCGACAAGGTCATATATGCTGTACGGCACCGAGGGGACTATTCACTCGACGCCGGAGACGCTCCCCGAGCACCACCACTTCGGCAGGATCATGTTCGCGCCGACGGAGAAGCAGCCCATCGATCGAAGCATCCCCGCCGACGCGGAGCGGTGGATTCATCCGGCATTCGAACCCATCGATACGACCGGTGTCGGGTTGCCTACCGTCAAACCCTTCGTCAACGAGATCCTGCACTTCGAGGAGTGCGTCCGGACGGGCAGAGAACCGATCAGCAGCGGGCGGGACAACATCGAGACGATGAAGATCATCTATGGCATCTGGGAGTCGTCCCGGACGGGCAAGGCTGTCGAACTGAACGATCTCCAGTAGGGACAGGCATGGTGCGCGAGGCGATCATCCTACAGGGATTGCGGACATGGCCGATTGCGCGTTTCTACCTATCTCCTTCACGCTCTTGATGCTCAGCGAAGCGGTTTGGATGCATAAACGGGGCCATGATATTTTCGACGGCGATGCGCCGAACGGCGCGGTCGCACTCGACGAGAGGGCGTATCGATGAAACAGAGTCCCTTTCTTCCCGCCGAGGATCCGCTGTATCCGAGTTCGGACGGCCTCCCGTTGGCTGAGAACGACTGGCAACTGGAAGCGATCCTGGACGCTGTCGGCGCACTGAAGATTCGCTTTGGGAATCGGCCGGACGTTTACGTGTCGGGCGACCTGCTGATCTACTACGAGGAGGGGAATCCCCGCAAGTCCGTGGCGCCGGATGTCTTCGTCGTCTTCGGGGCGGCGGACCACAAACGCAATGTGTACAAGCTCTGGGAGGAGCCCAAGGCACCGGACATCGTTCTGGAGGTGGCGTCCGAGAACACCTGGAAGGAGGACCTGGGCCGCAAGCGGGCGCTCTATGCGGAACTGGGCGTGCGCGAATACTGGCTGTTCGATCCGAAGGACGAGTACTTCGATCCGCCGCTGCAGGGTCTCGTCTTGCGGGAGGGCGCGTATCGCGCGCTGCCGGCGCTGGTGGATGGCGGCGCCCGTACGATTCGGAGCGACGTGCTGGGGCTCGACTTGCGCGCGGACCGCGGCGTGCTGCGCTTTCGCGACCCCGCGACCGGGGAGTGCTTGAAGAGCCACGCGGAGGAATGGGCGGCGAGAGCCGAGCTGGCGAAGTCTCTGGCAGAGGAAAGGGCGGCGAGAGCCGATATGGCGGAGGCTCTGGAGGAGGAAAGATCGGCGAGGGACGAGGCCTCGGCAGCCCTTCGGTCCGCCGAGGCCCGCATAGCCGAGCTGGAGGCGCGCCTGCGCTAACGAAATCCCGACCCGCGAAGAATTGACTGCTCCGAGCACGTTGTCTGGCACGCACGCGGGGCCGGTACGCCGCGTGGCTTCGAAAAACCGCCTGCACCTCCGTGCGACGAAGCCGTCTCGGGGGAGTCGTGTTAATCAAACGCAAAAAAACAGCCCGCACCTCTCGGTGCGGGCTGTGCCAAGGCTCAGCTTGAGTTGACTAACCGTTACCGGTTCATCCTGTACTCAAATCCGATCGACCGCGGCGGATGGAAGCCGTGGTATCCGCTGTCACCCAGCGAATAGGGGGCGATCTCATCCATTACGTTGTTGACATAGATGCCGAGCTCGTAGTTGTCGCGGGCAAACATGAGCTTCGCATTCAGGAACCCGTAAGTTGGCGTCTCCCGCTCGTTGTTTTCGGTCCTGAACACCTTCTTGCCCCTGTAGTAGTAATCGCCGCGCAGACTGCCGTCGTAGCCGGCAATCTGGAAGTCATACTGCGCCGAGGCAAAATAGGCCAGTACCGGCGTCAGGCGAATGCGGTTGCCAGGAGCGATGTTGATCGCTACCCCCGCCCCGGCGATAGTGCCACCGGCTTCCTGCGCCAGGGTTTCCGCATCGGGGATCCACGAGCCGCCCACCCGCAGGCTTAGCGCATCGGTCAACTGTCCCCGAGCCTCGAATTCGAGGCCGCGGGACTGGGCCTGGCCGATGTTGTCACTGACGCTTGTGGGATAGGGAGGGGCTCCCCCGACCGGGGAAGCGGGATCCACCAGTTCGCGGAACACGAATGACGTGGTCACCACCGCGTTCTCGATGTCCATCTGGTACCCCGCCAGGGTGAAGTCGAGCCGTCCATCCAGGACCGTCGCCTTGACTCCCAACTCCCAGGAGGTCACGTCGTCGCCTTCGAACGTCAGCAGGTCCTGGGCGGCGTCACGGTTCTCCGAAGCGCCGGGAACACCCCGCGCCGCCAGTTCCTCGTACTCGACCAGCCGCGACACGAGCCGCGTGTTCACGCCTCCGGCGCGGAACGCGTTCGCCCGCATGAGGTAGACCATCGTGGAGTCGTTGGGCCGCCATGTAAGGGTGACCTTCGGCGCCAGCTTTTCCTGGGTCTGCGTCTCGGCGCGTTGCGTCATCTCGTCGAACGAGGACCACCTGCCGCTGGGGCCGGCAAAGGTGGAGAACTCGCTCCTGGCGAGGCGGGCGCCGGCCAGGATCTCCAACTGATCGGTGATTGCATAGGTCACCTCGCCGAAGATGGCAGACTCTTCCCGCTGGTGCGTTGAGGCGGCGCCCGGCCGGCCAGCGCTGGTTGTCTGCAGGAGCCGGTGCATTGCCCGTATCTGGTCGAGCGTCAACGCCGGGTTGTAGGTAATGCCCGCGGACCGGCTATTCTGGCAGGTGATATCCGGGTAGGCGGCGCCACCGAAGATGGACCTGTTCTGGTGCCCAACCGCGCCGCAATACATCCAGGAGCGCGGATCGTCCTCGTCCGCGTTTGTCTCGAGATAGGCGCCTGCGGCCCACTGCAACCGGCTTTCCGGGTTGTTGGAAACCAGGCGCACCTCGTGGGTCGTGCGGTCGTAGAGATTCAGGCCGGCCCTGCTGCTGCTGCGGCCCCAGAAGACGCCGGAATCGCAATCGAACTCCGGTATCGCTGCTTTGCATACTTCAATCAACCGCCAGTGCCAGTCCGTGTAACCGTACCAATCGCACATGATCCTCTGATCAAGCGTCAATGGGCCCGATCTGGATGGGTCCGGTCTGCACTCTGCGAACCGTGAGCTGCGACCATTCGGGCCGGTCAGTATCAGCTTGTGATTGTCGGGCTGGGAAAGCCATGCATGAAATCTGTCCTGGTGCAGCTTGTCGGGGGTAAGGGTGCCGAATCGGCCGCCGACCCTCTGCTCCTCCGAGTGGGCGATGTGGTGCTCGTACATCCCCGAGGACCACGTCAGGGTCGCGAAATCGAGCTCCCAGTCGATGCTGAGGTTGTAGATCCACGACTTCGACCACCCGCCGTCGTTCCATTGCGGTGAGGCCATGTGCGTCACGTAGACATGCTCCGGTCCCGCCTTGAATCTCGCGGTCTTCCCGTCCAACGCGCCGTTCTGGCCCCTTTCGCAATTCGTTGCCGGGTCGATCCAGTCGGCGCCCGCAGCCAGGCCCGCCGTTACGGGAAAGCGCGGTATCTGGGCGACAAAGTCGCCGGGGGCGAGATTGCCTGCAGAGGGGCGGCCGTCGACGTAGCAGTGATGGGCGGTCCCGGGAGCGCCGTGCATGGAGTCGACGAAGTGGTGCGTGAAATTGACCGTGACCTTGTCGTTCGCATACCAGGCGAGTTGGGCCCGGAATCCGAACTCGTCGCGGAAATTGACATCCGGAATAATCCGGGGACCGTACTTGTCGATGATGCCGGGCTTGTTCCGGGAGTAGGGTGTGATGCGCGCTGCCATCGTTTCCCCGAGCGGGATGTTGATCATGGCGTCGATGCGGTGCCCCGTGTCATCGGAATGGTACGGATTCTCGACCCTCGCGGAGAGGGCCCAGTCGAATCCTTCCGGACTCGGTTTCTTGGTGATGTAGCGGACCGCCGCCGCCATGCTGCCCTGGCCGTAGAGCGTGCCCTGCGGCCCCTTGAGCACCTCAATTCGCTCCAGGTCGAAGTTCGGAAGCTGCGGTGATCGTGCGCCCAGGCCCTGTACCGGCGTGTTGTCGATGTACATCGACACCGGTCCGGTCGGAGACCTGAACTGGGCGATGCCGCGCGCGTTGACGTAGTGCCAGGTCGGCGCGGCCTGACCGTAGTTCAGTCCGGGGACTGACAGGAACAGGTCCGTGATGTCTTCGACGCCCCGCTGTTCGATCTCTATGTCCGTCAACGCCGTGATGGTCAACGGTGTATCCATCAGTTGGGTGTCGCGGTACGTGGCGGTGACGATGATCTCTTCGACAAGCGGGTCGCCGCCGTCGTCGTCATCATCATCATCGTCCTGTGCCGCCGCCGGCAAGCCGAACGTCATGCCGATCGCGGCCAGTGCCGCAATGGAGAGCTGTCGCCAGCTCGTGGATTTGGTAGTCATGCATTCCCCCTTGTTGGTTCAAAAAAGGAACCAGCGGACGTCGCATCCCCGGGGGTGGTTGTTACACCACTCGCCGGCCAGCGATGCCGCGCCGACGGTGTCCTCTCACGTAACTACATTAACGAAGCTACACCAAAGACGGGGTGTTTTCAAACTTGAGCGCCATGCCGTCGCGGCGACCAAGCAACCCCCGGACTTCAGGAAACGCTGGCGGCGCACTGCTCGATCAGAGCAAAATTACCGCCACTCGAGTTGAGGTGTTTTCGCCAACCATGCACGATGGACGAGGGATGACCTGGGCCCCGGTGGTGGTGGCGAGTATCGTCCTGGGGCCAGCGTCGGGCGTGGCCCTGACTGCCTGCAACGGCGAGAGCAATGCCGTGGACGCCCCCGTGGTCGCCGGTGTCGATTCGCCCGACGAAGAGCTTGCGCGGTTCCTGGACGGCATGATCCAGAACGCCCGCTCGTTGCCGGCCTCGGGGCTGATGCGGGGCCGCCTGGCCATGGCTTACGAGAACAACCTGTTTCCGGAAGAAGCCCTGGTCAGCTACGCCCAGGCTGCGGCGCTCGACCCCGAAGATTTCCGCTGGCCGTATTTCAGCGCACTGCTCAAGGGGAGACAGGGGCGGTACCGGGCGGCCCTCGACGACCTCGAGCGCGCGATCGCGATCGACGCCGGCTATGCGCCGGCCTGGCTCTGGCGGGGAACCTGGCTCCTGGACCTGGAGTTGCCCGGGGAAGCCATGGCGGCCTTCGAACGTGCCGACGCCCTGGGGGCACAGACGGAGGCGACCTTTGGAAGGGCCCGGGCTCTGGTGGCGCAGGAGCAATACACCGATGCCGTGGCGCTGCTCGAACCGCTGGCGCGGGACTACCGGCATCCGTACATCTACCGCACGCTCGGATTTGCGTTGCGGGCGCTCGGACGGGTGGACGAGGCCCGTACTGCGGTGGCGTTGGGTCGATCCGCGGACCCGCTTTCCTGGAGGGACCCGCGCGCCGCCGAAAAGGGAGCATTCGTCGGCGGCATCGGCCGATTCTCCTTTGCTCAGAACCTGCTGGGCGCGGGCAAGGTCGACGAGGCGCTTGCGATACTGGAGACGTTGCGCGGCGAGCAGCCGGACGAGACGTGCGGCGAGACAGGCCATGCGGCGACGCGCACCTGCGAGATCCTGAATGCGCTGAGCCTTGCTTATGTCCGGGCGGGCCATGTCGACGAGGCGTTCGCCCTCGCGCAGCGGGGCCTCGCGATCAATCCCGATTTCTTCCCCTTTCACCTCAATGTCGCCGACCGTTACCGCGGCCGACGTGAACTGGATAGCGCGCTCCGGCACATCGATCATGCCATCGCGCTGAATCCCTCACTGGGTTACGGCTACGAGCAGCGCGGGCGATTGCTCATCGGCCTGGGCCGAATCGACGAGGCCATGATGGCCCTTGAGACGGCGGTGCGGCTTGCGCCGGAAAGGCCCGTGACGCTGTTGTACCTGGGCATGGTCGAGGGCGAGCGAGAGCGCTGGCCGCAGGCCATCGAGTATCTTGAGCGCGCGGTTCGCCTCGACCCGCAATTCGCAGTTGGACATGCCTATCTGGCCCGTGCCTTGAGCGAAACTGGCCGAATCGGCGAGGCCTGGCAGGCGTACCGGACCGCAGAAGAGCACAATGCTCCAGCCTATGAGCTTGAGGCGACGGAGCGGCGGGTAAAGGAACTGGAGTCTGCGCCCTGATGTTGGCGACTTACCGAGTCCGGATTGCGGGTACCACCGGAATGACTCTCCTGATGTCATTCGTATCGGCGTGCTCGCAATCCGGCGTGCCGGACGGCCCGTGGTTCAGCGAAGAGGCGCAACAGCGCGGTCTCGACTTCGAGCACCGTTCGGGCTACGCGGACCGGCCGCTGCTGCCGGAGATCCTGGTCGGCGGCGCGGCGCTGGCGGACTTCGACGGCGACGGCGACCTGGACGCCTACCTCGTCCAGAGCGGCAGAATCGGATCGGACAACGCCGATGCGCCGAACCGGCTTTACCTGAACCGCGGCGACGGCTATTTCGACGAAGTACCGGGGGCGGCCGGCGCTGACGATCGGGGTTACGGCATGGGCGCGACTGCGGGCGACTACGACAACGACGGCGACGTCGACCTGTACGTCACCAACTACGGACCGAACGTTCTGTACCGCAACGATGGCGCGGGAGGATTCGAGGACGTGTCGCGCGCGTCGGGCGTCGACGATCCGGGCTGGGGGAGCGCGGCCGCTTTCCTCGACCTGGACGCGGACGGCGACCTGGACCTGTTTGTCGTCAACTACATGAACTGGACGCCGGAAATCGAGCGGGACTGCTATGTGCGCGGGGCGATCACGTATTGCGGTCCCGGACAGTACGCCCTCCCGGCCATGGACCGGCTGTACCGGAACGACGGCGACGGGACCTTCACGGACGTCACGCACGATGCCGGCATCAACGTCGCCTTCGGCAACGGACTGGGTATCGCGGGCGCGGACTTCAATCGCGACGGGCTCACGGACGTCTTCGTCGCCAACGACATGCTGGTCAACCAACTGTGGCTGAACCGGGGGAACACGCGCTTCGAGGACGAGTCGCTGCTCTGGGGCTGCGCCGTGGACGAGCATGGCATCGAAAAGGCCGGGATGGGCGTCGCCGCCGTGGATTTCGACAACGACGACGATACCGATCTGCTGGTCGTGAACATGGAGCAGCAGACCGACTCCTTTTTCCGCAACGAGGGCAGCTACTTCGTCGATGCCACGCGGGTCGTGGGGCTCGGCGCGTCGAGCCTGCGGCATACGCGCTTCGGCGTGGCGCTGGTGGACTTCGACAACGACGGCCGCCTCGATCTCTACGAGGCGAACGGCCGGATCGAGTCGCCGGATCCCTCGGTCCTGCAGAATTTCGCGGAGCCCAACACGCTGTATCGCGGCACGTTTGAATCAGCCTCGTTCCGATTCGAGGAAGTTGCGCCCCAGGGTGGCGTCAACCCGCCGCTGTTGCACACCAGCCGCGGTCTCGCCGTTGGCGACGTGGACAACGACGGTGGCGTTGACCTCCTGGTCGTGAATCGCGATGCCGCGCCGTACCTCTTGATGAACCGGGTTGAGCGAGGCAATTGGGTCCGATTCGAGGTGCGCACGGCCACCGGACGTGACGCCCACGGAGCGAGCGTTTCAGCAACGGTCGGAGACATCCGCATGCGCCGGGATGTTCAGCCGGGCGCCAGCTACCTTGCTTCAAGCGACCCGCGGGTGCACTTTGGTTTGGGCGCGGAGGCCTGGGTCGAGGAGGCTACCGTCATCTGGCCGGGCGGGGAGAAGGAAGCCTTCGGAGGTTTCGAAGCGGGACGCACATATCGTCTGACTCGAGGCCGCGGCAGCCCGGTGGAATAACCTCGTCCGGCGAATGGTCCCGGATTCAGGAATCCGAATCGAATACGTCGTCGAGCGTTCCGGCATCCAGCACGTTGTCGGCCCAGGTTTCCAGTTCACCGGTGGACGCTTCACTCAGCCGTTCGGTGACTTCAGGGGACAGGAGGCCGAATCGACGCCGAAGCAGTCGCTCCACCACCGCACGCTCTCCCTCGACGCGACCTTGCTGCATGCCCTCGTCGCGGGCTCTTTGGACTATTCCTGCCATCGTTGCTCCTTCCGCGGGATATTGTCGTCGATAGCGCCTGCGCTCATTTTCAGTCAGGCCAGCGTAGATGTCGATGAAGTCGATGTATTTTCCCCGTTTGCCGCCGTCAGGCTCCAATGCCAGCAGGCCGCGAACGGCTTGCGCGTAAACCTCAACCTTGCGGTTCTCGGAGCTTTGCATGTTCGGCAGGTTCACCCGAGCTACCAGGTTGTCGCTGTCCCACCAGTGCTCGGCGGACATCCCTGCGATCTTGCAACTCAGGTAGTTGAATGTCAGATAGGTGCGGCGCTCGGTGCCCAGGACGAGTGCCGCCGACGCGGCGTGGGCGGCGCGCAGGAAAATTGCGACCGGCACCACGCGGTCCGTGTCGAACATGTCGGCGAGGTCGAGGCAGTAGTGGGCCAGCCGGCGCAGGTTGAATCTCCGCGAGTCGGACTCTTCTTCCAGCACGAAAAGGACCGCTTCGCGACGACCTTCGGCCCACTCCACGAGGAGCGGCGTATCGAGCTCGCGGAAGCGTTCGCCGAGACGTTCCTGGAGCTGTTCCTGTCGAATCGGAATGATCCGTACGTCGTCTTGTACCAGAGGCGCTTCATCGCCGCCGAAGAACGCAAGTGCGTCACGTGGATAGTCGAGAATCGGGTTCTTGAAGTTCTGGTCGTGGCTGACCTCGTCCGCCATGCGCTGCGCCTGTACCAGTTCTCTCTCAGGATGGGGCAAACGCGTGAGGATGCGCTACGGGTGATCGCTGAAAGTTGCGTAGGCAAACGTCCCTGCGAGGATCTTCCCAAGCGGTTGCGCCCAGGGCGCAAGAGATGCCCGGCGGCTAGAGCTTCCAGACGAACAGGGCCTGCACGGCGCTCTCGTCGGTGCCGCCGTCCCCCAGCTTGTTCATCCAGAACTGGTACTCGATACCGAGCGCGAAGCGATCGTTCGGGTTCCAGCGCAACTGGGGCTGCGCGAGGATCCAGGCCTCGACCTGGCCGCCGAATTCGTTGCGGCGCTCTCCGACGTACTCGACGTGACCCTCGATGCTGAAGTTTGATTCGCCGATCGTGAATGGCCTCGCGAAGTTGAAGTCGACCATGAAAGTGTCGTCTTCACTCGGCGCGCCCCCCGATGCGGCCCCCGCGCTGTCGTCGATGTAGACGGCGAAATCGAGATTCGCGAACGCGAAGCCGGGAAGGTCGAAGGACAGGCGCAGGCCGGGGAGGAACTTCCGCACGTTCGCGTCGTCGGCCCAGTTGACCCCAAGGAAGAGGCCGACGTCCGAAACCGACCCCGCGCGCATTTCCTTTCCGCGAATCTTGCCGAGACTGAGATTCGAGTACCACTCGCTGTAGAGATCGGAGTCCTGGAACCCAGGGTCGCGGGCGTCGAGCACGTCGGCGAAGAAGAAGTTGTCGCCGTATTTCCATCCGCTCGCATGTTGTAGCGTGTAGATGAGATGGACTGAATCGCCGCCTCCCGCGAAGGTCGGGATGTCCAGGTTGCCGTACTGGAGTTGCAGTTCGGTATCGCTCCATTGGACGGCGTGGACGGAGACGGATGCCACGCCTGCGAGAAGCGACATGACCGCTCTGCCGAGGCGTTTTGGCGCGACCATCGTTCACTCGATCAGTCTTCCATGGAAGTACGCCTCCGGCGACGGGGAAAATTCCGGCACTTCCGTACGCGTCAGCGGTCGGGGAAGCTCCCCCGGCTGAGGGCTCCTGAATGCCAGTCTATCGGTTCCTGTGCGTCTCCGGGGCGACGAAGGCGAACAGCATTGTCACGAGCAGAAGTGCTGCCGCCGAGGTCCAGAGAGGCGCGTCGAGGCCGGCCGCGTCCCCCAGCCAACCGAGAAGGATCGGTCCCACCACGTAGCCGATGTCGCTTATCGTCCGGTAGGAACTCAGGGCCGCCGCGTTCAACCCGGGCGGTGCGGAGTCGACTGCGTACGCAGACGGCGCCGCGGCGCTGGCCGCGCTCGCGCCTCCCCATATGGCACATGCGAGCAGAAACCACGCGTATTCGGGCGCCAGGCTGAAGCAGAGCATGGACAGGCTGGTGAGCAGGGTCGTGGGAACGATGACGGCCTTGCGGCCGTAGCGGTCCACGAGCGCGCCCGCGGGATAGGTGACAGCAAGCCCGATGACGCTGCCGAGCGCGAGGCCGAAACCGATGTCGCTCGGATCCAGTCCCAGGCGGTCCCGCGCGATCACCGGCACGATGCTGAACAGTGCGCCGGTTCGTGCCGCCGCACCAGTCAGGCTCATGAGACACACGAGCAGGAAACCGGCGTTGCGGGCGAGTGTCAGCATCTGACGTCGAAACGGCAGGACCGGTGTGCTCTCGCCCCGTTCCGTGGCCATCGCCCGCGTTTCGGCCACGCCGAACCAGGCGATGGCGGCGACGATGGCGCTGGCGATGCCGTAGACGAGGAACGGCGCCTCCAGCCCGAACCGTTCGGCCAGGTAGCCCCCGGGGAGGGGACCGATGCCGACGGCGAACAGGAACACGCCCTGGTAGATGGAAAGCGTGCGACCGCGCGTCGAGGCGCGGGTGATGTCGGCAAGCACGATCAGGCCGGCCGTCAGCACGACGCCGGCGCCGGCCCCGGAGACGAATCGCGCCAGCGCCAGTTCCACGTAGCTTCCCGCCAGGGCGGACCAAAGGTTGCCGAAAGCGGACAGCGCGCCGCCGATGGCCAGGGCGTTGCGCCTGCCGAGCCGGTCCGCCACCTGGCCGGTGGGCACCGCGAGCAGGAATCGCGCGAGGCCATACGCCGCGATCGTCGCGCCGATGGCCACCTGGGGCACGCCGAACGACTGCGCGTAGAGGGGAAGCACCGGGATCACTGCGCCAAATCCGAGCTGGTTCACGGCGATCAGGACGCACATCCACGCGAGGATCGCGCGGGGGGACTGCTTCGGTTGCGAATTCATGCGGTCGACGTGTGCCCCGTACCCTCGAATGGCCGGGCGTCTGTCGCCGGCGGCCAGGGACTGGTGAAGAGCGCGCCGTAGCTTATCCGATGCCCGTGCGTCGCCAACAGCGGCGGGTCCGCCAGTTCGCCGGCGCGCTGTGGCATCATTATGTGTCTACCCAACTGGCAAGTGAGCACCAATGAGCGAAGCCATCGACTTTCGATACGTGGGAACGCGGCCCGTCAGACCGGACGGCGTCGACAAGGTCACCGGACGCGCGAACTACGGCGCGGATTTCAGCCTCCCCGGGATGATCCAGGGACGCGTCCTGAGGAGCCCCCACGCCCACGCGCGCATATTGAGTATCGATACGAGCAAAGCCCTCGCGATGGACGGTGTGTTGGCCGTGATCACCGGTGACGACTTGCCGGCGCTAAGCGAGGTCAGGGATGCCGACCTCGCCGTCAATGTCATTGCGCGCGATCGGGTCCTGTATCACGGCCACGCCGTGGCCGCCGTGGCCGCGTCATCGACGTCCATCGCCGATCAGGCCCTGGACGCCATCGAAGTGGAATACGAGCCGTTGCGGGCGTTGATGTCGCTGGAGGATGCGATCGCCCCGGACGCGCCGCTGATACACGACGACATCTATACCCAGGGCTTGTCCGAGACGCCGACCAGGCCTTCGAACATTCCGCAGAAATACATGCTGTCCGGAGGCGACCTCGAAGCTGGATTCGAAGCGGCCGACCTCATAGTCGAGGGCGAGTACACGACGCCTACGGTGCACCAGGGCTACATCGAGCCGCACGCCTGCGTCGCCAATATCAACGAAGAGGGACGGGCGACGGTGTGGTGCTCAACCCAGGGCCACTTCGGCGTACGCGGCTCCGTGGCCGGGGTGCTCGGAATGGAGGTGTCGAAGATCAAGGTCATACCCAGTGAGATCGGCGGCGGTTTCGGCGGCAAGCTCACGCTGTACCTGGAGCCGCTGGCCGTGGTGATGTCCCGGCAATCGGGGCGTCCCGTGAAGATGGTGATGACGCGCGAGGAAGTATTTCGCGCCTCGGGTCCGGTGTCGGCGACGCGCTCGCGCGTCAGGATCGGCGCGAAACGCGACGGTACGTTGACGGCGATGCAGGCGGAGCTGTGGTACGAAGCGGGCGCCTATCGGGGCGGCGGACCCATGCGCCCCGGCTGCATGTGCATCTTTGCGGGATACACCTGTCCGAACTTCCTCATCGAGGGCTACACCGTGGTGGTCAACAAGCCCAAGGTCGCCGCGTACCGGGCGCCGGGTTCGCCGCAGTCGAACTTCGCCGGGGAATCGACGCTGGACGAACTGGCTCGGCAGCTTGGCATGGACCCCATCGAGTTGCGGCTCAGGAACGCTGTCAGCGAGGGCAGCCAGTCGACGTACGGGCCGAGGTTCTCCAAGGTGGGTCTCAAGGAGTGTCTCGAGGCGGCCCGGCGGCATCCGAACTACGCTGCGAAGCTGGGCGAGAACGAGGGCCGCGGCGTTGCGGTGGGATTCTGGTTCAACGGCGGCAACCAGTCCTCGGCCGAGGTTCTGGTGAACGAGAACGGCACCGTGACAGTGGTGGAGGGGAATCCCGATATCGGCGGCTCGCGTGCATCGATGGCGCTGCAATGCGCCGAGACGATGGGCATTCCCTACGAGGACATCCAGGTGGTGGTGGCCGATACGGAGAGTGTCGGTTTCAACAACGCCACCGGCGGCAGCCGGACGACCTTCGCTACGGGAATGGCGGTGATCGAGGCATCGCGCAAGGTCATCGCCGAACTAAGGGAACGCGCTGCGGCCACCTGGGATGTGGATGTCGAGCAGGTTGACTGGATCGATGGCTGCGCGGTGCCGAAGCCGGGCGCCAACGTGGATGTCGAACCGCTCGCGCTGCGCGAGATTGCCGGTGACATGGCGCGAACCGGAGGGCCGATCAACGCGGCGGCATCCCTCAACGCGCAGGGCCCGGGACCCGCGTTTTCGGTGAATGTTGCCGATGTCCGGATCGATCGCGACACCGGCAAGACCGACGTGCTGCGGTTCACGGCCGTCCAGGATGCGGGCAAGGCCGTGCATCCGGACTACGTCGAAGGCCAGATGCAGGGAGGGGCGGCGCAGGGCATAGGCTGGGCGTTGAACGAGGAGTACATCTGGGACTCCGAAGGCCGGCTGGATAACGCGGGGTTCCTGGACTATCGCGTCCCGGTAGCATCGGACCTCCCGATGATCGACACGCACATCGTCGAGGTCGCCAATCCCACCCATCCGTTCGGTGTGCGGGGATGTGGCGAGACGCCCATCGTAGCGCCGCTGGCGGCGACAGCGAACGCGGTTCGAGGCGCGGCGGGGGTGCGCGTGCGCGACCTGCCGATTTCGCCTCCGCGCCTGTTGGCGGCGTTGTCGGAGGACTGATCGGAGGTCTCCGGATTCATTTGCCGAGGTCAGGCCAGCGCATCCGATCAGCCGAGATTCCACTCCGTGCGTTCGCGTAGCGTTGCGAGGAACTGCTCGGTATAGGCTTCTTCCGGCGCTGCCCGCACCATTTCGTCGAGGTGCCGGGCATCGTCGCCGACCAGGATTCGCCAGCGCTCTTCGCGAACGCCGTCGAGGATGATCGACGCCGCCTGCTCCGCGGTGGTCGGGGCGCTTTGACGGAACCACTCGCCGATTCCGTCGATCGCCTCGCGCACCTGCTCGTCGCTCGCCGAACTGTCGATCACGCCCAGTGCCATGTAGCGCTTGCGCGCACGGGCCAACTCTCCTTCGGTGACTTCCCCGCCGTGCATGATCCTTCGCGCGTTGGTGCCGATCGACGTGCCGAGATGGCCGGGCATGACGACGGACACCTTGACGTGGGGCGCATTGTTGGCGAAGTCCGTGATCAACGCTTCGGTGAACCCTTTGACGGCGAACTTCGCGGCACTGTAGGCGGAATGCGTGCTCATGGGTCCAAGCGTCGCCCAGAAACCGTTGACGCTGCTGGTGTTGACCATGTGCGCGTCGTCGCTCGCCACAAGCATGGGCATGAAGGCGCGAGCGCAGTAGTAGACGCCGAACCAGCAGATGTTGAAGGTGCGCTCCCACTCTTCGCGGTCTTCGTCGACGAAGCTGCTGCCGCCGCCGACACCGGCATTGTTGAACAATAGATCGATGTGGTTGGTGTTGTGCGTCGACTTGACCGCGTCGCGGAACGCGAGCACCTCGTCCTCAAGGGACACGTCGCAGTGGCGAGTGCTGACAGTGCATCCCTGTGCGGCTTCGCTTTCGCAGAGATGCCTCGTTTCCGCGAGGTTGTCCTCGAGAATGTCGCAGGTCGCGACGCTGCAACCCTCGGCCACCAGTTGCCGGGCGAGCGCTCTCCCGATACCTGATCCGCCGCCGGTGATGACAGCGAGCTTCCCCGTGAATTCCTTCATCGTGGTTCCCTACCCGTCCGTGCGCTGAACGAACGGAAGTATAGGGCCGCCCGAGCGTCGTGGACGGACCGACGCCCTGGGGTGACAATGTTGGGTCGACAAATCGAAGGAGAACTCTGTGCCTGTGGAAATGCGATTGCTGGGACGTACCGGCGTCAGGGTGAGCAACCTGTGCCTGGGGGCCATGACATACGGGCGGCGGACCGAGCCGAAAGACGCGTGCGGGATGGTGGACCGGGCCGTTGAGCGGGGCGTCAATTTCATCGACACGGCCAACGCGTACGGCCGGGGACTCAGCGAGCAGGTCGTTGGCGAGGCGCTGGTTCGCAACGGCAAGCGCGACCGGATGGTGCTCGCGACGAAGTTCCACGGCGCGATGTCGGACGACGACCCGAACATGCAGGGCCTGTCCCGCAGGCACATCCTCGAGGCGTGCGAGGCGAGCCTCAAGCGGTTGCAGACGGACTATATCGATCTCTACCAGGTCCACCGTCCCCGTTCCGAGACGCCCATCGACGAGACGCTGCGCGCGCTGGACGACCTGATTCACGCCGGCAAGGTGCGCTACATCGGGACCTCCACCTTCGCCGCGTGGCAGTTCGTCGAGTCGCTATGGGTATCGGAAAAGTACTGCCTCAATCGCTTCATCTGCGAGCAGATGCCTTACAACCTGCTCGACCGCCGTGTCGAGCGCGGACTGATACCCATGGCGCAAACCTATGGCGTCGCCACCATTCCGTGGGGGCCCCTGGCAGGGGGAATGCTGACAGGCAAGTACACGCGCGGCGAGGACCCGCCGCCGGGGACACGCTTCGCCGAGGAGCGCAACCAGGTGAGCGCGCGCTTCCACCAGGGGATATTCGACGTCATCGACCGGTTGCAGACGATCGCCGACGACCGGGGCGTGGCACTTTCGCAGTTCGCGCTGGCATGGGTGATGGCTCAGCCAGGTGTCACGAGCCCCATCATCGGACCGCGCACGATGGAACAGCTCGACGACAACCTGGACGCCGCCGATTACGCGCTGACCGAAGAGGACTGCCGGGCCGTCGACGCGGTCATCCCGCCGGGACGCATGGTCTCCCCGTACTACGAGGCCAACTTCGGTCCCCATCCGTACCGGGTTTGATGGTTCGGCCTGTGCCGTTTGATGTGGAAGCTTGATCTGGCGGTGGTCAATCAAGGCCATACCGATACAGCATCATTCCAACGTCAACCAACACCCGTAGACCAAGAGACAGTTCCGATGCAGCACCTTGATGAAATCAGAGATGGAGTGCGCGCATGCCGCAACAATGAGAATCCTGCCTGCCATCGACTGATTGAATATCGCGTCGGTGAGAGCGCCCCGGGCGCAAGTCATCCAGTGCTATTTCAACTCGTTCCGAATGCCAGAGTGATGATAATCGGGGCCTGGGGGCACGTATTTCTGGGTACAGGGCAGGAAGTACTGGGACTGCTACGCACAGCAATTGGCCGATTTCGTGAGTTAGTCGTCGGGCGGCTTCTGGTTCAGCCCCGGACAATCGCGCCAGCAGGGCGGGGCAGTAAACGACTCGCTGGGGCTCTTCCGACAGTTGCGGGACCGGTTGGACGAATATTGTGAACGAAAACGTATACGCACTGTTCGAGACACGGTTTCGCACGGACCGCGATGCGATCTGCCTGTACGTCCCGGATGGGGAGGACTGGCGCTACGGGGATCTCGTGGCGCAGGTTTCGCGGGCTGCGGGGGCGTTGGTGAATCTCGGAGTCAGGCCGGGGGGCCGCGTCGTCACCCAGACCGAGAAGACGCCGCAGGCGCTCGCGCTTTATCTCGGCTGTCTCAAGGTCGGCGCTGTCTATGTGCCACTCAACACCGCCTACACGGCGGTCGAGATGGAGTATTTCCTGTCGGACGCCGAGCCCGCGCTGCTGGTCTGCGACACCTCGCAGAGGGTCGAGTGTGCCGTTCCAACCGAGACGCTGGATGCGAGCGGCGGTGGCTCCTTCGCGGAACGAATGAACGCCGCGCACGCGTTGGAGCCGACTGTCTCGAGGGCGGCGGACGACGTCGCCGCCATTGTCTACACGTCCGGCACGACGGGCCGACCGAAAGGGGCCATGCTGACCCACCGGAATCTCGAGAGCAACGCACGGACCCTCTGCGACGCCTGGGGATGGCGGTCCGACGACGTGTTGCTGCACGCGCTGCCCATCTTCCACGTGCACGGACTGTTCGTGGCACTGCACTGCGTATTTCTTGGCGGCGGCTCGATGGTCTTCCTGCCGCGTTTCGATGCGGACGCCGTGATCGAGCATCTGCCTTCCTCCACGGTGATGATGGGCGTGCCGACGTTCTATACGCGGCTGCTCGGCCACAACGCTTTCACCGGGGATGTCTGCCGGGCGATGCGTCTCTTCATTTCCGGCTCCGCGCCCCTGGCGGCGCAGACGTTCGCGGACTTTGAGGCACGGACGGGCCACCGGATCCTGGAGCGCTACGGCATGTCCGAGACTTTGATGAACACGTCGAACCCCCTCGCCGGTGAGCGCACTGGAGGAACCGTCGGATTCGCGTTGCCCGGAACCGAAGCGCGCATCGCCGATGGCGATCGCGTGTTGGGGGAGGGCGAAATCGGGGAAATCGAGGTCCGCGGACCGAACGTCTTCAAGGGATATTGGCGCATGCCGGACAAGACGGCGGAGGAGTTCAGGCGCGACGGCTTCTTTCGGACCGGCGACCTGGGCGTTATGGACAGTGAAGGTCGCGTCTCCATTGCCGGTCGAACCAAGGACCTGATCATTTCCGGCGGCTACAACGTCTACCCGAAGGAAGTGGAGACGCTGATAGACGAGATGCCCGAAGTGTCGGAGAGTGCCGTGATTGGCGTGCCGCATCCGGACTTCGGCGAGGGGGTCGTTGCCGTGGTCGTGCCGCGGCACGAGCCGGTGGATGCAGCCATGGTCGAGGCGGCCCTGAAGGACAGGCTGGCGCGGTTCAAGCAGCCAAAGCGCGTGGTCTGCATGGTCGGCCTGCCCCGCAATGTCATGGGCAAGGTGCAGAAAAACGCACTGCGAGAGCGTTTCGCCGACCTGTTTGCGTAGAATGCGCGGGCGCCGGCCTGCTGGGGGTCCCTGCTTCGAGGCCGGTGGAGAAGATTCTTCGCGGTGGCACTACAGCGTTGCCACCGACGTGCTCGGCGCGGTGGTCGAGCGCGCAAGCGGCCAGCCGTTCGATGTCTTCCTGCGCGAACGCCTGTTCCGCCCGCTCGACATGTACGACACGTTCTTCAACGTTCCCGAGGACAAACTGCCCCGGCTGCTTCCCAAGTTTCCAGCGAGGGAGATTCCGTGCAGTGGGACGGCAACGGACTGGTGCTCGAGTGCGCCGCCGGCGCCGTTGCGCGTTGGAGAAGGGCTGCGAGCCACCCCGCCGCCGTCCGTGCGGATGGGTGCACGTCAGATTTGTGGGGAGATGTCACGGATCGCCCGGTTGACTGGTTGACCGAAAACTGACCGTCAGTGCGCGCTTTCCCAAGCGTTGGCATTTGGCATATAGTCGGGGCGAGCATGCAGTTCGCCAGGCGGCGGACCGGGAAGCGAATCAGAGAGCGGTATGGCGAACAGGCCGAACTGTCCAGAGGCGGCGGTCCCCGCGTCCTGCTCTCGTCGGGCTGGAAAAAGTCGGCTTGATCCCTTGACATTCGTCCGGAACGCGTTCGGTACAATTGCCGTGCCGGTGAGTGCGTTTCGACGGCGCCGGCTTTCCGCGGCGCTCTCTCCCCCACGAACTGACCGTTCGGCATCGGTTCTCCGCTCCTTCGCCGCCTTCGCGGTCGTTCTGCTCCTCTCGGCCGGAGCGGCGCCTCCCGCGCTCGCCCAGAGTCCGGCGGACGCCGAACCGGCGCAGGACGAACCTACGCTGAACATGTCGTTCAGCCTCGAGCTTGCGGCGCCGCCGGCCCGCGCCGCCGACGAACCGATTTTCTTCAGCAGCGCCGGGGATGATGATGAGGAAGAGCCTTTCGTAAAGCCCGCACCACAACTGGTAAGCACTGCACGTTATGGCATTGTCGGCGAGGTCGGCGGGGGAGTGTGGGTGTTGCAGGTTGAGCACCGCGGCCTCATCCCCGCGAAGACGGACTTCTCGGTAGCGCTCCGCCAGACACTTGGGCAGCCTGGCATCACGGTGAGCGTGCAGGGGACGGACACCAATCGTTGGACGTACACCCTGGACGGGAGCAAGCTGGCGCAAGACGGCACAACGTATTACATCAATTGGGAAGTCAAATTTATTCCCAATCCCGACGCTTCCTTCACGGAAAAACGTGTAACCAGCAGGATCGTCGATAACAGAATCAGGTACAACGACGGAACCGTTTGGGTTGGTCCACTAGCTCAGCCGCAAACCTGGACGCTCGTGAATCTCCAGAGCGAAACTCGCGGGCTGTCGCTGTCGAGGAGGTCGCTGACGATCGCCGAGGCCGACACGGCCGGCACCGCCGCGGAGGAACACAAGGCGACCTACACGGCGGCACTCAGGGGCAAGCCCGTTTGGTTCACCTGCGCGGTCGGCGGGGGCAGCTGCGCTCTCGTGACGGGTACGACCACCGTTCGCATTGGGAGCCTGAACACAGGCGCGGCGACCGTGTCGCCCGCCTCGCTGACGTTCACGCATCAGAACTGGTCGGTGCCGCAGACGGTGACCGTGACGGGCGTGGACGACAACGTCGCCAATGTCCTCGGCGAGCGGGCGGCCAGCATCCTCCATAGCCCGCAGAGATGGCGGCAGGGCGACCACAACGGGTCGGATTACGACACGGCGGTCATGCCGAATATCGCGGTCGCGGTGACCGACGACGACGTGGCGGCGGTCGTGTTGACGCCGGCGGCGCTGACGGTCGCCGAGGGGGACGACTCGGAGTACACGGTGAAGCTCGCCTCGGAGCCGACGGCGAGCGTTACCGTGACCATCGCGGGTCACGCGGACACTGACTTGACCCCTTCGCCGACGAGCCTGACGTTCACGACCTCGAACTGGGCGACGGCGCAGACGGTGACGGTGAGCGCGGACGAGGACGACGACGCGGTCAACGACACGGAAACGCTCACCCATACGGCCGCGGGCGGCAACTACGCCTCGGTGAAGGCGAGCATGCCCGTGACGGTGAGCGACGACGAGACGACGACCCCCCGGATCGTCGTGCCCGCCTCGCTGTCGGTGGCCGAAGGGGGCGAGGCGAGTTACACGGTGCGTCTGGGGAAGGCGCCGACGGCGACGGTGACGGTGGCGATCGCGGGCCACGCGGACACGGACCTCACGCCCGACCCGACGACGCTGACGTTCACGACCTCGAACTGGGCGACGGCGCAGACGGTGACGGTGGACGCGGGCGAGGACAACGACGCGGTCGACGACACCGCGACGCTGACGCACACGGCCTCGGGCGGGGACTACGCGGACGTGACGGCGGCGCTGACGGTGAACACGGCCGACGACGAGGATGCCGCCCTGGTTGTCCCGCGGTCGGTGACGGTGACCGAGGGGAGCACCGCCAGTTACGAGGTGAAGCTTGCTTCGCAACCGTACGGCGGAGTGGAGGTGACCATCTCGGGCCACGCCGGGACGGCCGTGACGCCAAGTCCGACCACGTTGTCGTTCAGCAACTTGAACTGGGACACGGCGCAGACGGTGACGCTGACGGCGGCCGAGGACGACGACGCCTCGGATGTCGAGGTGACCCTGGCCCACGAGGCGGAAGGCGGCGGCTACCGCGACATCACGGCGGATGTGACGGTGACGGTGGACGACGACGAGACGGCCGAGATCGTGCTCTCCAGGGAGACTCTTTCGGTCGACGAGGGGAGTGACGCGGAGTACACGGTGAAGCTGGGCTCCAAGCCCTCGGCGAACGTCACCGTGACCCTCACGGGGCACGCGGACACGGACCTGACGCCGGACCCGGCGACGCTGACGTTCACGACCACGAACTGGGGCACCGCGCAGACGGTGACGGTGAGTGCCGACGAGGACGACGACGCGGCGAACGACCCGGTCACGCTGACCCACACCGCGGCCGGTGGCGACTACGCGGCGCTGACGGCGTCGCTGCCGGTGACGGTCACCGACGACGAGACGGCGGAGATCGTGCTGTCGAAGGCGACGCTGGCGGTGGACGAGGGCGACGACGCC
>JAPOYI010000007.1 GCA_026706665.1 Gammaproteobacteria bacterium | reverse complement strand
CTCCTAGTGCCATGAAATCCGACAGCCCTTCGGGCGTGCCGTCTTTCACCCCCGCTCAAGCGCTCTTTTTCGCCCATCCCGCCCATCCCGGATGCTGCGCCTTGATCGGCACTGCCGTGCCGTTCTACGGCGCACCCTCCTGGGCGACTCCAGCGCATGATGTTGGAAGGAGACGACTAACTCGCGACGGCTCCTGTAGCGAATCATTGACTTCTTGTAGCGCCCGTATGAGTTTCCTACGCCTCAAGGTCTCCAAGGAAAAGGACTTTCCGTGAAATTCGATGTGGATGATCACCTCCGTGCCGCAAAGCGCTGCGCGTCGTCACTGGAACGCGATGGAAACCTCGCCCACGCGGTCACGCTGGTCCGCAGCTACTCGACGACGATCGAGGATCTGTGGGATGCCGTCACTAACGCCGAGCGCCTTCCGCGCTGGTTTCTTCCGATCAGCGGCGATCTTGAACCCGGTGGTCGCTACGAGCTGGAAGGTAATGCAAGTGGCGTCATCACGGGATGCGAACCACCGACGCATCTGGCGATCACCTGGGAGTTCGGCGGGGATGTGAGCTGGCTCGATATTCGTCTGTCCCGCGACGACGCGGGTGTTACGCACCTCGCACTCACGCACACCGCGCTCGACTCGGAGCACTGGGCTGAATACGGCCCGGGTGCGGTCGGCGTCGGTTGGGAGTTGGCGGCGCTGGGATTGTCGTTGTACCTCGCGCAACCAACCGCTCCGAAACCGGATGAAGCCACTTTTTCTGCTTCTCGAGAAGGCAAGTCGTTTATCGCCGGCAGCAGCGAGGGATGGGGAGAAGCGGCGGTGGCGAGCGGGATGACCCCCGATGCTGCCCGCGTTGCGTGTGATCGCACGACTGCGTTTTACACCGGCGAGTCCAGCTGAAACGTGAACTCCATGGGCCACACGACTTGACCGAGGAGACCCTCGCGCACGCAGCCGCCGCCGCCCGCGACGGCGATGTCGACACGCTCAGCGCCGTGCTGGCCCGTTCTCCGAAAGTCGTCACCGCCTTCGACACCGACGGGCGGACACTTCTGGATCTCGCCTGCCGGGCGGCTACGGGGAACATTGCGATTCCCCTGGATCCGGGAACGCCCGGCCAGCATGCTGCGGTCGACCTGATATTGCGGGCGGGCTCGAATCCGTCCGCTGCCGACAACAACAGCTGGACGCCGCTGCATACGGCAGGCATGGCCGGTCACTCAGACCTGGCGAGACGGCTTCTTGTAGCCGGTGCTTCCCCCAGAACGGACGCCTATGGCAAGGCAGGAGGGTCGCCCCTGGCGTACGCACTGTTCTACGCCAAGGCCTACATGGGCAAGGTACTCACGCCGCCCTATCCCGACAACCTCCGCACCGCGGCCGGGCTGGGGAACGATCTCGGCAACTTCATCAAGGGCAACGAACTCACACCCGACGCGTACTTCGGCCTCGACTTCTACGCTCCGGAGTTCTTTCCGACCTGGAGCCGCACATTCGCGCGCCAGGAGGTCATTGACGAAGCATTGACGTGGGCAGCGCGAAACAACCAGTGCGAAGCCATGGCCGTATTGGTGGGTATCGGCGCCGAAGTCAACGCGAATCCGTTTCGGGGTACGCCGTTGTTGTGGGCCTGCTACAGCGACAAGGTGGAGGCCGCCACCTGGCTGCTAGACCACGGCGCGGATCCCGACCTGCGCCACGACTGGGGCGGCGAAGGCCACGGCGTCGATGCGGTGGCCATGCACCTTGCGGCACAGCACAACTGCGTCGGCTGCCTCAGCCTCCTCCTCGACCGCGGCGCGGACGCCGCCATCCTGGACGGAGCGTACGGAGGCACGCCCGCGGGCTGGGCTGAGTACGGCGGGGCAGCAGATGCTCTCGAAATATTGAGGCGGTGGTTCAAGTGAGTTCCAGAAACGCCGACGTGAAGCCGTTTCGCCGCAGCACCGCTACACACCGAACACCGCTTCGGCGAGATCGTCCAGAGTGACGATGTCTTCGAGCTCCAGCATCCCCGGGAGTTTGTGGAACACGTCCATCGTTCGGTGCTCGGCGAGCCCCACCGCCTGGCGGCGAAAGGCATCGGTTAGCGCCCGGCGTGGGAAGTCCGTTCGACCGGCCAGCCGCTGTGGTCCAGGAACGCCCGCAGAAGAGTCTTGTCGCCGTCGAACAGATTGAGCTGGATCTGCGCCAGTTCGTAGTGCCGGTCCGCTTCGAGCGCGTCGCCCCGGTCGATGATGCCTGCAAGCCGTCCCTCCTCAACGAAGACGTGTCGGAACATGAGGTCGTGGTGGAGGAACGCCGTGTGCCCCTGATCCACTCCGGCGACAAAAGTCGTCGATCTGTGCGATCAGGTGTGGCGGCAGCACCGACTGCTTCGCCGCCTCCACAAGGCCAGGGGCGGACCATGTATCCGGCGTGGCGATATCAGCAACTGGCGAAAGCGCATTGATGAAACGCTCCTGTTGGCCAAGCTGGGCAGCAATGGCTGATTTCTCTTCCTGGGATAGTGCCGTCTCCCCCCACGCTCCTCCCCGCATCCGGGTCGAAACAAGGTATGGCCACGGTGTCGTCGGGTTGTCGAACAACCGCTCCTGGAACAACAGTCTCGGAGCCAGGATGCGCGGGTCTTCGGCAACGCGCCGCATCGCCGCCAGTTCGGCGGCGTGCGCCCGACGCCAGAACGGCAGATGCCCGCACAGCTTGACCACGACTTCGCCGCAGATCAGTGTCGGGAAGGTTCCGCCTTTCCCTGTCACAGCGCTGTCGATGTCCACGTCGAGACGGTGCCGCTCGGATACACGAGCCGCTAGCGGCCACCAGTGTTCGACGTCGTCGAGCCGCGCCAGGTTGGCTTCGGAAGCCGGGCCAGGGGCGGCTTGCCGATCTTGCTCATGTCTCGATGCACTTCACCGATGTGACCAGGCGGCACACGTTGAGCGTCCCGGTTCCATGGTCCCGGCGCCCTTGAACGGTTCTTTTCAGTCCCTGCCCTTCCGCCTTGCGGTCTGTATGGATCTTCTGACTTCGTACAGCCACACCAGCCACGCGTGCAACGCGCGCTTGCGTGGCCCTGGGCGCACGGTGCTGGTTGAAAGGGTGCTGGTAGTCGCGCAACTCAAAGGCTGGCGGCAATGTCAAGTTTGGGGGTGGCTCGACCACCGGCGCAAGAACGTCACCCAGATGCGGCAAGGAATCTTCCGGGCACGCCCCTGGACTTCAAGACTCGGTTCATCATGGATTGCGGAAATGAGTTCCCGACTTCCCCCGATGACGGTGCACTCCGCGTCGGTCTCCGTCGCCAAGCACCAGCTCCGGTCTTCCGGCCACACGAGGTTTGCAGACTGGGGCCAAGAATCAAACGAATTCGTAAGCTGTTCCGCCGCACCGCGATACAGGAGCCAACGACGGTGTTGCGCGGCAAATGAGGCTCCCGCGCGTTCGGCCTCATCAAGGAAGCAACAGGTCGTGCGCACCCTTGACGATGCAGAGCGCGCCAAGGCCGAGGATCACCCAGCCCGTCACCCGCCGGAACTGCCGGTCATCGAACTTCTCAAGCAACCGCGTACCGATCCTGGCACCCAGAATCGCCAGGACGATCCCGGTGCCGACAAGCCAGATTGGGACGCCCGCGACGGCGAACTCGTCAACAACGGCGCCGGATACCCAAGCGTAGTACCCGATCTTCACGACATGCCCCGCGGCCTGCGTCAGCGCCTTGGTCGCGACGATGCATCGGCGGTCGACCTCTGTGCGCAGGTAGAACGCGTCGAGCAACGGACCGGACGCTCCGGCAAGCAACTGGGCAGCCGTGACCGAGGCGCCGCACGCCACCCCGGTGACCGGACGCCGTACATCGAGTCCCCTGAGCACCGGAACAAGCCGCGCGAGCCAGGGAAAGGAACCGACCAGAATCAGCACGAGGGCGGGATCAGGGACGAACACCGCGGAGACGAACAACAGCACGGCGAGCAGTGCGCCGAGCGCGTAGAACGGCAGGATTCCCCACATCACGTGTTCCCGCAGAAACAGGAACCGTGCGCCGTTGGAGGCTGCCTGCACGGCGCCGTGGAGGATCATGGCGCTCGCCACAGGCAGCAGGGTGACCAGTACCGCCATCAGCAGCACGCCGCCCGCCATGCCCATGACGCCCGAGAGCACCGCGGTGGCCAGCACCGTGGCCAGGATCACGAAGGCGGTCATCGCCAGAGGGTGTTCACCCGCTTATCGTGACGTCGGAAAGCCGCTCCACCCTACCCCGGTCTGTCGACCGTCTCGAAGTACTCCCGCGTCACCTTGAACACCATCGGCGCCAGCAGCAGCAGGCCGACCAGATTGGGAATGGCCATGAGCCCGTTCAGCGTGTCGGACAGGTTCCAGACGAAATCCACCTTCACGTTGGCGAAGGCCAGCGCTGCCAGCACCCAAAGGCCGCGATAAATCCAGAGGCTCTTCTCGCGGAACATGTACTGCCAGCACCGTTCGCCGTAGTAGGACCAGCCGAGGATCGTGGTGAACGCGAATACCGCCAGCGCGATGGTGACGATGTACTGACCGCCGGGGATGGAAGTCTGAAAACCCGTGGACGTGAGGACAGCTCCGGTCAGGCCCCCGCCGTCCGCGCCCATCATGGTCCATGCGCCCGAGGTGAGGATGACCAGCGCGGTCATTGTGCAGACGACGAGAGTGTCGATGAAGGTTCCCAGCATCGCGATGATGCCCTGGCGCACCGGGCTGTTGGTCTGCGCCGCCGCGTGCGCAATGGCGGCCGACCCGAGCCCCGACTCGTTGGAGAACACGCCCCGGGCGACACCGAAACGGATCGCCGCGGCGACCGCCGCTCCCGCGAAACCGCCCGTTGCCGCGGCAGGCGTGAAGGCGTGGGTGAAGATCAACCCGAACGCCGCGGGCACATCGACGATGTTGATGAGAATGATGACGAGGGCAGCACCGACGTAGAGCACCACCATGATCGGCACCAGTCTGCCCGCGACTTCGCCGATCCGCCGGATGCCGCCGATCACGACAACGCCTACCAGTGCGGCGACAACGATGCCGGTCGCCCACGCGGGAACCGAAAAGCTGTTGGTCAGTGCCGCCGCCATCGAGTTGACCTGAACGGCGTTGCCGATGCCGAATGCCGCCACAGCGCCGAACACTGCGAAAGCGAGGCCCAGCCACTTGCCGAGTTCCGGAGCGAATTCGCCTACGCCGTTGCGCAGATAGTACATCGGTCCGCCGACATGCCTTCCGTCCTCATCCACTTCGCGGTAAGTGACGGCGCACACCGCTTCCGCGTACTTCGTGGCCATCCCGAAAAGCGCGATCAGCCACATATAGAAGATGGCGCCCGGACCGCCAAGCGCGATCGCCGTCGCTACGCCGGCAATGTTCCCCGTGCCGACAGTTGCCGAAAGCGCCGTCATCAGCGCGTTGAACGGCTTGATCTCGCCCGTACCGGACGGATCGGACCTGTCGAACAGCAACCGGAATCCATAAACGATCTTGCGCCACGGCATGAACACCAGGCCGAGGGTCAAGAGCAGGCCGGTGACACCCAGCATCCCGAGCATCGGCGGCCCCCAGACAAAGGCGTTGACCTGGTCGATGAAGGAGTTCAGTTGGTCCATGAATCCATCCTTTGCGCTTGTGGCAGTAATTGGAGAGTGTCCACTTGAAGGCCGTTTGCCTGCCGAGCGGACGAATCAAGCCGACCGTCTACACGGAGCTCGATACCCCCGCGCGAAGCTCGTCCGTCACCCATTGGTTCAGGCTCTCGCCCTCGGCGGCGGCTGCGACTGCAATGGTTGCGTGAAGCGTCGGTGGCATGCGCAAATTGAACTTGCCGGAGAACCTCTTGCGCGGCTCTACGTCATCTTCTCGGCACATGTCGAGAAATACCTTGAGCGAGATGGCGCCCTCCCGCCTCAATCCCGCGACATCCTTCCGGTAGAAGTCCGCCCGGCCATTCAGATCCACGAACTCGCCCCTGAACATGTCAATGTCAGGATCGAACTCAATGACAGCCCGGTAGCCATCGATCTCCATTGTGTTTCTCATGGTTCTACTGTGACGACAGGTTCACGACAACATGGTACCGAAAAGGAGCACTACGCAGATTACTCGGTCAGTCTGCTCCGGAGTTGCTCGATGGTTCATTGATCGCGATGTCAGCGAGACTGACATTCAGATGGATAGCCCCCTCATGAAGGAATGCCCGAAAGCGCGCCTCGACGGTGCTGTCGCCACTCAGATTCTCCTCCGCAATGCCGTCGGGAAGCTTCAGGAAAAGCTCCCACAACGTCATGCTCTCAAGACCGCGCCCGAGCGCCCAGGCCTTGTTCTCCGTGGAACGCAGCCAGCGTCCTTCGTGCAGCAGGTCGAAGACACGGGCCCGCTCAGTTCGCGTCATCGGCACGGCCTGCAGGATTTCGGCATCCGTGACGGCGCGTCCGTCGAGATGCGCCCGATGCAGCAATTCCAGCACTTTCGCGCACTTGACCGCCGCCGGCACGCCATCCGGCTCGTCCTCCCAAGGGATAAGGGACAGGGTGCGTACGCAGATCGCACCGACGAGGATCAGCACCCAGACCAGGTACAGCCCCATGACGAACAGCGGCAGCGCCGCGAAGGCCCCGTAGACAAGTTCGTTCTGAAACCACGGAACGGCCCAGGCAAAGACCTCCTTCGCGAACGTCAGGAGTACGGTGGTCACGACGCCACCGACCAGGGCGTGGTCAAATCTGACGCGGCAACTCGGGACCGCGTAGTAGAGCAAGGTGAACGTCAACGCCGTCGCCAACGGTGGAACCGCCTCGCGGACGCCTTCCATGACCGTCGAGCCCCGCAGGTCCGCCAGGTAGGCGAGACCGAAGTCGTAGCTCGCAGCGGTAACAGCGACCCCGATCATGGGAACGCCGAACGACACGATTCCCCAATAGGAGAGAAAGCGCGCCATGCCAGTGCGGGTGTTCGCGACGTGCCAGATGCGATTGAACGACTCTTCCATGCGCATCAGCATGAGCATGGTGGTGACGAACACCACACCGACGCCGACCAGCGTCAGCTCGTTGGCCTTGGCGGAGAACTCCCGCACCTTGTCGAGCACGGCTTCGCTGGAACCGGGCAGGAAGGTCTCGAAGACGAAGCTCGTAATCGTGTCGCCGACACCGGCGAATTCCGGCAGAAGCGACAGGATTCGGTAGACGACCGCGAAGAACGGCACGACGGCGATCATGGTCGTGAGCGTCAGCGCGGCGGCGGCCACGGTGCAGCCGTCGTCGCGAAACTGGCGCGTCACCTGCCGCAGGAACCAGCGGCCGTAACGCCATGCTTTCAGCCCAAGATCGAGCACTAATGCACCGCTTGAGAATCAACTGAAACGTTGGCGAGCCGGAGATTGAAGCATCGTCCAACGCAGAGCTGAGATTTGAATTTGCCAACTTCGCATGTTAGCTCTATCTCTAACCAATTCGACATTCGAAGGAATCCACGATGGCTGACGACCTTCCTGAGAAGCTAAAGTCCGGTGAACCTGCAAGGCTATTCCCCGTCTTGGCCGAGACGTCCAAAGAAGGACGTGCCCTGTCCGTCTTGCTTGCCTGTGTCGCGAATATAGATGATCTCGGACGGACGCTATTGTCCACGGTCGGACAGCGCGTCGGCATTCGAGCGCGTGTCAAGACATTCACAGAAGTCGTGCTCGAAAACGCTCCGGAAGGAGTTTCCGGACGACCTGATGGACTGATCGTTGTTGAGATCGGCCGTCGGTCCTGGAGTGCTCTCATAGAGGCAAAGGTCCGCCGAGCTCGGCTTGATTCGGATCAAGTACAAGCCTACCTAAGGCTCGCCAGGGCGAACGGCGTCGATGCAGTCATAACTATCTCCAATGAGTTCACGGCTGTGCCACATCACCATCCCATCCGAGTCTCTCGACTCCCGAAGGGTGTTGGTCTGTTTCATTGGTCCTGGACTAGCATCTTGACGTACGCAAAGGTGCTACTCGCGGCCGAGGAAGTCGAGGATCGGGAACAGCTGTTCCTGTTGGCCGAACTCGTAAGATTCCTGGACCATCCGAGCACCGGCGTCCTGCGCTTCGACCGGATGGGAGCGGATTGGAGGAACGTCGTCACTTCAGTAGTCGCTGGTGCCAAACTGGCGAGAACGTCCGACGCCGTGGTCGATACCGTAGCCAGTTGGCATCAAGAGTGCCGAGACTTGGCGCTCAAACTAACGGAGCTAGTAAACGCAAATGTAGTGATTCGGCTCCCAATGGCCCATCGGACTGATCCTCGACGGCGGGTGGTTGACGAAGCAGCCACTTTCTGCAACACAGCCACGTTGGCGGTTGAGTTCAATGTCCCAGCAGCCGCATCTCCGATAAAGGTCCAAGCAGATCTTCGAACACGATCAATTCAGGTGTCGATGAATCTTCGGGCGCCCGGCGACCGGAAATCCTCGAGAGCACGGACAAATTGGCTATTGCGCCAGCTTGTCGGGAGCGATGCCTGGGATCTGCACGTTCGCGCAGTCTGGCCCGGCAGGAGAACTCCAACGATGAACACGCTGGAAGTCGTTCGTGCGGACCCAGATGCAATTCGTGCCGAGAACCCGGCGCTTTCACCACGAGCGTTCGAAGTAGTGTTAGTGCGAGACGCGGGAGCACGGTTTTCGGGAACAAAAACATTCGTCGATGAACTGGAAACGTCAGTGCTACGCTTCTACGCGGAGGTGGGCCAAAGGCTCAAGCCATGGCAGCCAAGTGCGCCGCGTATCGTCACGCAGAAAGAACCAATTCAGAAGGAATCAACGGCTCACTCTAACGACAAAGCCGATACCCAGACGGTCACCCTCGACACGTCAGAAGAACATCATGCAGAGGTGTAGCTAATGGCCGAACCCGCTTCCACACTTGAACAGCACGCCGTGCGTACCTCATTGGGCTATGCCACCAACGACGGCGACAAGCACTACTACGAAATCGCAGCGCCGGATTCCGCAGGACGGAACCTGGGCAGCGGCACCGCCCGGCACGACGTGTCGATCTTCAACGCGCGCGAATGGCCGGAGCCGATCACGCTCGACATGCACGGGTTCGAACTTCAGCGCGATGCGCTGCCGCCGATCGACTTCCTGGACGCCGATTGCGTACGGCGAATCTACTATCCGGCCATGGAGCGGATCGCCAAACGATGCACCGGCGCTTCTCGTATCCACATCTTCGATCACACCGTACGGCACGGTGACGAGGCAGTTCGCCGGACGAAAGGTCTCAAGGGTCCGGCGAGGGGCGTGCACAACGACTATACGCACTGGTCGGCCAGGAAGCGTGTGAGGGACCTGTTGCCTGACGAGGCCGATACTCTGCTCAAGCGGCGGTTCGCCATCGTGCAGGCGTGGCGGCCGATCGGTCATAGGATCGAGTCCGACCCCATCACCGTCGCCGATGCGCGCACGGTGGACGAATCGGACTTCATTCCGGCGCCCAGACCCGCACCTGGACGCGTGGGAGAGATCTGGCGGGCCCGCTACAACCCGAATCACCGGTTCTTCTATTACCCGTACCTGGCGCCGGACGAGGCAGTGTTCTTCAAGGTCTACGACTCGGCAACCGACGGACGGGCGCGATACACGTTGCACACCGCCTTCGAGTTGCCGGATGCGAGCCCGAAGGCCGCGCCCAGGCACAGCGTGGAGATGCGCCTGTTCGCGTTTTTCTGATCGAGGCGCATCCCCTCACGCAGAAACAGGAACAACCTGAATGGTCCTGAGCGACCAAAGCCCCATCTCGTTTCGGGCCGAACTGCCTGAAAGTGCAGACGTCGTCGTCATCGGCGGCGGCGTGGCCGGCATCTCCACCGCCTGGTTCCTCGCCAGGCGTGGCGTCGACGTGCTGGTGCTCGAGAAAGGCCGGGTAGCTGGAGAGCAGTCCAGCCGCAACTGGGGCTGGATTCGCAAGCAGGCGCGGGATGCGGACGAACTGCCCATCGTGATCGAGAGCCAGGAAATCTGGGCGGGGCTATCCGGGGAGATCGGTGAAGACATCGGCTTCGCCCGCCGGGGAGTCGCCTACCTCGCCGACGCGGAAAGCCAGATGGCGAAGCACGAGGAGTGGCTCAAGGTCGCGGAACAGCATCAACTGGATACCCGACTGCTCTCGAGCAGCGAGGTGGATGCGTTGATCCCGGGGCTTCCGGGACGCTACGTCGGGGGCCTCCATACGCCGAGCGACGCCCGCGCCGAGCCCTTCGTGGCGGTCCCGGCGCTGGCGCGGGCAGTGCGCCGCACCGGCGGGCGGATCATCGAGAACTGCGCTGTGCGGGGAATCGAGTTCCAGGCAGGCGCCGTCTCTGGCCTGGTCACCGAACTCGGCCCGGTTCGCACCCAAGCTGCCGTCTGCGCGTGCGGGGCATGGAGTTCACTACTGCTGCGCCACGTGGGTCTCGATCTGCCGCAACTCACGTTTCGGGCCACCGTGGCGCGGACGGCTCCCGCGCCGGACTTCTACGACGGCAACGCATCCGCAACGGGGTTCGGATTCCGCCGCCGCCAGGACGGTGGATACACCGTCTCAGCAGCCGGAACCAACGATCACTTCGTGAGCCTCGATTCGTTCCGCTATTTCTCGAGGTTCCTGCACATCCTGAAGGCCAACAGGGGCAATCTTCAGTTGCGTTTCGACGGTGTGCTCGGGCGCTTGAAACTCCGAACATGGCATGATGACGAGGAGAGTCCCTTCGAACGCAACCGCGTACTGAACCCGCCGCCATCCGACCGCGCGTTGCGCAGGCTCGACGAGGCCATCCGAATACGGGTGCCGGTCCTGGAAGGAATACCCCTCGTGGAGTCCTGGGCCGGGATGATCGACATGACGCCGGACGTGGTACCGGTGCTGGACGAGGTCGACGACCGCCGCGGATTGTTCATCGCTACCGGGTTCAGCGGCCACGGTTTCGGCATCGGCCCTGGCGCGGGAAGAGTCATGGCGTCGCTCGTGCTCGGCGAGCCCCCCGGACATGACCTGACGCGGTTTCGGTTCGCCCGTTTCCACGACGGCACGCCCCAACGGGCAGGGCCAGGAATCTAGGCTTGGAGCAGGCGGGCAAACCTCGCCTGATAGACTGTCCGCCTTCAGTCTACCGCGGGATCGCGAAATGTCGCACCCTGATCTCGAGTTGCCGAATCCAGACTCAGCGGCGACCCGGGCGAACGTCGATGAGCTGTTTCGCCGTCTCCTTCAATCTGGCCGCCTGCAGGGATTCCCGACGCATCCAGCGGAACTCGACTCTGTACTCGCCGTGGCGGCCGGTTGCCTGACCCGGAGACGCCCTCACGCCGAGTGGGAGGTCAACGAGGCACTTTCCGACTGGCTGGCCTCGGTACGGGCGGAGATCGATCACGTGACGCTGCGGCGGCGAATGGTGGACTACGGTTTCCTCATGCGCCGGATGGACGGTTCGGTGTATTTTCTGAACTATGGCCGCGTCGCGGAAGTCCTCGGCGACCCCGCCATCGAAATCGACGCGGGCGCGATCAACGACGAGATCCTGCGACATCGTCAAGTGCGCAAGCAGTCCCGCTTGAGAGGGACATAGATTCAGTCTTGGACCGGCGTCTTCTAACGCAATCCGTCAAGAATCCTGGCAATGGAAGCGGCCCGCAGCCCCTGTTTCGTTCCCGCATAAGCGGAACCGTCAAGATCCACCATCTGGCGGGCCACGTCGAGAGCAGACTCCCGGAGCCTCTCCGGTGCAACCACTTCGTCCAGGAATCCCGCGTCCCTGGCACCCGCTGGAGAGAATATCCTTGCACCGAGCGCTGCGCGTGCGAGATGACGCCTCGACAGCCGTTCGTCTGCGAGCATCGCGGCAAACGGCGGCAGGGCCAGGCCGATCGCCGTCTCGTTCAATCCGATGCGGAAGTCGCCCTCTGCACCGACGCGGTAGTCTCCCGTCAAGAGGCACAACGCGCCCAGGGCTACGGCGTGTCCCGTAGAGGCGATCACCAACGGCTGCGGCAAACCGTAGAGGCGCATGAGGAGGCGTGCGCCCCCACGGGTCATGTTCCGCGCAACGTCCTCGTCATCGCCGCGAATCACCCGCAAATCGAAACCGCCGGAAAACAGACCCGGACGTCCCGTCAGCAAGACAACCTTGGCCTCGTCCGCCGCCCGGTCGAGATGGCTGTTCAACGCGGCGATCATGTCCGGGCCGAAGACGTTGGCTTTGCCGTCGTCCATGGTGACCACGGCCACATGGTCGACGAGTTCATAGCCCGTTAGTTCAGCCATGTCTACGCCACTGCACCTGGATTCCGCGTCACGACCTGTTCTACGAGCATGTCAAAGAAGTTGCCCATCGGTTGCGAGACCGAGACGATTGAAGCCGAGGTGCTGAAATCGACCTTGACCAAGCGGACTTGCTGGTGATGTCATAACTTTGGTCTAGGACTCGTAGACAAGTTTAGCGCATCCCTCCGGCAGAAAAGCACGGCGCATGCCCCGCGGGGGATGCGCGTTGGATGGGAATACCATCTCATCAGTCCCCGACATCTAGGTTATAGGACAACGCGTAGCCCATTGATTATGAAAAGAGGAGCGGGAATCCCCCGACACCTTGCCACTGCTGGAGACTGTAGTTCCGCCCGGTCGTTTGTCCATCCTCTAACGACGCATTCTACCGGACCTCTTTGCCAATCCTGGTGTAGCTCAATGTCCTCAGGCGCCGAAGGAAATCCTCCCCAAGACCGCACATCGATCCATGCCATGGGCGACCAAGCTGTTGGGGGAACTCTTGTCTGACGCGTCGCTGGCCTAATCCCAAGCACCCTAGTAGCCTTTGGAACCAACCAGCAGGCATCCAGGAGGGGGCCCCGGATGGCTACCAGACCAAAGATCAGTCAGTACGAAGTATCCAGAGTCTCCCCGAGCCTCGGCGCAGAGGTGCACGGAATATCGCTGGCACAGGCCGGCGCCGTGGAGGCAAACGAAATCCTCGATCTGCTCCACGAGCATCTCGTCCTGTTCTTCCCCGGGCAGTACATGACGACAGAAGAGCATATCGAGTTCGGCAAACACTTCGGGCATATCGAGGGGCATCCCAACGTCAGGAACCGCACGCCGTACCCCGAGATCCTTGAACTCGTGGGCAGCCGTGGAGGCGTTGCCGACGAGTGGCACAGCGACCTGACGTTCCAGTCGGAACCCTCCATCCTGTCCATCCTGCGGGTAGTGACGTGCCCCGATGTGGGCGGCGACACGATGTGGGCCAACATGTACAAGGCGTACGACGAGCTATCGGCGCCGCTCCGCGACCTGTGCGAGGGCCTGACCGCGCTGCACGACGCCCATCCCCACAACCGCGCCGACGTGATGGCGACCCACCCGGTGGTGCGCATTCACCCCGTGACCCGCAGGAAATCGCTGTTCGTCAACGAGCACTTCACGCGCCGCATCGTCGAGATGAGCCACGAGGAGAGCGAATTGCTCCTGAATTACCTGACACGGTGGGTGTCGAGTCCGCGGTTTACCGTGCGCTATCAATGGTCCGAAGGGACGGTCGCCATCTGGGACAACCGGTGTACCCAGCACTTCGTGCTCGACGACTTCGACGGCGAGCGCATCATCCAGCGCGTGACGGTGGTAGGCGACGTGCCCGAAGCGGCGAGTTCGCCGCGCTGGGAACCGTACATACACGAAAAAGGCGCGACGCGGCGGCACGACCGACAGCTCCGGGACTTCCTGAGGAGTGCTTCCGACACCCCTGCGGACAACACCGTGCAGGGCATGTAAGCCCCCGCTCAGTCCAGTCGACCCCTAGGAGCCCTCAGCCGGGGAATGTTCCCCGACCGCTGACGCGTAAGGAAGTGCCGGCGT
>JAPOYI010000114.1 GCA_026706665.1 Gammaproteobacteria bacterium | reverse complement strand
CATCATCCTCCGATGATCCCTGACGCCGCCTACAGGCTCATGTGTCGTTGGATTTGCGCCCCCCCTTCAGGCTCATGCCTCGTTGGACAAGGCTGGCCCGCAGGGCTCATCTGCTCCGGTGGTACACTCGACTCCCACGCGAGTTGAACCATAGAAATGGGTCCACTGGGCCAGACCAATCGATGAAAAAGCTATCTCATATTGAGGCGACAACTCTAGCCAATTGGTTGACCTACTCGCCTCAAGCGGAGAACGCGGACGAGCAGGCGGGGATTGCGGATGGTCGACAGGAAAGACCCGGATCCGACGTTGATGAACACCCCTTCCGCACGCGAATCATCGCTGCCGCACAGGCTGACTTTGGAGCCTACCAAGACCAAGTCGAGAGAGTTTGGGAAAGGCACTCACAGCAAGTGGCTGAATTGGAGCAGCGGATTGGCAGCACTTCCGCGTCTCAGGTCAAAAAAGTCGACGACGATCGAGACCAGCAGATGGCCAAGCTGGAACGTGAGCTCGGGCCTTCAGCCAACAAGATGACCAACTTACGGGCAAAAGAAGCGGAGGCCAAGGCCCGTGCATTGATGATCGAAAACGAATTGGGACGACCACTACGCATACATTTCCGGTACCTCTATTTTCCCATTATGGCCTTACTGGCATTAATGGAAGTTCCGATTAATCGGTTCGCATTCGAGCTATATTTCTCCGAGACGCCATTTATCAGTTTTGTCATCGCGTTCGGAATCGGCGTGGTTCTGATGTTGCTCGCCCACTTCGGCGGCATGTGGGTAAAGCGATGTGCCGGCCTTTCTACTTGGCGAGACCGGGCAGGGTACATTACCGGCGTTGTCCTAGTGATGGCTCTTATCCTACCCACCGTTACGTTAATCGCCATGTTGCGACAGCACTACATCCATTTCGTGCAATCACAACAGATTACGTTCGCCGAACTTCTTGAGCAAAACGCGTTGACAGATGTCGCTCAGCAAGCGATTCGCACTGAACTTGGACCCGAAGGCTGGATGCTGTTATTCATCAACCTCCTGGTTGTTGGAATAGGAACCCTTGCATCTGTGCTGCGCCACGATGCACATCCTGACTTCGAAACCGCCACACGCCAGCAGGAGCGACTAGAACGAAGAATCGCAAAACTAGAGCGACGATATAGCGACAAAGTGTCGAAGATCGACACTAAGCATGATCGCAAGGTTGACTCCATCAGGAGGAAGCAGGCCGACGACAAGGACTCTCTGAAGGTTGCATCCGACGCGCGCGACAATTGCGTCACTCGCAGCCTTCAGATGCGTCAACGCGTAGCCGTGCAGGCACTTCGTCGACTGGCCGCGTACGAAGCGGGTAATCAACGCATGAGAAGTTCACCCGTTCCTGCCACTTTCAATTCAACAGAAGTCGACAGTATTGAGAATCAACTACCCAATATATTCAGTCGGACAAGCGATGACCGGGAAGTCTCTGACGGTATTCGCACTCTTCCTTAGTCTTCCGATCTTCGGTCAAGCCACAGGGGTTGACTATTGCTCGTACGGAGATCACACGCGTCTGATTCTTGTCGACAGAACGACATCCTATGACGATCTCGACAAAAAGATCTTTGCCACGGGGCTTAGCAAAATTGTCGATGGATTCGAGACAGGTGATCGCGTCATCATTCATGCCATCACCGCGGACTTTGTTCAGGGTGAGCGCGAGTTCGACGGGTGCGTGCCGGGTTGTCCCGAAAAAGGCTTCCGAGATTGGCTCTTCAGCGACTGTCGTGACCTTGTGGCGCGAGCCGACCGCACCAAGTTCGTACGGGACCTTGCGATCAAAGCGAGGGGCCTGTTGGACAACCCGCGTGAATTCCCTCGTTCCGACATCGCGCGCTCGATTGCAAGGGTGACAAGCAGCGTTAGCAACTCTGCAGATTTGTCAAACGCCAACCTCAAGGACGTCTATATCTTTTCGGACCTGATCGAGAACTCTACTGAACTTCCATGGCCAGCGATTGTCGACTCTTCTCCACAGATTCTGGTTGAACGACTAAGCGGACTTGGAGTCCGTCCCGAGTTGGCCGGCGCAAAGATTCGCGTCTTTGGTTTCGGACGTTTTCACGACAAGGACCGAACCCCACTTCTGCCGGCCATGGAGGCCAAGCTACGTGACTTCTGGAAGCTTTTCCTCACGGATGGTGGTGCATCCCAAGTCAATATTGAACAACGCTTGGAGTGAACCGAGGCGCGCTCTAGCACGATGTGCGGGAAGGCATTTGGTGCAACCCCGACGGAAGACTGAAAGACACATCAAGGACTCGGACCGTAAGCGCTAGCATCAATGACGACAGGAAATCGCGCGTGCAAGGGGATGATAAGCCTTCCGCCAACGACGACCTCGCAATCAAATGGTTTTGGGGTTCGTTCGCGTTCTTGGTCGTCATTTGGACAACTTACCTGCTTTGGGATCCGGTCCCATCGAATTCCGACGTCATCAATGAGGTTTTCCTCATTCCCGATGATGCGAGCATCGATCCTCCAGACATGCCACAACCGGCTGAGGATGAGAAGCCACGAGCCTCCGACAGCATTGCGTCAGAAGACATTCCTGACTCCGTGGAAGAGAGTACCGTAACTCTAGAGCCCTCTTCTGGCGAACCCGAGCGCTTCTCTGACCCGGGGGACCTACAAGTGTCCAATACGGACATCCAGACCTCGACAAAAGAGGCCAGTCACGTCGAAAGGGATAGTCCATCCGCACCACTAGAACCGGTGCTGGTGCTTGAACGCCTAGACATTCCCAATGGCCCGAACATCATCTCTGACCTGCGCGTGTCGCGCTGCGCAAAGTCCCGAGATTCCTGTGTGAGAATCACAACCAAAATTCGGCGCCGAGCCTGGCTTTTTGCGTTCTATTCGATCGACCATCGAATCGGTGTGCCAGACTGCAACGCCAAGTTGCGCGTACGCCGACGAGGTGAGCAGACGTGGAGCCTCACCCTAACCAAGGATAGTGCCTCCTCCATCGCCTTCCATGTGCTCGCAACGACAAGGCGCGGAGTCGCCGTGAAACTATCGGACCACCTTCGAATGAGTCCAGGTGCATGTAAGGCAAGTGGTGAACTCGCCGGCTGGGTTGATGAACTCTACCGACACACCTTAGTGACTCCAACTCAAGTGGCGTACCGACGCATTCTGTTGGAGAAGACAGAAAAGGGGTTCAAATCTGTGGCGGCTTCGGTGCCAGCCCCTGGCTAAACGCTCCTCCAAGGACCCGCGCTCACGAGATCGTGTTCACAAAGTCAGCGCAACCAAGCGTCCCGCGCGACGATCTCCTCGGCCAATCTGAACGGCATGGGTTGTTGCGTCCTTGCGCAAGTTGTCGCAGACACGCCACAAAACGAGCCCGTTGCGCCTCTCGGACGCGACCAACGAACCAAATCCAGCCTTTACGCCGGGACCGATCCCTCCGGGGCTGCTGGAGCAATACCGAGTTGTACAGCTGGCATGGGTTGAACGACATGCTGCTTAATGAAGGCTCGGCCAGTATGGTTTTCCACGATCTTTACCGCAGGAGTGCTGGCAAAGGTGTGCGTCGTCGCATGGAACACTGACAGCGCCAGATCTTGAAGATCTTGATCGTCTTCGAGCCGCGACACCCGTAGATCACGTTTCTCAATCTCCATCCGAGGAATGTGCCTTGAATGGCTCTTGAAGTGTTCATGATCAGAGAGCCAGTCGGAAATCTCCTTCGCCTTTTCCCGACGGTCATCTCTCGATCGGAACATGTAGGTCTCCAGCCACGTCCTGACCAAATCTCTCGACATCTCTAATGCAGACTCGCATTGCACGAGAAGATCAGGTCCATATTGACTGAGCATTGGCAACCAAGCGGAAAGTTTCGCGGGATCAGCGCATTCCTGTTTTGCCCGATCAAACTGGTCCAAGATCGCCTGAGCAGGAACCGCCCTCACGCCCAAGGATGTCGGTAGCAGAAGTTGCGGATCTGTTGGGCCGAGAAACGAGTGTTTGCCGAGAACGATCTTGTCTGCCGCGCATGCGATCATGGTGGCCGCCGACATCGCGAGCTGCGGTACAACCACCCGGATATCGGAGAAGCGAGACCGCAGATAGGAGACCACGGCTTCGGCCGCCTCCGGAGACCCGCCTGGGCTGTGGAGGATTAGGTCTAACCCATCACCCTCAAGTCCGTGGCTGACTTCCATGAACGCCTGCATGTCTTCGTCGCCAATAGAAACGAGTGCAGGCGGTACGTCATTCCTCTGCAACCACCCGGAAGCGTACAGGATGATGTTGCGCGCCGAATGGCTATGGAGTGCAGCAATGTATTTCCGGCGAACAGCGTCGAAGTCGGGTGGGCGCCCCTGCTCCTGTGTGCTTGCAAGCTCGGCTAGAATCTCGCTCCAGATCGGCACTCAGCCAGCTCCACGCCTAGTCCGGTCAGGAGGCGCTCGATGAGTTTGTCGTCACGATCCGTTCGGCTTGTTTCGTTGCCGAACGGTGTGCATCGAGTGCTTTGTCCTTGTCTTGCCAGTTCCCATAGACCTTCATGACCTCGCGGATCCCCGGCCGCGCTAACGCGGCTTCAAGCATCTCGGCGTGGTCTTTCTCGCGCTGTGAGCCTGCATGCTCATCCGTCCGTTGTTTCGTCATTTCGTCATTCTCTCTCTGCGGGCACCCCAACGGAATCCTCCAAGGGTGAACAGGTTCAACAGCAGAGTACCGCATATGTTTGACACCGATTATGCTATATCCCTGCGAAAATGGTTGTTCTTCCGGAAGACGCGAACCCCTCCGGCCACGGCGTTGGACTACGAAACGCCAACCCCCGACATCGTCCCAAACCGCGACTTGACGACGTCGCTGACCGGCGCATCCGCCGGGGCGACGAAGTCGCCGGAACGCACGAGGTAGGCGTCCGGACAATCCGCTCCCTTCGGTGTCTTGCCCTCCTCCACGCCGGATGCCGCGGCAAGGACCATGTTCCGGAACCTCACCACCCCGAGATCCGTCTGGCCGAGCAGTTCCCGGGTGCGGTCCGCGATCAGCCCCTGGCTGTCGGCGATCGCCTGGTCCTGCTCCGAGATGCCCCGGATTCCGGTGAAGCTCGATTCTCGCTGTAACGTGCGGTCGATGAGATAGTCGTTCTCCCGACGCCGTAGGGGCACGTAGTCCGCCTCCATCTCGGGGAAGACACCCCAGCCGCGACTCAATCGCTCGGTCTCTTTCTCCGTCAGCGGCCGGTCGGGGTTCCAGCAATAGCAGAAGATCCAGCACGATACGTCGTCGATCGGCACCCAGGTGTTGCCGAGGTTGTTCTCGTCCGGGAAGTTGCCGGGTGCGAGCGAGTGGTTGGGCATGAGGAACTGGGTCATGCGCCAGTAGAGTTGGTCGCCGTCTGCCTGGCGGGACGCGCAAAGCAGCAGCCCGGCGTCGTGTTCAAGCACGGTGAACTGCGGGCGTCCGTCCTCGATCAGCCAGCGGAAGCGGGCCATGGACGGTGGTTCGTTGTCCCCCGTAGCGCCAGACCGGGGCCCGGAGACTTCATGCAAACCCACTCTTTCGCCATCCCGGATGCCGGCATGCAGGTACGAGAAGTGCGCAGTGTCGAGCCCACCCTCGCACGCCTGCGCCCAATTGCATTGCTGCAGCTTTTTCGACACGAACCGGTGTTCCGGCGGGACCTCCGCGAACTCGAACCGCGGCAGTTCGGGCGCGGGACCGTCTCCCATGTACGCCCAGATGACGTCCCCAGATTCCCGCGCCTCAAGCGCCCGGATCGCCGCTCTCGGCCTGACACGCTCCTCCGCTTCCGGAGCGAGCGTGGGTATTTCGAGGCAGTTGCCCCGGTGGTCGAACTTCCAGCCGTGATAGCTGCAGCGGATGCCGCAATCCGCCACGCGCCCGAAGAAGAGGTTCGCGCCGCGATGCGGGCAGACCGGCTCGACGATGCCGACGCGGCCACGCGTGTCGCGAAAGGCGACGAAGTCCTCGCCCAGAAGCCTCACGCGCTTGGGCGGACAGTCGGGTTCCGGCAACTCGCTGGACAGGAGTGCGGGCATCCAATACGCGCGGAACACGTTGCCCATGGGGGTGTCCGGCCCGGTCCGGGTCAAACGCGCGTTATCTTCAGACGACAGCATTCGGGTCCTCCCGCGCAACCTGCGCTGTGGTACGAATGTACACTGTCGCCGCATGAAGTTGGGAGTGTTGGATCAATCGCCGATCGCCCGCGGCGAGGATGCGCGCGCGGCGGTCGACAACACCATCAGGCTCGCCCAGCACTGCGAAGCCTTCGGCTACCACCGTTACTGGATCGCGGAGCACCACGCTTCCAGTACGCTGGCGAGTTCGACCCCGGAGATTCTCATCACCCGCGTGGCGCGGGAGACCGATCGCATTCGGATCGGCTCCGGCGGCGTGATGCTGCCGCACTACTCTCCGTTCAAGGTCGCCGAGAACTTCCGCATGCTGGAGCTCATGTACCCGGGACGGATAGATCTCGGCGTGGGCCGGGCGCCTGGGAGCGATGGCCTCACCGCCGCCGCACTCGCGTACGGCAATCCTCTCGGCATCGAGTACTACCCCGCGAAAGTGAAGGACCTCGTTGCATTCGTCTCGGGCGACAAGCCGTTCACGGAGGCGTTCGAGCGCCTTCGCGCGACGCCGAACGCACAGACCACGCCGGACATATGGATGCTGGGCTCGAGCCTCGACAGTGCCGTTTACGCAGGCCGGTTCGGCCTCGCGTTCTCCTTCGCCCACTTCATCGCGCCACAGCCGGCCGTCGCCGCGATGCGCCGCTATCGCGACGAATTCAAGGGCGAGCACCTCGCGGCTCCGTACTCCTCGATCGGCGTATTCGCCATCGCTACGGAAGACCCCGAACGCGCCGACCTGTTCCGCCGCATGCGCGAGATCCAGCGCATCCGCCGCGACAGGGGTATCCGCGGGCCACCACCGACGCTGGAAGAAGCCGCCGCCGCGCCGTTCAGCGACGAAGATATGGAACAACTGCGCAGCAGGCGTTCCCGGCAGATCATCGGCAGCGGCGCAGAGGTGAAGGCGGAGATCGACGCCCTCGTCGAAGAGACCCAGGCCGACGAAGTGGTCGTGCTGACGATCACGCCGTCGTTCGACGACCGCGTGAAGTCCTACGAACTCATCGCGGACGCCTACGGAGAATCGGCTACTCCTCCAGGCCCCGACCGACCCTGAACACGTGGCCGTCGGGATGACGCACGTGCATCTCGCGAACGCCCCACGGCATGTCCTCCGGAGGCCAGGTTACCTCCAGACCCTGCTTGAGGCAGTGTTGGTGGATGGCGTCGACATCGTCGACCCAGATCGACATCCAGACCCCCTGGTCCCCGTTCTCGTCGCCGTCGGGACCGAATGTGCGCGGTGACGGGCCGCGTCCTCGGCCGCCTTGCGCGTCCTGGCAAAGGAAGATCTCGCAGTTCCCCGAGCAGACGCCACCGAACCCGGGCGGATCGCCCCATTCCCAGCCCTTGGTCCATCCGAGCTTCTCGAACCACTCGAAGCTGGCACGAATGTCGGAAACGTTGAGTATGGGCGTCAGTCCCTGCGCAATCATTCGGGAGTCCTCCATGCAGACGAAGGCACAGCATACCGGGCAATGGGCCAATAGGTGAGGAAGACCGGCAACCGGCGACCCGGTTTAGCCGAGTGCATCGATTCAGGGAATCTGGGATGCTTGAACGCAAATGATGCAACGAACGAGGCATGTCCCATGAAACTCGGCATTAGCCATCAGCGTCCGCAAGACCTCAACGACGACCACTTCGCCTACCTTCGCAAGATGGGGGTGGAAACCATGGAGGCGCGTCTTCCGACCAGCGATGCGACGTTCGACACATTGCGGGACATCCGGGACAAGGTGACGGACGCCGGATTCGAGCTGCACGAGATCATGCTCGACGATCTCTACTCGTCGAAGGAGTTCACCCTCGGGCTTCCGGGCCGCGACGACACGATCGATCGGTTCAACGAGTTCCTTCATGACCTCGGGCGGCTGGGCATCCAATACACGACCTACGCGTGGCACACCGGCGGCGCTTACATGTCGGGCATGACAACGACCCGCGGCGTCCAGACCCGCGAACTCGTCGCCAGCGAGGCGCTGGCCTTACCCGACGCCTACGACACGCAATACGACGACGACACGATGTGGGCCAACTTCGACTACTTCATGGAGCGCGTGCTGCCAGTCGCGAGGGAGGCAGGCGTAAAGCTGCAGTTGCATCCGAACGACCCGCCACTGACCCACCAGGGAGTGGCGCGAATCTTCCGGAGCACGGACGCTTATCGCGACTCCATCAAGCGCACCGGCGGCGATAACCACGCGGGCATCCTGTTCTGCGTCGGCACCTGGTCCGAAATGCCGGGACCCACCGGCGAAGGCGAGGACATCATCGCGGCCATCCGCGAATTCGGCCCCACCGGCCACATCCACCAGGTCCACCTTCGCAACACCTCCGGGCCCCTGCCACGGTTTCACGAGACGTTTCCGGACAACGGCTATCTCGATCTACCGGCAATCGTGCGTGCGCTGGCCGAGGTGGGCTTCGACGGCATCGTCGTGCCCGACCACGTCCCGGGCCGCGGGCGCGGACAGGTCGAGGAAGCCTTCATATTCGGGTACATCCGGGCGCTGATCCAGGCGTACGGCTGAGGTCGCGTCGATGATGTCGAATCTCCGCTTAGGTACGTCGCCCGAGGCTTACGTGTTTCGAGGGTTTTCTCCCCATGACGCATGCTTGGGAATTCCTTAGAATCCCGGTCGAGATCAACGCTCGAAGGGCCGCTTCGGCAGGAACAATGGCAATGCCCGCTTTCGATACACACAAAGCCGTCAAAGAGTTGTGCAGCGCGGGTTTCGACGACGCCCAGGCCGAAGCCGTCGTCGATCAGATCCATGGTGCTGTCAACGAGAACGTCGCCACCAAGACCGACATCGAGAAGCTCGCGACCACGGAAGAACTAGGGGATGCGATCGCCAACCTCGCCTCCAAGACGGACCTCGAACAGTTCGCCACCAAGACCGACATCGAGAAGTTCGCAACCAGGGAAGAACTAGGGGATGCGATCGCCAACCTCGCCTCCAAGACGGACCTCGAACAGTTCGCCACCAAGACCGACATCGAGAAGTTCGCAACCAGGGAAGAACTAGGGGATGCGATCGCCAACCTCGCCTCCAAGACGGACCTCGAACAGTTCGCCACCAAGACCGACATCGAGAAGTTCGCAACCAGGGAAGAACTAGGGGATGCGATCGCCAACCTCGCCTCCAAGACGGACCTCGAACAGTTCGCCACCAAGACCGACATCGAGAAGTTCGCAACCAGGGAAGAACTGCGACGGGATGTCGCCGACATGGACAACAAACTGGACAGACTCGATACCAAACTGGACAACGCCGTCGAGAGGCTCGACACCAAAATAGACAATGCAGTGGTGCGTCTGAGGGATGAGATCGAGAAACAGGGCATCAAGCACATCAGGTACGTCGTCGTAGTCGTGGGTGCGTTTGTCGGGCTATCGAAGGCGTTCGACGTCCTCTTCACCTAGCGCCATGACATCCGCAGACCCTTCGCCTGCGCCGCATTTCACCGCCGCCCAGGCCGATGGGGCTTGACGCGTTCAGCGTCGATACCAACCAGTGTCACTGCGCAGCCTGCGACTTCAGGGCACCTTGAGCTGACTCTGCGCAATCCGTTCCAGCATTCGTAACCGCAAGCCGTCCTCCACCTCACGATAGTCGTCCAGCCCGGCAAGGTTGCGCGTCTCGTCGGGATCGTTCTCCAGGTCGAAAAGCAGGTAGACGCGCCCCTCCTCGTTGATGGCGGCCTTCCACTTCGCATTGGCCAGCATGATCTCCCCTTGGATCTCGGAGATCGCGTCTTCACGATACGGGGCAGTCGATCCGTTCATGGCGGGCAGCAGCGACTTCGCGAACTGCTGATACCCGATTTCCCCGCCGGCAAGTTTCACCAGGGTGGGACCGACATCGCAGTTCTCCGCCGGCGAGTCGCTCACTCGTCCACCGTTTGAGGCCGATTCCGGCGTGCGCACGATCAGCGGGACGCTGACGGCGCCGCCCAGGAAGTTCTGCTTGTAGATCAGGCCCCAGTCGCCGTTCATCTCGCCGTGGTCCGACGTGAACGCGATCACTGTGCGATCCAGTTCACCGCGCTTTTCCACCACCTCCAGGACTTCGCCAATCTGGTGATCGATGAGCGTCACGTTGCCAGCGTAGTTGGCCCGCATCGCCGCTTCGTCGCCCGGATCGAGTTTCGGAGAGCGACGTTCCATGAACTCGTCGAGCCAGCCCCGGGGACGGTCGTTATCGTCCGGCGCGCGCGGGACCGGCGCCGGCATCGCGTCCGGATCGTACATGCTGGCGTACGGTTCCGGCGTGTCCCACGGTTCGTGGGGTCCGCCGAAACTCACCCAGCAGAACCACGGTTCCTCGCGGTCGTATTCCTCGATATAGCGCTTGGCGCACTGCCCGACATAGACGTCGTAGTAGAGTTCCAGCGGCAGCACGGACGGCCGGACCACGTGCGGCTTGTTGTCGAAACGCTCCTTGAAGTCTGCGCGATAGGCTTCGAGAAGCCCCTTCTCCTCCCACATCGCCGTCATGTGACTGCCTGTCTTCGCACTCGCCCGGGGGCCGCCGATCTCGTTCACATCGTCGAGGCCGTAGGCGTGCAGCAGGTATTCGCGCTCGCGCAGGTCGACGTCCCCGTGAGGATGCAGATGGGTCTTGCCGAACAGGCTCGTTCGGTATCCGAGATCGCGGATCACCTGCATCCACGTCGATGCGTCCTCCGGCAGGGTGTACTGGAGGTTGTTCCAGACCGCGTTGTTGTGCGGATACCGGCCCGTTGCGAGCGTCACCCGGGCGGGAACGCAGATCGGCGTGGTAGTGACGCAACGGCTGAAACGCACACCCTCGCCGGCGATGCGGTCGAGGTTCGGTGTCTTGAGCCAGCCGCCGCTGCAGCCCATGGCGTCGGCGCGCTGCTGGTCGGTCATGAAGAACAGGATGTTTGGCTGGGTCATGGCGCTCCCTTGTCGCAACCGGTCAGATCGCGATACTCGCGTACAGCTCGATGCCCGTAGGGTGATCGCCCATGCCCGCCTCCTGCTTCAGGTCGAGGACGATGCCGCGCTTGTTACGCCCCTCAAGGTTCCACATGTAGTCGGAGTCGGCCCCGGGCATGGTGGTGCGTCCGACCTGCCGCATGATGTCGCCGGTTCCCGGCTTCTCGACCTTGATGATATCGGCGCCGAAGTCGGCCAGCATCACGGCTGCGGCGGGGCCGGCAACGACCGTCGCCACGTCCAGGACCTTGAGGCCGGAAAAGGGATATCTGTCCATAGGTCAGCGCTGGCGCCGGAACGCAGCGCCCCAGTCCTCCCGAAAGGTTGTTGGAAAATTAGTGGCATGGTAGATAGCGGCAGTCAAGGCGGACCGTGGACGTCATGCCCAACCAGGAACAACAGCGGCTGCTTCGCTTCCTCAAGCACGGCATCGAGACCGGTGAGACCGTAGACGCCGGGGGTATCGTCAGGAGTCCCGTCGCCGACTTCACCTGCCCCGACCTGCTGGCGCAGGAACAGCAGGTCTTCTTCCGGGATACGCCGCTATTCATGGGCCTGTCGTCAGACCTGCCCGGGCGCGGCAGCTACTGGTCCGACACCGAGACGGGCCTGCCCATCCTCATGACGCGCGCTGAGGATGGGGATTTCCGAGCTTTCGCGAACGTCTGCCGCCACCGGGGCATGCAGGTTGTCGCCGACGGCCGGGGGGACCAGGCACGGTTTTCCTGCCCCTACCACGCGTGGACATACGGCAACACCGGCGAACTTGTGGCCGTCAACCGCGAGTCGTCCTTCGGGACGGTCGACAAGGCCAGTCGCGGACTCGTCGAACTTCCGAGCGCGGAATTTGCCGGCATGCTTTGGGTCAAGCCGACTCCCGGCGGGGAAATTGACGTCGCCGGACAGCTCGGCGGGCTCGCTCACGACATGGAGCAATGGGACCTGCGGCAACACCCCTATGGGGCGTCGCAACTGATCCGCGCGAACATCAACTGGAAGCTCGCCATCGACACGTTCGGCGAGAACTATCACTTTGACGTGCTGCACCGGAACTCGCTGACGTCCGAGTTTCACGGCAACCTGCAAACCCACGACGTATTCGGTCTGAACTACCGCATGGTGTTCGCACGGCGCCGATTCATGGAAATCCTCGACGAGGTGATTGAGTCGGATGACTGGCCCTTCCGGCGGATGACGCTGAGCGTTTACTTCGTCTACCCGAACGTCATCCTGCTGGTCGACCCGTCCGCCGTCGACGTGCTGCGCATGTTCCCCGATGGCGACGATCCCGGGAGATCCCGGACCGCACACAGCTTCTACGTCGCGCCGCATGCCCGGGAATACCATGAAGAAAATCCGGACAGCTACGCGGAGCGCTTCGCCGCCTTCAACCACGTGGTCGAAAACGAAGACTATTGGGTGGCGGCCTCCGTTCAGGCGAACGCCGCCTCCGGCGTGCAGACACACATTCTCTTTGGCCGCAACGAGCCGGGGCTGCACCACTACCACAACGCCCACCGGCGCGGACTGAACCGCCCGCTGCTTCAACTCGAGCCCGCATGACCCGCGCGTCGGGATAGCCGCCCATGCGCACCGTGAAGGCTGACATCGCGATAGCCGGCGCGGGCATCGCCGGCCTGTGGCTGGCCAACCTCCTCGTGAACCGCGGATTCGATGTGGCTGTCTGCGAATCCGGCAAAGTCGGCGGCATCCAGACCATGGCGTCTCAGGGGCTGATACACGGTGGCGTCAAATATGCCCTCGGCGGGATCGCGACTGGTGCCTTCGATGCGGTGTCGGGTATGCCGAATCGTTGGCGGGCCTGCCTTGAAGGCAAGGGGGAGATTGACCTCCAAGGCGTCGGAGTGACTTCCGACTGCTACTACCTGTGGTCGCACGATGAGCTCCGCGCGCGCCTCGCGGGATTTCTCGCCAGCAGACTCCTGCGCGGCCGTGTCGCAAGGCTCGCGCCCACTGAATATCCCGGCACGTTCGCGGGCCAGACGGGCACCATGTATCGCCTCGACGACTTCGTGATCGATGTTGCCGGGCTGGTGCGAAGGCTTGCGGCACCGCTCACGGACCGGATTCTGCCCGTGGCAGTCGAACCCGAGGGATTCGTCATGGAGCAGGGAACGGTGGCGGCATTCGAGAACGCGAACATCCGCGTCGAAGCGCAGCGGTTCATATTCGCCGCCGGGGCGGGCAACGAACCCCTCGCCGCCGCCGCCGGTGCTCCAACACGGATGCAGAGACGCCCCTTGAAGCAGGTGCTGATCCGCAGTACGGACCCGGAACCGATCTTCGCCCACTGCATTTCTGACCTGCGCACGGAACCGGCGCTGACCGTCACGACCCTGCCGGGGTATCACTACCTGGGTGGCGCCCTCGCGTCGGACGGCGCAAACCGCAGCGACGCGGAGCAGGTTGAAGCTGCCAGGATGGAACTCCAACGCTCACTGCCATGGATCGACTGGTCGAACCGGACCTTCGAGACGCTGTCGATCGATCGCGCCGAACCTGACGGGCCGCGCCTCGAAGGAGCGTTCGTCGAAAGCCACGAAAACGTTCTCGTCACGTGGCCCGGCAAGCTGACGCTCGCGCCCGATCTCGGTGATCGCGTGCTGCGTGCCCTCGCATGACGCTTCCACGCAGACCATTGGGCACGACCGGCATCGAGGTCTCCCTCATCGGTCTCGGCACCGTCAAGCTCGGCCGCAATACCGGGCTCGACGTGGCCCCGTTCGAATTGCCCAGCTTGAGCGATGCGCGAAGATTGATTGGCTGTGCCTGGGACCTGGGCATCAACCTGCTGGACACCGCGGCCGCCTACGGCGAAAGCGAAGCCCGACTCGGTGCTTTGCTGGCGGGCAATCGACAGCGATGGGTGCTCTGCACGAAGGCGGGCGAGATCCACGAGGACGGCGAATCCCGCTACGACTTCAGCGCGCAGGCGATCCGACGGAGCGTCGAGACTTCGCTGCGCCGCCTGCGCACGGACTATCTCGATATCGTGCTGGTGCACTCCGACGGCCGTGACATGGCGATCCTCTCGGACGCCGAGGCCCTCGCCACATTGAATGACCTCAAGCAGGCCGGCGCGGTCCGCGCCGTGGGCTTCTCGCACAAGACCAGCGCCGGCGGTAGAACTGCACTCGCGCAATGCGACGTGATCATGACGGCGCTGAGCCACACAGACCGCAGCCAGCGCGACGTGGTCCGCGAGGCTGGCAAAAGCGGATGCGGCGTCCTGATCAAGAAACCCCTGGACAGCGGACGGTCCGCGCCGGAGACATTGCGCAACGTAGCCGACCAACCGGGCGTCTCCAGCATCGTCGTGGGCACAACCAATCCCGCGCATCTCGAAAGGAATGTCGCATCGGTTCTCGGTTGATACACGCGCATCGATATCAAGTCAGAATTCACGCGCAACGGCACATCATAATTGACGTGTATTTACACGTCATAAAAGACTTGCTGTTCGCCACCTCCCTTTATGACCTCACACAAAAGCGGATGCCACCTGCAGCCGATATCACCGAACACGAGGGGCTACGGCTGTTCGCCCCCGAAGCCGCGCTGACAAGGGTCCCTGAATCCTTCTTCGCCCGGTGCCCGGTGGAAGCGCAGGTTGTCCTGTCCGAGATTCGGGATGCCTCCAACCTGCTCGCCCGTCTCCTTGACGGAGGCCATTCCGCCATCGCTGGCCGACTCGCCGGGGCCTTTCGGCGAGTCGGACGGGGGGATGTCGCCGACGAGATAGTCCGCACCATGAAAGTCGCCGGCTACGATGTGCGCGAGAGCGACCCTTTCAATACAGCGTCCGGGCCGCGCACTCCGACTGGTATCGCGAGCTGTTCCAACCCTCCGTGGCGGTCGGCATGATCCCCGCCTTCGCACTCGCAGGCTATCGCAACGACGCCGTCTATCTTCGCGGCTCGCGTCATGTTCCGCCGCGCTGGCAAGCCATACGCGATGCCATGCCTGCGCTGTTCGAACTGCTGGAACAGGAAACCGAACCGGCGGTACGCGCCGTGCTCGGGCATTGGCTGTTCGGCTACGTCCATCCCTATCCCGGCGGCAACGGACGCATGGCGCGTTTTGTCATGAATGCAACGCTGGCCTCCGGGGGCTATCCGCGGACGGTCATCCGCCTCGAAGACCGGAACGCCTATCTTTCCGCGCTTGAGGCAGCAAGCGTCGATCAGGAAATTGAAGCCTTTGCGCGGTTTGTCGCAGAGCGCGTCCGGTGGTCACAGGAATAGAACACGAGATCCGACCAATGCTGATTCCCCCGCAAGGGTCAGCAACGTGGCAAGTTCGCTAGCGAATCACGCGACGCTCGTGCAAATCCTTGAGCTTCGCTTCGTCAATACCCAACCACTCGCGCAAGACCTCGTCGGTGTGCTCGCCGATGTACGGTGGTGACTCCGGCGCCGCGAGCGGGGTGTTCTGGTAGCGGAAAGGCGGCGCCAGTAGCGAAATGGTGTTCCCGTCGGCTTCTTCGAGTGTCCGGACCATGCCGCGTTCGGCGACCTCGGGCGAGGCCAGCGCCTTGTCCACGGTGCGCACCTGGCCGGCGGGCAGGTCCCGCATGCGTGGAATCCAGTGTTCCGCCGGCTGTTTCATCAGTTCGCCTTCGAGAATCTCCCAGAGCAGCTCCCGGTTCTTCAGCCGGTCGGGCGGCTTGGCGAACCGCTCGTCGCGCGGGAGGTCCGGCCGCTCGATGACGTTCTCGCAAAAACGGGTAAACAGCCGGTTGGAGGCGATGGCCATGTAGATCGGGTCCGTCGCCGTGCGGAAGAGCCCGTTCGGCGTGGCATAGATGTGCCTGTTCCCCACGCGCTCCGGAACGACGCCCATGCCGAGCCACGCCATGGCCATGTTGCCGAGCGCGGCGATCGCCGTGTCCATCAACGCGAGATCCAGGTAGTCGCCCCGACCGGTCTTTTCGCGCGCGATCAAAGCAGCGCAGACGGCGCTCGTCGCGTGTCCCGCGGTCAGCGTGTCGATGAGCGACAGCGCGGTCCGCATCGGCCGCCCATCAGGTTCGCCGGTCATCGCCATCATGCCGGACTCCGCCTGCAGCACGGGGTCGTACCCGGGCCGGTCACTCATCGAGCCGTGCTCGCCGTACGCCGAAATCGAGACGTAGATGAGCTTCGGACAGATGGACATGACGCGTTCGTGGTCGAGTCCGAACCGATCCATCACGCCCGGGCGGAAGTTCTGCACCAGGACATCGCACTGGCGCGCAAGGTCGAGCGCCATCCGCTGGCCGGTCGGGTTCTTGAGGTCGATGGCGACGCTCTTCTTGTTGCGGTTGAACCCCATGAAGAAGGGGCTGCGCGCCGGCTGCCCGTCCTCGTCGAGTCCGCGCACGTCATCGCCGGTCGCGGGATTCTCGATCTTGATGATCGTGGCCCCCAGGTCGGCGAGTTGCTGGGTTGCGAGCGGACCCGCGATGATGCGGGAGAAATCGAGGATCTTCACGCCGTCCAGAGGTGGCGTTGCATTGGTCACTGAATCAGCCTGCGTCTTCATCCAAGTCCTTGAAGCAGCGAAGCGGGATACACGTCATGATCGACGCTGATCGTCGGCTTGCCCGTCTGCGAGGCCAGCATGGCGGGACGGTTGCCATCCTTATCGACGATTCGGAATCAGCATACCACCGGTCCAAATCCGGCTGTAACATGGGCCTGAGCCGTGCAGGAACACGCAAGGAGAAGAGATGAAGCTGGTCGACCCCACCGTTGCCGCCCCCGCGCGGGAATCCCGGCGGGCGCCAGCGCTCGCCAGCCTGGACGGGCTGACGATTGGCCTGCTGTCCAACACCAAGCTCAACGCGGATGCCCTGCTCGAGGAAACCGCCGCGATGCTGCGGACCCGTTTCGGGGGTGAGATCCTGCCCATCGTGGCGAAAGGCAGCGCCGGTGCACCTGCCCCGGCGGATACGCTGAAGAATCTCTCAGAGGCGTGCGACTACCTGATCACCGCGTCCGGTGACTGAGGCAGTTGCTCGACGTGCAGTTTGCATGACGGCATCACCTTTGAGCAGACCGGCAAGCGGGCAGTCGTTCTCTGTACGACACCGTTCGAGGTTACCGCCAAGAACATGGCCCGGATGCTGGGCCTTCCCGACTATCCCTTCGTGATCGTCGATCATCCGCTGGGCAGTTGTACTGTGAGCGAGATCAGGCAACGAGCCGCTTCGGCGTCGGAGCGGGCGATCAGCATCCTCACGGAATGACGTGACGGCGAAACCGACCCCTGCGGGACTCGACACTGGATTGTCAGCAGTCGATGCACACCCCGATGGGCTGACTTTGCATGACGGAGCCCCTGCCCCGGCTCCAGGAGGGGATGAACGCCGAATGGCCACCCCCGTCACCGCCACCCACGGTGACCAGGATGTCGTCGGGCGAGAGTCCACGGTGAAAGTCCTGTCTCCCCTGCCGCGCGTATTCTCGAAGAACGAACTTTCCGATCCGCTCCATGCCGCCCCGCGGCCGCCGCGCATACTCGAAGAGGTACTCGCGCACCATCACTTTCGTCCAGCCGGCACGGGCGATGATCTCGACATGTTCCGGACAGATCACCACCACGCTCTGGCCCGTGGTGACGCAGCCGTAGTTCGCCATGGCGTCGGCCATCGTCTCCAGGATGGCTTCCGGCGTGTTGCCGCCGTGGTTCTCCACGTTCAGGAAGCCGGCTCCCGCGAACACAGTCACCGAGCTCACGCCTTCGGGATAGCCAAGCTCTTCGCATAGCGGGGGCCACGGGTTCCTGTCCGTCCGCTCGGCGATGCAGAAGCTGTACTTGCCGGGATGTCCCTGCGTGGACTTGTCGGCCAGACCCGGTACCGTGCGGAACACATTGAGGAGCGTCAGCCGCACGGTGCGGCCGATGGTGGCATTGGCGCGATTTCCCGGGCCGAAGAGGTTCGCGTCCGCGTTCATCCCGATCTCTTCCACTATGGGTCCGCTGACGATGAGCAGGTGGCCCGAGCCGCCCGTGCTCACCGAGCTCGCGTGAAAGTTGAACGGTTCGCGGTCCATCGCCTCGAACGCCGCCACGATGACAGGAAAGTACTCGGGCAGGCAGCCGGCCATGACCGCATTGACCGCCGCAGCCTGAATGGTCAGTTCCAGTCCCGTCGCGGGGTGATGCGCGAGTACGGTCTCGGGAGGTCTGCCTTCCATGGCCATCATGGCCTCGACCCGGCTCGCTTCCGGCGGCACGACCGGCAGGCCATCCGTCCAGCCTTGCTCGTAGCAGTAGTCGATGGCCGCCAATGGGTCGTCGGGAACTTCGCGGATGTTGTCGTCTGCAACACTGACCATGCGCACGCCTCGGTGGGTGGATCGGGGTTCCATGCTCCGATTTATGCGTGGACGGCGTCAAGGGCATGGCTCTGAAGCCAACGCTGTGGGCTCGGAGTTCCTTTGACATCCCCTGGACCGATCTCCATCATTCCGCGCCTTCCGCTGGAGAGGGAAAGATGAAAATTCTGCTGTGTCTCGGGACACTGGCATTGGCGCAATCGATCGCCGCCAACGATCCATTGGCCGAGTTCCAGGATGTCTCATCCATGAACGTGACGGGTTCCGGGAACGGCTATCGGTACGACGACAGGAACGCACTCCTGGAAGCGCAGGAACGCAACGCGGCAAATGTCGCGTGGCTGCGGGACAGCTTTCGAATTGCGCGCGAGAACGCCTACAAGGGCGTCGTGATCGCCGTGCACGCGGAGATGTTCTGGGGGGAGTCTTCCAACCAGGCGTTCCGTGGACCGCACGGCATCGTCCTGCGTGAGATCCGAACTGCATCGGAGCGTTATGGCGGGCCGGTACTGCTGGTTCACGGCGACTCTCACGAGTTCGTCGTTGACCGCCCGTTCATCGAGTCACAGGGCGAGCTCGAGCTGCCGCGGTACGCGAACATCACGCGGCTGGAGGTGTTCGGGGCGGCGGAGGTCCGCGCCGTGCAGGTGTCCGTTGACACCGTCACTCCCTGGCTGTTCGGGTTCGAACCGCTGTACAACGAGTAGTCGCGTTCGTGACGCGGCGCTACTGACGGTACTCTGGCCGCGATCCACCCAACGTTACAACTTCAGGCAGCCCTGGTCGACGGCTATCGCGAGGTGCGTCCCCTGGCGGATTCCGCTGTCGCCATGTTGCCGATGTTTCTGCTCGTGCATCTCGCCTGGCGCACCCAGCGGCCGGAGCACGGGACGGACCTATCGGACGACATCGAGGACGCCGTCCGGGAAGCAAGGAGCTGGATGGGTTAGGCGGACCGGGGGCTTTCAGGGTCACGGCAACGTCGACAATGCGAGGATTGTCGATCGTGGCTCATGGGCATCCTGGCGGAACAGGAAGCAGGCGAAGCGGAGGGAGATGCCGAGCAAGCGGACAACAGCGGCCCATAGCGACGCCGCCTGATTGTCGCGGGTGGCTGGCGCGGTCACGTCGGAAGAGGGCCGATTTGACCAGGACGATGATGCCTGCCCGTCTGGTATCCTCTTCGGATGCGCCGGCGCATCGTTGAACGCCACGGAGAACTTGAAGAACTGGATCGCACGTTCGATCTGGAGTTCTGGCAGTCCCAGACGCCGAAAGCGAGGTTCGACGCGACCTGGGATCTGATCGTCCACTACGCCAGGGTCAAAGGGATCGATGTTCGTCAACTCCGACTTCAGCGATCTGTTGAGTCTTTTCAGCGCCAGGCACGTTAAGTACCTGGTGATCGGCGGATATGCCGTCGTCCAGCACGCGGAACCACGCTTCACCAACGACCTGGATCTTTGGATCGGTACCGAAACGACTAACGCCGACGCTGTCTACAGTGCGCTGCGCGACTTCGGTCCGCCGCTAGCCGGGCTGACACCTTCGGACTTCAAGGAAGAAGGCTCGTTCTACCAGATGGGAATGCCACCTAATCGGGTGGACATCCTCATGGGCATCCCCGGCGTGGAATTCCAAGCGGCCTGGAAGCGACGCCTCGAAGTAGACTTCGATGGCCTCGTGGTGTCCTTCATTTCCCGCGAGGATCTGATCAGCGCCAAGCAGGCGGCAGGACGGCCCCAGGACCTGATTGATCTACAAGCACTACGACGGACCTGATCTCTCAGATCCGACGCGTCGAAGGAAGCTGCGGCGAGAAGACTTCAATCCGACTTGATCCGATCGATAATGGAGGTCGTGGAAGAGTCCTCGAAGAGACCCAGGACCTTGACAGCCCCGCCGTAGCTGCGGACAAAGTCGGCACCGACGACCTCGCTTTCGGCGTAGTCGCCACCCTTTGCAAGCACGTCTGGTCGCAACGCGGACAGCAAGGCCTCTGGCGTGTCCTCGGAGAACGGGGTCACCCAATCCACCGACGCCAGCCCATCGAGCACGCGCATGCGGCTTTCCAGGTTGTTGACCGGGCGCCCATTGCCCTTGAGCCGCGCAGCGGACGCGTCGTCATTGACCGCAACGACAAGCCGGTCGCCGAGGCCGCGCGCCTGCGCCAGGTAGCCCACGTGACCCGCGTGCAGGATGTCGAAGCAGCCGTTGGTAAAGACGATCTTGCCGCCCCGGGCGCGCGCGGTGGCGACAGCGGCGATGAGCGCGTCGCGCTCCAATACTCCATGTTCCGCCGCCGGCTGCCTGGCGATGGCGCGATTGATCTCCGCGGCGGTCACCGCCGCAGTTCCTATCCGCGTGCACACGAGTCCGGCAGCGAGATTGGCCATGCGCGCGCCGTCCAGCACACTCCAGCCCAGGCTCGAGGCGACGCCCAGGCCAGCCGCGACGGTGTCGCCCGCGCCTGTCACGTCGTATATCTCGACGTTGCTCGCCTGCACGCGCTGGCTTGTTCCGTCCCGATAGATGACCTCAAGCCCGTCGCCGCCCAGTGTGACGACGAGGGTGCCACCGTCGATGCGGTCCAGCAGTTCCCCGCCCCGTCTCGCGAGATCGGCTTCATCCGTCCAGGCGCCGGCCACATGTTCGAATTCGGTCCGATTCGGTTTGACGATGTCGGCACCCGCGTAGCGGTCCAGGTCCTTGAACTTGGGGTCGGCCACCACGGCCACGCCAGCTTTCTTCGCAGCCGCAACGATCCCTTCCGGGGCGTCGACGACACCCTTGTCGTAGTCCTCGATGATGAGCGTGTCTGCGGTCGCCAAGTGCCTCTCCACCGCGCCGAGCACGCGATCTGCAACCGGCTCGGGCGGTGGCCGCTCGAAATCGAGGCGAATGAGTTGCTGGCGCTGGCCGAGAACGCGCAGTTTCAGGGTGGTCTCCCAGTCCGCCACCTCGACGAAGTCGCAGACGACTCCCGCACCATCGAGTTTGTCGCGCATCGACTCGGCAGCTTCGTCGGTTCCGACCGCCGAAACGAGCGTACACTCCGCACCCATGGCCACGACGTTCAATGCAACGTTGGCGGCACCTCCCGGACGGTCCTCCACGACCGAGACATCGACCACGGGTACAGGCGCCTCCTGGGAGATGCGGTGCGCATCGCCATACCAGTACCGGTCCACCATGACATCGCCCACCACGACGATGCGGGACGATGTGGCGAGGGGAAGCTCCCGAGTCATGCGCCGGATGCTAGTGCCCCCTCCCGCCAAAATCCATGCCCGCCTCGGTGACCTGCGGCGAGCAGGAACCAAAAACCCCTACTCATCCCGACGAAGTTGGATAGAGTTCGCCGAATGGGCAAGCTCCACGGATCCCCCAAGCACTGGCCGTACCTGGCCCTGATTGGCGTTGCCCGCCTGGTTTGCCTGCTACCCGTTCGCTGTTGGCTCGGACTTGGGCGGGGTATCGGCCATGTCGGCTACCGGCTTGCCAAGCGGAGGCGGCGAATCGCCGCGATCAACATCCGTCTATGCTTCCCCGAACTCGACGAGCACGAGCGCGCGGACCTGGTGCGCCAGACGTTTCTGTCCGTCGGGATGCTGGCGATGGAAATGGCCTATTGCTGGTCCCGCCCCATCGAAATCCTGGCGCCGCGCATGGAGATACATGGACTGGATGTCCTGCGGGAAGCCCGGGCCGAGGGACGCGGCATCCTGCTGGTTGGCGGACACTATCTCACCCTGGATCTCGGGGCGGCGCTGTTGTCGACGCAGGTGGATCTCGATGCCGTGTACCGCCTCAACAAGAATCCCGCCGTCGAACACCTGATGCTCAAGGGCCGCAAGCGGTTCTGTGGCCGCGTGATCGAACGCAACGACATTCGCCGCGCGATCCGGAGTCTGCGCGATTGCCGGCTCCTGTGGTACGCGCCGGACCAGGATTACGGGATCAGGCACTCCGTGTTCGCGTCGTTCTTTGGCCAGACAGCGGCAACCATTGCCACCTCCCGGCTGGTCCGACTGACCGGCGCACGCCCGATCCTCTTCAGCCACTTCCGTGACCCCGAAAAAGGCACCTGGTCTCTCTACCTGCAACGCATCGATAACTACCCGACCGGTGACCACGAAGCGGACGCCGAGCACCTCAACAGCCTGATCGAGGCGGAGATTCGAAAACACCCGGAGCAGTACCTGTGGCTGCACCGGCGTTTCAAAACGCGCCCGGAAGGCGTTCCATCGCCGTATGTGTAGGGATTGGTATGGGCGAACGGTTGTGCCTCAGCCGCCCTCGACCGTCTGCGCATGCTTCGCGACCAGCACGGCGCTCGCTTCCCAGGGCTTCGCACCGTTGGCCTCGTCCGACGCCAGAGCCGACATGGGTTTCTCCACCATCATGTGCAGGTAGATGCCTGTCCTCGCGCCCGCCTCCTCCGCGCAGCAGAGGTAGATCACGGGTTCCGCCGCCTTATCGGATTCTGGAACAGCAGCCTCATGACCGGGCCGACGATCCGCTCCAGGATCGCAGGCGCTTCCCGCGCTATCCCGGAAGCGATGGCACCGGGGCAAAGCGCATGTACCGACGGCCAGACCTCATGCCGCCGTGTGGGGAATAACGGTTACCGGACGCCGTGGCGCAGGACCTTGCCCGCGCAGATGCCGGTGTGTTCTCCATCGACCACGTTGATCCGGCCGTTGACAATTGTTGCCTTGTAGCCCCTCGCCCTCTGGATGAAACGCGGGGCTCCGCCCGGGAAATCATGTACCAGTTCCGGCTGCAGCTCGCTGACCGAGTCCAGGTCGAACACGTTCACGTCGGCGCGCATGCCCTCGACGAGCATGCCGCGATCAGTGAGGCCGATCACCCGTGCGGGACCCGACGTCAGGCGCCGGATGCCTTCGCCCAGGCTGTAGAGGCCGCGTTCCCGTATCCAGTACGAAATCACGAAGCTCGGCCAGCCGGCATCCATGATCTGGGACACGTGCGCACCTGCGTCGCCGAGACATGGAAAGCAATGCCTGTTCCTGATCAGTTCACCCAGCTCCTCAAGGTCCGTGTTGAAGATCCGGACGGTGAAGAGGCCCCTGCCGTTGCTCTCGCGGGAGAGTCGAATGAACGCCTCGACAAAGCTCTCGCCCGTGGCCTCGCACATCGCCCCGGCGCTCCGGTCGCGGGACGCCGTGTATTCCGGCGTTGCCCCGGACCCCATGTAGAACACGTTGTCGAGGCCGCCCGGCTTTCCTGCCGGCGGTTTGACCTCGGCGACGAGCCTGGCGGCCGTTTCGGGGTCGTTGATGGCCTCGATGCGCCCGGCAAGGTCTTTCTCGCGCAGGGCGTCCCAGGTCTCGCCGCGGAACGGGAAATGGGACTGGAGGCTCCATATGAACCCGGAGCCCCGGACGTGCGTGATGGCCGTGATGTCGCGGCCTTCGCACAACCGGTCGAGATTGTCGGACTGCCGCTTGCCCGCGCCGGGTTCGTTCGCGCCGCCATAGCTGAACAGGATTCGGCCCCCGGTGGTATCCGCCAACGACTGCAGCACTTCGCCGTCCGCGCCGACCGCCTGCATCAGCGCATTGCGCGGTCCGACCGCCTTGGCGATCTGAACGAGTTCATCGGGATCAGCGAAGGTGCCAGGAATCGAGCGACCGTCGGGCAATCTGTGCGGCGCGTAGCGGTTGGTGGAGAAGCCGACCGCTCCCCCATCGATGGACGCGCCCACGATGTCCGCCATTAGCCTGCGTTCCGCGTCCGTCGCCTGTTCCTCCACGGCGCGCTCGCCCATGACATAGAAGCGCAAGGCGCAGTGGCCGACCATGCCGGCGACGTTGATGCCCGGTTCGAGCGCATCGAGGGCGTCGAGATAGCCGCCGTAGTCTTCCCAGGTCCAGGGGAGACCGGTCAGGATCGCGTGCTTCGGAATGTCCTCGACGGTTTCCATCATGCCCGCGAGGAGTTCCTGGTCCGTCGGCTTGCAGGGCGCGAAAGTGACGCCGCAGTTACCCATCAGCGCGGTGGTGACGCCGTGCCAACTGACCGGCGTCAGCGCGGGCTCCCAGCCGATCTGCGCGTCGAGGTGCGTATGCAGGTCGACGAAACCGGGGCTTACGACATGCCCCTCGGCGTTTATCTCCTGCCTGCCCCTGCCCTCCACGGCGCCCACCGCCGTGATCATTCCGTCGTCGATGGCCACATCGCCCGGAACCGGCTCCGCCCCGGTTCCATCCACGATATTGCCGCCGCGTATCACGATGTCATGTGCCATCTTCTTCGCCTCCCGCATGCGTGCCGCGCCGGTCACGATCAACGAATGAATCCCTCGACGCGATTCAAATGACAATGCCGGAAGGCCAGCGTCATGTAAACGGCCACCAGCACCGTTTTTCTTCCTGGATAAGATTGGTTGCAAATGGCTGGTCATAGACGTTGCAAAAATATGGTTGAATGAATTGCAAATGGATGGTCAAATATATTGCAAATGGCAGGTCTTCCAAATCCTCCCCTTGTTGTATCGACCAAGAATTGCCGACATGGAACTATCGGCCAGACTGGAGTCCGCCGGCGCTGTGCTCATCGAGGGGCCGAAGGCGTGCGGCAAGACAGAATTGGCCCGTCAGGTCGCCGCCAGCGAAGTTCTGCTTGATATCGACGAAAACGCGCGACGCGCGACCGCTATCGAGCCGGCGTTGGTGCTGGCGGGGGAAACACCCCGGCTGATCGACGAGTGGCAGGTGGAACCCGCGATCTGGAATCACATTCGACGAACGGTGGACGAACGAAACGACCGAGGGCAGTTCGTATTGACAGGGTCGGCTGCACCAGCCGACGACGTGACAAGGCACACGGGTGCGGGCCGTATTTCACGCTTGCGGTTACGAACGATGAGTCTCGCCGAAACAGGCCACTCGACCAGGGAAGTATCGATTGCTTCTCTGTTGCAGGGCTGCTTCGAGGGATGCGGGGCACCGCCTTCCAAACTCTCCGATCTGACAGTCCAGCTTTGCCGTGGCGGTTGGCCCGGCGATCTGGATCTCGCGGACCGCGCCTGCCTGAGGTCGCGCATCGACTACCTGGAAGAGATCCGGCGCGTCGACATCTCACGTGCCGACGGCGTTCGACGCGATGCGGACAACGTAGGTCGGGTGCTCCGCTCCCTTGCGCGCAACCTGTCAACGCCAGTCAGTGCCCGGACCATCGCCGCAGACGCGGGCGGTGACTCCGGTCCCCTGGATCCCGATACCGTACGCAGCTACCTGGATGCGTTACGCCGACTGATGATCTGCGAAGAACAGCCTGCCTGGTCTCCGAAACTCCGCTCTCGATCACGCCTGCGGCAGTCACCGAAACGCCATTTCGTCGATCCGTCTCTCGCGGTGGCCGCGCTCGGCGCGACGCCAGAAAGACTGCTGGAGGATCTGGAATACCTGGGATTCCTGTTCGAGTCCCTCGTGTACAGGGATCTGACCATCTACTCCCGCACGTGTGACGCTGACGTCTATCACTATCGCGACAACACCAACCTTGAGATTGACGCGGTCGTAGAGAACCGTCGCGGCGACTGGTGCGCCTTTGAGGTGAAACTCGGTGTCGGACAAGTGGACTCCGCCGCCGAATCGCTATTGAAGTTCCGGGAACGCATGGACTTGAAGGCTGCTGGCGAACCGAAGGTCCTCGGCGTCATCGTCAGTTCGGGGTACGGATACACGCGAGACGACGGCATCGCAGTGATGCCGATCACCGCACTGGGTCCGTAGTTGGCAACTGTCCGTGACGCCAGCTCACGAATGACGTGACGAAAGGGAAGGCCAGGGTCCTATGGAAGTAGTCGCGACATCCACCAGGTGTTGCCCGATGGGTCCCTGTTGGGAACCCGGACGCCGCAACTGCGCTCGCCGTAAGGCTTGTCGGATGGCGGCTCGACGGAAACCGCGCCAGCATCCAGTGCACGCGCATAGGCAGCGTCCACATCATCGACGTAGACGCAAACGGATGCGGCGGGCGATCCACCGTACACGGGCGCGGCGCCTGCTTCGACGATGATCACCGAGTCCCCTACTCGCACTTCGACATGCGCTTGCCGCTTGCCCGGAACTTCGTGTCGTTCGACTTCCTCCGCGCCAAAGACCGATTCGAGGTAACCGGGCAACTCGTAGTCGCCGTACAGGTACGGTCGGACGGCCCCAAAAACCGGGGCGAATGTACGCGTTCGACATGCCGCCCCGCTAACGCTTCAATACAGGTGGCACGCGATCAGGCGGTCCGGCTCTTTCCCCTCGGGGTCCGCGACGCTTTTCAGTTCCGGGGTGGTTCCCCGGCACACGTCCATCACCTTGGGACAGCGGTTGGCGAAACGGCAGCCGGGCCGGATGTTGACCGGCGAAGGGATCTCGCCCCGGATCGCCGTGCGACCCCGCCCGCGCTCCGTGGCGGGGTCCGGCTCGGGATTCGAACCGACAAGCATCTGCGTATACGGATGCTTCGGATGGAAGAAGACGTTGTTCGATACCCCAAGTTCGATCAGGGAGCCGAGGTACATCACGGCCATCCTGTCCGACACGTAACGCACCATGGAAAGGTCGTGGGCGATGAAGAGCATCGTGAGCCCCATCGACTCCTTCAGTTCTCCGAGCAGGTTGACGACCTGCGCCTGCACCGACACGTCCAGCGCCGAGATCGGTTCGTCGCAGACCACGAATTCAGGGCCCATGATCAGCGCCCGCGCGATGCCGATACGCTGGCGCTGTCCGCCCGAGAACTCGTGCGGATAGCGCGCCATGTGCGCCGCATTGAGTCCGACGCGTTCGAGCCAGTCGCCGACGCGTTCGCGCACTTCCCTGCCGGAGAGGCTGGTATGCAATCTCAAGCCTTCGCCGACGATCTCGCCCACTGTCATGCGTGGGTTCAGGGACGAATACGGATCCTGGAAGATCATCTGCATCGTCTGGGCGTGACGCTGGAAATCCCCCGGCGCGTAGCGTTGCGGCAGCGTCTCACCCTGGAATTTCACCTGTCCCGCCGTCTTGTCGAGCAGGCCGAGCAGGGTCTTCCCGAACGTGGACTTCCCCGAGCCGCTCTCGCCGACCAGCCCGACGATCTCGCGCTGGTCGATGTGCAGGCTGACATCGTCCACCGCGTGCACCGTCTGGTTGCGGCCCAGGTCAAAGTGCCTGGTCAGGCCTTCGGCTTCTATCAGCGGCGTCATGCGTCCCTGCCTTCAAGTGGCGCGGCCGCGGCATAGTGCAGGTCCTCGATCCGCCGCGAGCAGTCGGCGTGATGCAGCCAGCAGCGGGTCATGTGTCCCGATCCCACCGCAAACCCGGGCGGGGGATCGTTCCGGCACGCTTCCATCGCGTGCGGGCAGCGGGCGAAATAGGCGCATCCCGGGGGTGGGGCGAACAGGTCCGGCGGTGAGCCGTCGATCGGCATCAGGTCCTGCTCCGATTCATCTCGGTTGGTCGGCATCGCGGCCCTCAAACCCACCGTGTAGGGATGCGCGGAGTTGTAGAAGATATCGTCCGCCGTGCCGGTTTCCAGGAACTCCCCCGCGTACATGACCGCCACTTCGTCCGCCATGCGCGCCACCACGCCGAGATCATGGGTGATGAGAACGATCGCCATGTTGTTCTCTTGCTGGAGATCGCGCAGCAGGTCGAGAATCTGCGACTGTATGGTGACGTCGAGGGCCGTGGTCGGCTCGTCGGCGATGAGTATCGAAGGGCGGCAGGCGATCGCCATCGCGATCATGGACCGTTGCAGCATGCCGCCGGAGAACTCGAACGGGTACTGCCGGGCCCGTCGACTCGGCTCGTTGATGCGGGTCATCTCCAGCAGTTCCACCGCAAGCCTCAAGGCCTGCGAGTGGCTGAACCCGCGGTGCACTTGCAGCGTCTCTGCAATCTGGTCGCCGATGGTCATGGTGGGATTGAGGGAGGTCATCGGGTCCTGGAAGATCATGCCGATCCGGGAACCCCGCACGATTTCTCCGTCCGCGGTCACGCCATCGACGATCTCTTTGCCCCGGAGCTTCGCCGTGCCGCCGACGATGCGTCCCGGCGGCGACGGAATCAGCCCCATGATGCTCTGCACGGTCACCGACTTGCCGCAGCCGGACTCGCCGACGATGGCGAGGGTCTTGCCCGCATGCACTTCGAAGGAGACCCCGCGCACGGCGCGCACGGTCCCGCCATAGGTATCGAACTCGACCTCGAGGTCGCGCACCTCGAGAAGGGCCGAGGTTACCTGGTCGATGACTGCAGTCATTCCTGGGACCTCATGCGGGCATCGAGGGCATCGCGCAATCCGTCTCCCAACAGGTTGAACGCCAGCACCGTGATGCTGATGAAAAGCGCCGGGAAGATCAGTTCGTGCGGATAGGTCAGCATGGTCTTGATCCCCTCGTTGCACATGCTGCCCCACGACGGCGTGGGCGGCGCGACCCCCATGCCGATAAACGACAGGAACGCCTCGGTGAAGATCGCGCTCGGCACCGCGAAGGTGATGGTGACCAGGATCACTCCCATGGTGTTGGGAATCATGTGCCGCAGCACCAGGTAGGGCGTCTTCGCACCCAGGAGGCGAGACGCGCTGATGTACCCCTCCTCCCGGATCTGCAGGATCTGTCCTCGCACCAGCCGCGCCGCCGCCGGCCAGCTCAGGATCACCATGGCGATCAGCATGGGCGCGATACCGCTGTCGCCGCCTTCGATCTTGAACAGGATGCGGAACAGGATCATGAACAGCAGGAACGGTAGCGCCACGACAAAGTCGGCGAAACGCATCAGGACCTGGTCGACGCGGCCGCCGACGAAGCCCGCAGCGCTGCCATAGAGGATGCCGACCAGGATGAACAGGAACGGCGCGACGATGCCGATGAAGAGGGACACCCTCGCACCGTGCATCAGGCGCGCCAGCATGTCGCGGCCGAGATAGTCCGTACCCAGGACGTGCAGCTTCAGCTCGACCTGGTCGCCGATGGCGAGATCCGCGGTTGAGCCCGCGAGTCCGCGCTTCACCGCCTCTTCGGCCGTAATGACGCGTATGGCGCTCACGTCGAGGGTCGCGTATACCGGCGCCTCCCGACCGTTCCTGTCGAGCGGCACGACAGAGTAGAAATACTCCTGCGGCTTGATGTCCAGACGATCCTCGAAACTGACGCGCGACGGCACAAGGACATCGGCAAGCGGCATTCCCAGGGCGTCGTCGGGCGCCGGGTGCGCGATGTTGCGATATATCCGATAGCCATGCGCGCCTCGCACCGGATCCCAGAAGATGCGCACGGCCTGCGTTGTCGCCTCCCCGGCAAGGGACACCGATGCCGGGGCCTCAAGGGGGGCCTGGCCGCCCGGCGCATTGACCGTGACGCCGGACCACGGGACGTACGGCTCGACGATAGTCGCCGTCCGGTCGGCGCCGGGCGGTGACGAGATCTGGTCCAGGTCCTGCGCCGAATGATTGGGCACGAACGGGAGCCAAGGACCCACAACAGTGAAGAGGCCAAGCGCGATGACGATGTAGAGCGATACCAGCGCGCGCCGGTTGGCCTTGAGGCGGATCCAGGCATCGCGCCAATACGACAGCGAGGGCCGCGAAATGACCTCGACATCGCGTTCGGCGACGATGGGCCTGAAGGAGAGCGCCGCGTTCATTCGAGCCTCACCCTCGGGTCGATCAGTCCGTAGAGCAGGTCGACAACGATCACCATGAAGACGAGAAAGGCGCCGTAGAAGACCGTTGTCCCCATGATCACCGTGTAGTCGAGCTGTTGCACCGCTTGTACGAAGTAGCGCCCGAGGCCCGGTATCGCGAACACCAGTTCGACCACGAACCCCCCCGTCGTGATCGCCGCGATGGACGGCCCAAGCACGGTAACCACTGGAAGAATGGCGTTCCTCAGTTCATGACGCAGGAATATCCGGGTGGTTGGCAAGCCCTTGGACCTGGCCGTCCTCACGTAATCCGAACTGACGATCTCAAGCATGGAGGAGCGCATGAGCCGGGTCAGGAACGCCATGGTGCCCAGGCCCAGCACCAGAGACGGCGCGATCATGTGCGAGAGCGTGCCCCATCCGGCGACCGGCAATATCGAAGTGCCGAAGAACGCGTTCAGCTTGACCAGCGCGAGCTGGCCCAGGGCGGCGAAGACGAAACTCGGCACGGAGATGCCGAGGATGACCAGGAACATGATCACGATGTCCGGCATCCGGTTCCGGTAGCGCGCCGTGAGCGCGCCGAACAGGATGCCGCCAAGGCCAGCGAAGGTGATGGCGAGGATGCCGAGAAAAGCGGAAACCGGAAAGTGTTCCCAGAGGATGTCGTTGACCCGGCGGTTCTCCTGCGCGAAAGAGATGCCGAAATCTCCCTGCACCATGTGACCTATGTAGATACCGTACTGCTTCCACTTCGGCTGGTCGAAACCGTAATGCGCATCGAGGTTTTTTCGGACCTCCTCGGACATGGCCTTGTCGGTCATGAGGGGATCGCCAGGTACGCCGTGCATGGCGAAGAACGTCGCGGTGGCGATGAACCAGACCGTGATGACGCCCTGAATCAGCCGTTTGATCGTATACAGAATCACGCGCCCGACTCAGCCATCGACGATGTAGGCGTTGGTGTAATCGGGGTCCGTGCCCACCGCGCGCCGCACCACGCCCTCGAGACGCGGATTGCGGACGAAGACGGAGCCGCGTTCGTAGTTCGGCAGGATGACCGCGTCGTCGTAGATGATCTTCTGGATCTCATCGAAAGCCCGCATGCGCTCCTCGGGGACGAGCGAACTCTGGGCGACCTCTACCCAGCCGTCCAGCACCGAATTCGCGTACTCGCCGCGATTGTTCTTGTTCCAGGACGCGAACAGGTCACCAAAGGTGAGCGGGTCGGCGTAATCCGGGCCCCAGCCAGCCAGCACCATGTCGAAATCTCCCGACGTCATCTTGGCCAGGCGCTGCTTGAAGATCTGCCGGTCGATCTTGACCTCGATCCCGAGCCTCGACGCGAATACCTCCTGGAAGTACTCCGACTGCTTGTTCGCCGCCGGGTTGTCGCCTGAGAGAAAGATGAGGGGCGGCAATGGGTCGAGGCCGAGTTCCTGCTTGGCGCGTTCGAGGTAATCATGTGCGCGGGCAAGGTCGACGCGATGTTCGGGCGCCGGGTATTCCTGCCGGAAGTACCCGTTGACGCCCTTGAGCCACACGGGGAACAACGATTCGCCGGGCGTGTTGCCGGGGAGCTTGATGACCTTGTACACGAGTTCCGCCGGATCGAGGACGAACTGGATCGCCTTGCGGAGATTCCGGTTGCTCGTCAGCCGGGAGGGGCGGTGGTTGAACTCGATGAAAAACACCGAACCGTCGTTGAATCGCTCCAGCTTCCAGCGCTGTTCCAGCGCATCGTGCAATGTTTCCGCATCGAGGCCGGCGACGGCGACCTTGCCATCCTTGTACAGGTTCAGCGTCGCATTGACGTCGGACGTGATATACGCGTAGTCGATGGTGTTGAGGCGAATGCGCTCGTGGTCCCAATACTCGTCGTTGCGCGACATCCTGAGTTGCGCGCCGTGCACCCATCTTTCGATGACGAACGGGCCGTTGTAGAGAAGATCTACGGCGTCCGCCCCGTAGCGTCCGTCGCGACCCTCGTAGAACGCCTGCTTGATCGGATAGTAGGTGGGGAATGCGACGAGCTTGTCGAAGTAGCCGATTGGACGCTCGAGCCGCACTTCGAGAGTCAGCTCGTCAACGGCCGTCGCGCCAAGGGCCGTCACCGGCAGTTCGCCGTTGTTGACGGCCCGGGCATTCTTTATCGGGTAGAGGATGAAGGCATATTGGGATGCCGTCGCCGGTTCCACCGCTTTGCGCCACGCGAACACGAAATCGTGGGCCGTGACCGGCGTGCCGTCGCTCCAGCGGCTGTCGTCACGCAAGTGGAAGACCGCCTCGGACCCGCCGACTTCCCAACGCTCGGCGACACCGGGGACGATCCGGTCGAACTCGTCGTAGCGCACCAGTCCTTCCATGACGTGGCCGAGTATCTGGCCGCTCACCATGTCCGTGGCGCGGGTGCTGTCGAGCTGCGGCGGTTCCGTGCTCAACGCGAGCGTGATGGTCCCCGTACCGGGATCGACAGCTTCTCCGGCACCGCCACCGCCGAACAGTTCAGACACAAAGGAGAGCAGCATCATGAGCAGGACAAAGGCGCCGATGCCGAGCACCGAGAGGATGAACAGTTGGCTGCCCTCCCCCAGCCAGGCAATGCCGCTGCGGGAGCCCTGGCCCGTCGGCACGCCGGCGACGCTCGCGGCGCCGGCAACGGCCCGTCCCCTCGCGCCTGGGTTGTCCGAACTCGAGGTCGTCATGGCCACCTCCCCCTGGCGATCCCGTCCGCTACTGCACGGTCCTGAGCAGATTCCCCACAAAGCGTTCGAGATGCAACAGTGAATTGCATTCCTCGGCCTGGTGGACATGGGCGACGTACCGGCGCATTTCCGCATCCCCGACGTTCCACGTCGCCCTCGGCTCCGGATTCAGCCACAGGACCCGTTTCGCCCGATCATACATTTCCTTCAGGATCTCCGTGCGGGGATCTCCGTAGTTGTTGCGCGCATCGCCCAGGATGATGATCGTGGTGCGGTTGTCCACGTCGTCGAGACACTTGTGCCTGAAGTCTTCGAATGCCTGCCCGTAGTCCGTCGATCCCCCGCCGTAGTCCCGCAGGGTCTTTGCGATGGCGTCCTCGATGCCGTTGCGCTCGAAAAGCTCGGTCACCTCGGCCAGGTCGGAAGAGAAGGCGAATGACCGCACCTTCGGCATGACCTCCTCGAGACTGTAGAGGAACATCAGCATGAAGCGCGCATAGTTCGCCACCGACCCGCTGACGTCGCAGATGGCGAACACCTTGGGCCGGTCGACCTTCACCGACTTCCACTTGAGGTCGAAGATATTGCCGTCATAGCCCATGTTCCCGCGCAGCGTGCGCGGCAGGTCCAGGTGGCCGCGCCTGAACACCTTCTTGCGCCTGGAATACAGGGCCACCAGCTTCTTGGCCATCTTGAAGACGATTTCCTGGATCAGCCGGAAATTGCGGTGTTCCACGTTGCTGAGCTTCACCTTGCGCAGGAGTTCCTCCCGCAGCCGCCGGCCGGTGGCGTCCGCATGCAGCAGGAACTGCCGCTCGACATAGTCACGCACCTGCTCGCGCAACCGCTCGCGCCGCTTCGAGAGTTCCTGCGACAGGCGACGCTCCGGCAACCCGCCGCGCATTCTGAGTTCGTTGATCTCGCGCTGCAGATGGGGAAGTCCCATTTCGTCCATGATCCTGCGCGTGTAGAGGCCCTTCTGGGTGAACACCTGGATCTGTTCCAGATTCACGGCCTTGGCCACCTCGACCATCCGCACGGTCAGCGCGACGCGGCCATCCAGCATCAGGAGTTCCCCGAGTGCCGAGCGCGGCGGCGGCATTTCGCCGTGTCCCAGTTCCTCCTCTCCTTCCTCTTTGGTTGCTGCCGCCAGGAAGGCGTTCTTCGACTTCCTGTTGCCGGCGCCGGCACCGGGAGCATCCTCGCCGCCTCCCGCACCGGTTCCCGCGTCGCCGTCGCCCTGGCCATCGCCCCCGGGATCGCCCGCATCCAGCGCTCCGTCGACATCCTCGAAAGCGAAGAACCGATCAAACGTATCTGCGAAGGTTTCCTTCTCGTCGACGGTCTTCGGGAGCATCAGCGAGAGCGTGTTTTTGAGGAGCTCGCGGTCGTCGTAACCGACCAGTCCCACGGCGCTCAGCGCGTCAAGCGTCTCCGCGGTGGAGACGCGAACCTCGGCATTGCGAAGCGCCGCGATGAAGCTGGTGAGCGTGCCGTCCATCAGTCTGCCGACGCGTGGCCGCTTGCCGGCAATGGCGCCACCCCGTTCCCTCCCTGGTGGGCGCCCTCACCCATCAGATCAACTCTTGACGGCCTTGTTCGTGAGCACGGGAACTTCGACGTCCACGTTGTCGATGTCCTCCTGGAACTTGAGGATGACATTCAAGGTATCCCGGACAAGCTGCGGGTCGAGGTTCTCGGTGTGCAGGAGGAGCAGCGTACGCGCCCAGTCGATGGTCTCGCTGATGGCCGGGACCTTCTTCAGGTCGAGGTCCCGCAGCTCCTGGATGAAGGTCACGAGCTGCCGGCGCAGCCTCGGCGGAATCTCCGGCACGCGCGCATGGATGATGCGCTGTTCGAGGTCTGTGTCCGGAAACGGAATGTAGAGGTGAATGCAGCGCCTCTTGAGCGCGTCCGATATCTCGCGGGTGTTGTTGCTGGTGAGAAACACCATCGGCGGCTCGCGCCTCGCCTTCACGGTGCCGATCTCCGGGATAGACACCTGGAAGTCCGACAGGAGTTCGAGCAGCAGCGACTCGAATTCGTGATCCGACTTGTCCACCTCGTCGATCAGCAGTACGCAGCCCTGCTCCTCGCGCAGCGCCTTGAGCAGGGGTCTCGGCTCCAGGAACGCTTCGGAGAAAAAGATGTCGCCGAACTCGTGCAGGCGCGACACCGATTCGGCGAAGCCCCGGGCGCCCTGCAGCACCTCCTCCAGGGTCTCCTTCAGGACCTGCGTATAGAGAAGCTGCTTGCCGTACTTCCACTCGTAGATGGCCTTGGCCTCATCGAGTCCCTCGTAGCACTGCAGGCGGATGAGCGGCAACCCGAAGATCGTCGCAGCGGTCTTTCCGAGCTCGGTCTTGCCGACGCCCGGAGGACCTTCGATCAGGACAGGCTTGCGCAGGTGGTAGGCGAGATAGACGGCGGTCGCGATCTGGTCGCTGCAGATATAGCGGTGCGCCTCGAATTCGGCTTTCAACGCCTCCACGGACTCCGTGACGCGCTCGATGTTTACCGCTGATTCCGCCACGCGGTGCCCCTGGGTCGCCGGGAAACTCGCGAGATTGACAGATGCGCCCGGTTTCGGCAACACGATCGGCAAGCGCGTCCCGCTTACCATGGACCCGCTCAATCGTCGGGGTCCAGGCTGGAGAGGATCGCAGGGAATTCTCCCATCGTCACGATCACGGCTTCCGTGGCATGGGGAAATGCCTCGTAGAAGTCATCCAATGCACGCAGGTGACGTTCCTCCGGTCCCTCGACGGTGACTTGGACGGGTATGGGCCTTTCACCGGTACTGATCACGAAGTCCACTTCCCCTGCGCCCCGCCAGTAGAAGACGTCCCGGTAACGTTTCTTGAGTTCGATGAACGTGGCGCATTCGAGCGCCTTGCCCGCATCGGCACCGGTGCGGGTGACCGCAACACGCCGCAGCGCGGTATCGACCGGATAATACTTGCGGTTTCTCTGCGACCGCTTGCGCTCCGAGAACGCAAACCATGGACACTGGAACAGGAGATAGGCCTGTTCGCAGGCTTCAAGGTATGCCGATACGGTCTCGACCGCGACCCCGCTGGCGGCCGCGATCCGGCGCAGACTCAGTTCGGAACCGGCGGACTCGAAGACCATCTGCACGATCTGCCGGAGGGCCATCGACGATCTTGCGCCGACCCGCTCCCGCACGTCGCGTTGCAGAATGTCGATGAAGTACTGACGCAGGAGAAGGTCCGCCGAGTCGCTGGCGTTAGGCTCGGGAAAGCCACCGCGATGCAGATACTCGGCGACAGTACCGTCCGGGTGCATGCTCCGGAACTCCGGGAACTCAAAGGGGAACAGTTCGACGGTGATGTGCCTTCCCGTCAGCACGGAAGACAGTTCGCCGGACAGGAGATGTGCGTTCGAACCGCTCACCACGAATCGATATCGGTCCGGCCTGTCGAGCCTTGATCGGAGCCATCGCTCCCAGCCGTCCACCCATTGAATCTCGTCGAGAAAGACCGTGAGCGTCTCCGCTTCCCCGCGCAACTCCCCGAACGCCCGCGTCAACCGCTCGAGCGTTTCAAAGCTGAGCGAACCGGCGAGCCGGGGATCTTCGAAGTTGACGAACAGGCAGTCCCTTCTTTTCAGCCGATACCGCCTGATCAACTGTGCGAGCAGGGTCGATTTTCCGCAGCGGCGGACGCCCTGGATCACGAGCGCGGTGCGATCCGACAAAGATCGGGGCAATTTGACGGTGCGGCGTATCGACGGTGGCGGAGGCCGATCCCAGAAGCTCCAGGTGGCCGCGACGTCCACCAGGTCATCGTCGTCCATGTGTCGAGTTGACTCTACACTATGTATATTGTCGATCTTAGTCGACAATATACATAGTGTCCAATAGACTCGACAATATCTGGTTCCGTAGGCTGCCCACGCGACGAAACGGTCAAACCAGTTCGTCGAGTGTCACGCCGAGCGCGGTCGCGATTCGCTTCAGCGCGTTAACCGACCCCGGTTTCTTGCCGGTCTCGATCGCCGAGAGGTAGGAACTCGCGATGCCAGCCGCGGCAGCGAGTTCCTTTCCACTCATGCGGCGGTGTTCCCGCCAGACACGCACCGGGTGCTCGCCGTCAATGAGGCGCTTGACAAATTCCGCTGGCGTCCACTCCTGACTGGTGTCGTCGAGAATCCGCCGCAGGACGGCAGCATCCAGCGCGTCTTCGTCAGCGGCGGTCCGCAGCGCATGGTATTCGGCCAACGGAATGACAGCGTACCGTTCGCCAGCAAGCGTAATGGTCTGAATCTCCGTCATCGGTATGCCCTCCCGCGCGGCAGTACCGCGGCGACTCGCAACAAGTTGGCTCTCCCGTCGATCTCGCACAGGATGCGCCAGTCGCCAACGCGCAGGCGAAATCCACCTCCCTTGAGCGCCGATGCATTTGGACTGGATGCAAAGGGATCGACCGCAAGGAGGTCGATCTTCTCGACGATGCGCTTCGCATCGTTGGTCCGCATCCGGCGAAGCTGTTGCCTCGCATCCTTGCTGAAGATGATCTCGAACACGCTCAAAATAATCTATTGGAGAATTCGCAGCAACGACAATTATCTATTATTGCACCCGAAACCCATGCCTCAGGTCGCTGTCGAAGAACCTCGGGCCGAGATGTGCGGTGGAATTGCGCGGCATCGAGCGCTGATGGAAGATTGAGGTCCGTGTCGAATGAGAGATCGAAAATGCCGAGATACGTGATCGAGAGAGATATTCCCGAGATCGGGTCCGCCGAACGGGATGCCCTGCGTGAAGCGTCGCAGAAATCCAACAGCGTGCTGGCGGCCATGAAGGCCGAAAACAAGAACATCCAATGGGAGCACTCCTACGTCGCCGGCGACAAGACCTTCTGCATCTATATCGCCGACGGCGAATCGCTTATCGAGGAGCACGCCGAAAGGAGCGGCTTCCCGGCCAGCGAGGTCACACTGGTCAAGCGCATGATCGACCCCGTGACCGCCGAGGGCGAATGACCTGACACCTGCCGCGTTGGGTTGAATCCGGCGACGCAACGACCAGGGACACTCATGTCGCAACCCCTCTCAGGCTTTCTTGTCGTCGCGCTGGAGCAGGCCGTCGCCGGACCCATGGCGTCGTGTCGCCTGGCCGACGCGGGGGCACGTGTCATCAAGCTGGAACGGGCCGAAGGAGACTTCGCCCGCAAGTACGATGACAATGCCAACGGGCAGTCCGCCTATTTCGCCTGGTTGAACCGCGGCAAGGAATCCCTCGTCGTGGACATCAAGAGCGAGACGGACCGGGCTCTCATCCACCGCATCCTCGCCAAGGCCGACGTGTTCATACAGAACCTGGCCGTCGGCGCCGCCGCCAGATCGGGTCTGGGGTCCGACGCGCTGCCGGAACGCTATCCGAGGTTGGTCACCTGCGACATCTCCGGGTACGGGGAACATGGGACGTACTCCGGCATGAAGGCCTACGACCTGCTGGTACAAGCCGAATCCGGGCTCGTGTCCGTGTCGGGGGCTCCCGGCGATTACGGCCGCGTCGGCGTATCGATCTGCGATATCGCAACCGGCGTGTCCGCGGCCCTCGCCGTGACGGAAGCGCTCCTCGAACGCGAGCGCACCGGCATCGCCAGGGGAGTGAAGCTGTCGCTGTTCGACGTTATCGCGGACTGGATGGCGGTCCCGCTTTTGCAGCACGACTACACGGGCTCCGGGCCGCGCCGCGTGGGACTGGCGCATCCATCCATCGCGCCCTACGGCGGTTTCGAGACGCGCGACGGTACGACCCTGGTCATCTGCGTTCAGAATGACCGGGAATGGCGCGACCTGGCGGAACAGGTCATGGGCCGAACCGAACTGGCGCGGGACCCGCGGTTCGCGACCAACAAGGAACGCGTCGCGCGGCGCGAAGAGGTGGACGGCATCGTCGGCGCATTCTTCGCGGCGCATTCGAAACTCGACCTCGAAACGAGGTTGCGCAGCGCCCGCATCGCCTATGGCAATGTCAACTCGCTGGCGGATCTCTCGACCCATCCCGCGCTAAGACGCTGGACCATGGCCAGCGCTACCGGTGACATTTCAATGCCGGCGCATCCGAATGCGGCGCTCGAAACGCCCGGGACACTCCACGTCGCCGAACTCGACGCGCAGGGAGCCGCGATCCGCGAAGAGTTCGCGGCCCCCTCCTGATGTCGGGCACCGATCAGTCGGCCAGAAACCAGCGGTCAGCCGCCGAATTGCGGCATAGGTTCCGGCGGATCGGGATACTCCACGGGTTCAAGCGTGCGTTCCATCTCCATCACAGGCGGGATGAACCTCTGGCCGCGGTAGTGGTAGGGGACTCTGGGAGAACCGCCGCTAACTTCCAGCGCCTGATTGTCTGTCAACTCGAACATGGCCAACTCCTTGGCAAATGATTGGAGCGAAGGATTGTCCGCCATCGGGGAATGCCAGCGAAGCGGACATCGACACCGCGTGGCGTGCGTTCCTCGCCAGCATTTCGATGCGAGAAACGCGCCACTCCCCCGCCGTTTCCGCCCATGCGCGTCCAACGGCACTCGAGGAGTCTCGCATCGGCGCCCGACTGGTGTTACCTTGGTCCCTGCTTCCCAAGCGCGAGGACATTGCGTTGGACATTTCCATTACCTACTGCACTTCCTGAGGCTACAAGCCCAAAGCGGTCAGTTTGGCTGCCAAAATCAAGGAAGCGTTCGGCGACGAGGCGTTCCTGATCGAGGGGGCCGGCGGCATCTTCGACGTGAACGTCGATGGTGCGCTGGTCTACTCGAAACACGAGACCGGCGACTTCCCGGACGAAGACAAGCTCGTCGGGGAGCTGCAGCAGCGCTGAATCAAGGGGCGGCGTCACGGCCCTTCAGGCAAAAGCGCTGCCGCCTGTTGGCGTTCCACCCCATCCTGGTGCTCTCGCGCCAGCGGCGGCGCTTGCGTCCTCAGTACTTGTAGAACTCCGGCTTGAACGGGCCTTCCCGGTCGACGTTGATGTAGGCCGCCTGCGCATCCGTCAACGACGTGACGACGCCGCCAAAGCCTTCCACCATCAGCCGCGCCACCTCCTCATCCAGTTTCTTCGGCAGCACCTCGATCCCCACGGGAGCGCGCTGCGCCAGCGGCTGATCCGCCCATCGCTGCTCGTACATGTGCATCTGCGCGAGCACCTGGTTCGCGAATGAACCGTCCATCACGCGAGACGGATGCCCCATCGCGTTGCCGAGGTTCGCCAGCCGGCCCTCGGAAAGCAGGATGAGGTAATCGTCGGGGTCCTCGCTGCGGAAAACCTGGTGGACCTGGTCCTTGACTTCCTGCCAACGCCAGCGTTCGCGCATGTAAGCGGTGTCGATCTCGTTGTCGAAGTGGCCGATGTTGCAGACGATGGCGCCGCGTTTGATCGTCCGCAGCATGGCCGCGTCGCAGACGCCCGTGTTGCCCGTGCAGGTCACGAGCAGATCGGTCTGCCCAAGCAGGTCCCGGTTGACGTCCTCGATCCGGCCGTTGTTGTTTCCGCCGACGTAGGGAGAGACGACTTCATAGCCGTCGAGACACGCCTGCATCGCGCAGATCGGATCGATCTCGACTATCCGGACGATCATGCCCTCCTGGCGCAAACTCTGCGCCGACCCCTTGCCGACATCCCCGTAGCCGAGCACCAGGGCGCGCTTGCCCGCCATGAGCATGTCCGTCCCGCGCTTGATCGCGTCGTTCAGGCCATGGCGGCAACCGTAGCGGTTGTCGTTCTTGGACTTCGTCACCGAGTCGTTGACGTTGACTGCGGGAACCTTGAGGGTTTTTTCCTCCAGCATCTCGTACAGGCGATGCACGCCGGTGGTCGTCTCCTCGCTGACGCCGTGGATCGCATCGAGCATGGCGGGGTATTTTTCGTGCACCATCTGCGTCAGGTCGCCGCCGTCGTCGAGCAGCAGGTTCGCGTTCCAGGGCTTTCCGCGTTCAAGGATCGTCTGTTCAATGCACCAGTCGTATTCCTCCTCTGTCTCGCCCTTCCAGGCGAACACCGGCACGCCGGCGGCGGCCATGGCCGCCGCGGCATGATCCTGCGTCGAGAAGATGTTGCAGGACGACCACCGCACCTCGGCGCCGAGTGCCAGGAGGGTCTCGATCAGGACGGCGGTCTGTATCGTCATGTGGATGCAGCCGATGATCCTCGCTCCCGCCAGCGGTGCGCTGTCCCGGTACCTTCGGCGCAAGGCCATCAATGCGGGCATCTCGCCTTCAGCCAGGGCAATCTCCCTGCGCCCGAATTCCGCCAGGCCGATATCCGCGACCCTGTAGTCGTTCATGGCTGCTCCGCAAACCGGTCGAGCGCGCGACTATAGCGAAAGTCCGCGGCCAGGAACCAGGTCTCGCGCCTGTTTCTCTGCACCTTGGCAAGATCAAAGCGACACTCCTTCGCGTATTCGACGGAACGCGGGCCAACGATCACCATGCTCCCGTGGTTCCAAGCCCATCTCGCAAACGCCGCACGGCATCGCGCTGGAATGTGATCGAGATCCGCGCGCGAATGTGGTTGACCATCGGTTTTCTCGTGAGACATCTCGCCTCGCCGGCGATTCAGGGACGCGAGGAACCGGGATGGCGCGGACGGCACCTAATCGCTACGCGACAGCAGCGCGCTCAAGTCCACGACGTGATCCGGAGACTCGGCCTCATAGTCGAGCGGATGACACGTCAGGACGATGACCTGTACGCCCTGGGCCACCTCTGCCAAGAGGCGGCGCGTCCAGTCCATGCGCGTGTCGTCGGTTTGCGTGAGCTGGTCGTCCAGCACCAGGAACGTCCCCAGGGCCTCGGCGATCGCGATTCGCAACACGAGCGCGATCTGCTCCCGGGTTCCGACCGACAGCGCACCGAACTCCCGCTCCGACCCGGCCAGTTCGATGCCCGTCGCATCGAGTTGCGGCCCGAGCGCCAGCTCGCCGTAGCGGCCAGCGGTGAGACTGGCGATCCGCTGGCTGACCGGCTGGACCAAGGCGCTGCCGAGATGCGCGGCGCCTTCGCGCTCCGCCTCGCTCAAGGTCTGCTGGAGCAGTTGCCAGGCCTGGTAGTCGAGTTCGAGTTCCTGCTCGCGCCTTGCCAGGGCGTCCGACGCCTCCCGTGCCTGTTCGCGCTGCTCGTCGAGTTGCTGACCGCCGGTCTGCTCAAGGGCGCCCTCGGCCTTGCGTAGCTCTGCCTCGAGTTCCCGGATCCTGCGATCGGCGAGTTCGGCCTCTTCGCGCGTGGCGGCGGTGTCCGCGCCTTCTGGACCCAGTGGCGGCAATGCCGAAAGCGCCTCCCGCGCTTCGTCACGGGCGGCGCGCAGAGCATCCAGGTCGAGACTCTTCGCATTCTCAATGAGAATCGGAGTCTCGCCCTCCAGCCGAGCCAGTTCCGTCCGCGCCTTGCCGAGCGCCCCATCAGCCTGCTCGAGCGCCGTCTGCTGCTGCGTCTGGGTCTCCGTCAGTCCGTTCAGAGTGCTCCGGGCCTCCCCTACCTCGTCCGCGATTTCAGCACGCAGTTCCCCGAGTTGTGCATGGACGGCATCGAGTTCGCGATCAAGACGCCCTCTCTCCTCTTCGGCGCGTTCCAGGACGGCCTTCCAGTCCTCCAGCGCCGCCGACCGCCCAGCGAGCTGTGCTTCCTGCTCTTCCCGGCGGGCTCGCTTGTCCTCCAGTTCGCGCGCATCGCCGTCGATCTCGACCGCCATCCGCTCGGCCAGCGACCGGCGTTCCTGGAGGCCCTCTTGCAGGTTCTCGATATCGTTGCCGAGCGCGGCCTGGTCGAGGGCAGCGTCAAACGTCGCGACCAGCTCTTCAACCGTCTGTCCCTCGTCCCGGCGCGTCGCGAGGTCACCGGCGTGCCGGTCCCGCTCTGCCCGAGCCGTGGCGAGCCGTCGCTCGATGTCGTTACGCCCCTCCGCGCGAAGCCCGGCCGCTTCCGCTTCGCGGGAAAGCTCGTGGGCCTCAGACCGAAGCCCCTCGGCGCGCTGGCGCAGGGCGACGAGTTCGTCGAGGGTGCTGCAGCCGGTGCGGGAGAATACGGGACTCGAAGCGGCCTTCCACCGCGCCCCGGCCTCAGCCGCCTCCTCCACGAGGTCACGGCCGCCCCCGCGCACGCGGAGCGTCGCCACGCCGGACAGCTCGATGGCGAGTTCTCGTTCGGCCTCGAACTCGGTCGCCGTACCGGCCTCCGGCGTCAGCGTCCGCGCGTCCCCATCCACGTCCACCGCCGTCTCGATAGCGGTTTCCAGCGTCAGCTGCGCCGTGAGTCCGACCGAGAGCTTCGCCGCAGCGAGACGGGCGTCCTCTTCCGCAGTGCGCAGACGGTCGAGTTCCGCTTCGTCCGGCGCATTGAGGGAGTTGGCCTCGTCACGCAGGGCCGCGGCCTGCGCTTCGCCTTCCGTCGCCCGCCGCGCGAGTTCCAGCGTATCGGCCCGTTGCTTCTCCAGCGCGTCCGTCGAGGCCGCGGCAGTCCGGTACCGGCCCACCCGCCGTTCGAGTCGCAGGGCTTCGATCTTCTCCTCGTCCCGCGCGTTGGCTGCCGCGGCCTTTTCGAGCAGGTCGCGCTTCTCGGCGAGCTTCGCTTCGACTCGTTCGATGTCCCTCGCACCCGCCTCGATCACCGTCCCGAGGTCGCGGATCTCGGCAGCCTGCTCGACGCGTCTCGCGTGTGCCGCCAGCTGCTGCTGCAACTCCAGGCGGGCGTTCTCGCGTTCCTGTTCCCGCAGCCGGCGCCGTTGTTCCGCATCGTCCGACTCCAGTTCGTGCAGATTCGCTCGCGCCGTTTCCACGCGAGTGTCCGTGTCGGCCAGCGTCTCGGCGAACTCCTTGCGCTTCGTCGCCAAGGACCGAAGCCTGTCGTTCGCGTCGGCAACCGCTTTCTCGTTCGTCCGGAGCTGGCCGATGGTCGCCTCGGCCGCCACGAACTGCTCCTCGGCCTCATCGAATGCCATCTCGGCGGCGACCCGGGCATCGTTCCGGGCGATGCCCTCTCGGAGTCGGTCGCGCTCCGCCCGGCCGTGGCGCAGTTGCCCACTGACCTCTTCGATGCGTGTCCTGACGCGCGCGGTCTCGTCGGACTGACGGCGAACCTCCCGCTCCCAATCTTCGGCCCGCCGGCGTTCGTCCACCAGACCCCGCCACGGCGACCCCCGGCCCCCGCGCTTTCGTCCGGTGGGCGTGAACGCCTCGTCGACCCGCGCCTGGACGACATCGACGATCTGCTTGAGCCGGGGGTCCTCGGCGAGTGCGTGCAGGGCCTCGGTCAGGCGATCGCGACCGGACTCGTCGGCGTCGTCGGCGAGGCTTCGACCGAGGATCGCCTCGACGTCGCCTTGATCGGGCAGCAGCGCCGTCGTGATGAGGGACGATGGCATGCCGCGACGGCCTCGACCGCCAGGCGCCTCGATGCCCCAACGCAGGATCTCCTGCAGTTTCCCGTCGACCTCGCGGCCGCGCGCGTCGGTGTCGAAGTGCTCCCCGTCGCGCGAGGCGTCGAGGAACGCCTTGCCGCCGCTGGCGGAGAAGATCTTGCGGACCCGCCACACCCGGCCATCGTCGTCCTCGAATGTGACGCTCACCTCGGGCGGCTCCTGGGCATTCCAGTCCTGCAGGCCGCTCGCCAGGGAAGATCGGGCGGGCAACAGGAACGCCGCGCGCAGGGCCGTCACCAGCGTCGACTTGCCGAGCTCGTTGGGACCGTGCAGGACGTTGAAGCCCCGCTGCAGGTCCACCGCCCCCTCGGCGATCCCCGCGCAGTGGCGAACCTCGATGCGGCGGATCCACATGGCTCAGGCCGCTTCCGTTTCCTTCACGAGACGGTAGAGGTGATGCAGGGCGCGTCCGGCGACTTCCGGTTCCGTCTCCGCCCTCGCCCGGAGGCGCGCGACGGTGGAGCGGACCGCCTCGGGCAGGTTCGCCCCGAACTCGATGGGTGCGTCCGCCGCCAGCCGGAACTGCTCGCGGTTCACCGTCAGGACGCCCACGCGCGGGCTCGCGGCCATGGAGCCGGACAGTTCACCGATCAGGCGCTCCGCCTCGTCGTACTCCGCCATCGGCACCTCCATGTCGAGAACGAGGCGCAACACGGTGCGACGAAGTTGCGGATCGGTGAGGAGTGCCCTCAAGGCCGGCACCGACGTGCAGGTCTCCTCTCGCCAGGTCCAGCGTCCGACGGGCTCGGGACGGACCATGGCGCGCCGGCGTCGATCACGCGGAAAGAACACGAGGGCGACGTTGCCCGTGTCACGTTCGCCAAAGTTCGTCGCTTCGGGTGCGCCCGGGTACACGGTGGGCGCCGCGGCGTCCGGCTCGACCTCGCGGAACGCGTGGGTATCGCCGATCGCGAGGTAGTCGAGGCCACGATCCAACGCGGCCCCCCTGGCGATGGGGAAGTTCGCCTGGTGACCGTCCATGTCGAAGGTCGAACCGTGCGCAAGCCCGATCCGAATGCGGTCGTCGCCCTCCTCGCGCTCCGGCAGGGAAGCGGCGAGGTCGGTCTGCCCCGCCCGCGACATGCATGGGTTGGCAATCACCACGGCGTTGTCGCCCAAGGACAACTCCCAGCCCTTGCGGTCCACAACGCGAACATACGCCGGCAGGCCGGCGCGGAACTGGTGCGAGGCGTCGTATAGCGAGTTCGGCGTCAGCGGGTCGTGGTTGCCCGGCAGCAGGATCACCGGGCGGGTCCAGTCGCGGCGCGTGAACTCGCGCAGCGCGCCGCCCCACCAGGACTCGTCGGGCGATGGCTCGTCGAAGAGATCGCCCGCGCAGAGCACGGCGTCCACGTTACGGCTTTCCGCGAGGTCCAGTATCCGTCCGACCGCATCGAGCCGCGCCCGGGTCAGCTCCTGTTCCTGCTCGTGCTCGAAGGCGGGGAAACGGCGCCCGAGGTGCCAGTCGGCGGTGTGTAGCAGTGTCAGCGCCACGTCGTCCTCCTTTGCGGGTGCAGGGCCGGTCACGCGATCTCGAATGCGGCAACCAGCAGGCGTTCGACCGTGGGCGCGGCATACCGCCGGCGGTGCGCCTGTTGGCGGGCGCGTTCGTAGGTGTCGTCGCTCTTCGCCTCGAGTGCGCCGATTTGCCGGTCGATGCGCTCGAGTTCGATCTCCGCATTGCGAACCTGGTTGTCGGTCCGGCCCCGCTGTTCGGCGCCCATCGCCCGGTCGCGGGCACTCTCCGCCGCCACGAGTCGTTGCTGTTGTCGTTCGCGCGCGCGGCGGAGCACCAGCGTCCGGTCCGCGAGGTACCGGTCGAGCTGGTCCATCGTGTCACGAAAGTTCGACTCGTCCGCGCCCGCCAGTTCGTGGCGATCGAAGAACAGCTCCTCCTCCACGACTTCCTCGAGGTCCTCCGCGGTCACGAGCAGCGGCGGATCGAAGGGCGGCGCGTCCGCGCATGGTTGGCGGATGAGATCGAGCGCGGCGTCCGCGGGGCGCAGCACCTCGGCGTCCTCGAACACCGCTGTCACCCGCAGCCGGTCCTCCCGCTCGTACCCGCGGTGCGCAATCCGCGTCAGCGCCAGGCGCCCGCGGCGGCCTCTGCGTTCCCGCAGCGCAGCCGGGGCATTGGGGCCAAGGTCGAATCGCACCCGAAAATCGGCGCCCGTGGCGCGCGCCTCGGCAACAGCCGCGGCGATGAGCGGATGGGAGAGATGAAGAGTGTCGAGGCCTTTGCCGGCGCTGCCGCCCACGCTCACTGACACTCCACCGGCGACGGCCGCGGGCAAGCGGGCGGAGGCACCGATATGGACAACCCGCCGTTCGTCACGCTTGTCGGCGCTCCACGGCACCTCGGCCGCGTCCAGGTACGCCGTGAGCATGCGCTCGAGTTCCGCGTCGAAGGTGGCGAGTTCCGCCCTGAGGTCAGTCCGGATGCGCCGGAACACGTCACGCACCGAATTATCGAGGCTGGTCTCGATGAGGCCGACGGTGCGCTCCCGGACGCGCTCGAGTGCGAGCCTGCGACCTTCCATCGACTCGCCGAGGCGGCGCAGTTCCTCTTCCACCTCCGCCACCGAGCGCGCCCGCTCCCAGATTCGGCGGAGTTCGCCCTCGAAATCCGGGCCCAGCGCCGAGACCAGCTCCTGGGAGGCGTCGGACCGCGGCGTCTGCAGCACGACGTCGGACATGTCGAGGACATCGCCGAACAGGTCGAGCTTCGTGCTGAGGATGTCGAACGTAAGCCGTTGCGCCTGGTTATCTCGGGCGAGAAAGTTGATGACGGTGACATCTCGCTTCTGCCCGTAGCGGTGGCAACGACCGATCCGCTGCTCTATCCGCTGCGGGTTCCAGGGCAGGTCGTAGTTGATGACGGTGTCGCAGAACTGCAGGTTCAGCCCTTTCGCCCCCGCTTCCGACGAGATCATGACGGTGGAGCGATGCCGGAACTCGTCGACGAGCGCAAGGCGCACGGCCACCGATGCGCTCGGCGCCCGAGCGCCGTGGCCGTTGGCGGCGCGCCACCCATCGAGGGCTGCCCGGGCCCGCGGCGAGTCGTTGTTGCCCCGGAACAGCGTGATGTCATCGTCGCGAAGCTCCGTCTGCTCGAGAAGGAGTTCGCGCAGGTAGTCCTGGGTCGTCAGGGACTCGGTGAAGATCACGACCTTGCGCCGGTCCACCGGTCGATCCAGGACCATGCGCACGGCCTGGACGAGGCTCGCCGCCTTGCTGTCCCGCGGCAGCGCGCGGGCGCGCCGGACGAAGTCCTCGACCCGTTCGAGTTCGCTCCGGACCGCGGCCGCCTCAAGCGCGGGCGGCGGCATCGGGACCGCAGTCATCCCGGCCCCGCCCTCGTCGATATCGTCCTCTTCCTCGAGGTCGCGCACGAAATCCGCCGCGGCCGTCTCGCCGGCATCGGCATCCCCGAGCATTCCGCGCAACCTGGACGCGACCCGGTCAAGACTCTCGGCCAGCGCCGGGATCGACGAAGCCATGCGACGATGAAAACCGAGCAGGAGCAACTGCCGGGCGGCCCCCTTGAAGGCATGCAGGGTTGGCGACAGCAGGTAGTCGGTGACGTCGTCATAGAGCGCCCGCTCGTCCGGGCTCATTCGGTACTCGAAGAGCTGCGCCCGTCGCCCGACGAAGGGGCGGTCCAGGAACTCCTGAGCCTGCCGACGGAGCGTGCGCTGAACCACGGTGGCGAGCCGCTGCCTCAGTTCCTCGGACTGGTGAGCGGCGACGCCGCGGCCGTCGTCGGCGCAGAAAACACCCTCGAACACGGGCTTGTCCCCCAGCAGCGTGCCGCTCGGATCGACGTACTGGACGAGTCCCCAGAGTTCGCGCAGGGAGTTCTGGATCGGTGTCGCCGTCAAGAGCAGCACGGGCGATGCGCCGATCACCCGGCGGACCCGGTGCGCCAGGAGCGCCTGCGGGCTCTCTTCGTCGTAGATGCCGGCCCGGTCGTACCGGCGGTGAATTCCGGCGAAGACTTCGTGCGCCTCATCGATCAGGCAGAGGTCCCAGGGCGCGGCACCGAGGCGCGATGCTCCCGTCTCGCCGCCGGCGTACTCGCGCCCCGCGAGAAAGACGCCAGGCCCCAGGGTATCGACCGACGGATCAGCGGCCTCTAGCGCCTCGATGTCGAACAGGTCGACAAGCTCCGCCTGCCACTGGCCCAGGAGCGGCCGCGGAACCACAATGAGGATGCGCGTCGCGCCCTCGGCCAGGAGCTGGGCGATCACCAGGCCCGCCTCGATCGTCTTGCCGAGTCCGACTTCGTCCGCGAGGATGCAGCCGCCCTCCGGAATCCGCCGCAGGGCGAACATCACCGCGTCGATCTGGTGGGGATTCGGGTCCACGCGCCCGCGTCTCTGGGATGACACCTGCCGGCGGCGTTCGCCCGCCCTACGCTGACGGACGAGATCTTCGGCGTAGTAGCGGCGATGAATAGGGTGCATGGGCATGGATGGGGCACAAGTCTATCCGGACGGGACCGTGGTCGAAAGGCGTAGCCTTGCCTTGCTTGCCTTGCCGCAGGCTTGCCTGTTCCAGCCCCCCGCAGCGCTGCCGCTCGATCCGTCGGAGTTGGACGCGCCGGTGGCAAGCCGCTATGTTCCGCGCTTTCTCAGACCCGGGAGGAGAGCCATGCGCGCGCAGGCACCCATGGAAGTGCGCCTCCGGCGACGGGGAGAACGCCGGCGCTTCCTTACGCCTCGGCGATCAGGGAAGCGCCCCCGGCTGAAGGCTCTGGCTGTCCAGTGCATCGCCGTCGTGCTCGCTGGCCTGCTCGCGGCGTGCGACCAGGGCCAAAAGGCCGAACACCCGGGCAAGAAGACATATGAACGCTACTGTTTCACCTGCCACGCGAGCGGCGTGGCCGGAGCGCCGTCACTCGACGACGGGGAAGCCTGGGAGCCGCGCCTCGACCGGGGCAGGGACGCGCTGCTCCAGTCCGTAGTCCGGGGCATGCCGCCGGGCATGCCCCCCATGGGACTGTGCAGCGCCTGCACGGACGAACAACTTCTCGAGTCCATCGACTACATGATCGAGTCGATCACGACCAGCGAATAGGTTATCGTCCATCGTGCGATCTGTGGCGGCGGGCCAAGATTCATGATGGAAGTTCTTCCCGGAGATGTCGTCCTTCGCCGCAAGGGGCCGGTGTTCCACCAGGGCATCGCCCTTGGCGACGACCGCGTCCTGCACAATACCCCTTTACGCGGTGAGCACGTCTCGTCCCTGGAGGAATTCGGACGCGGCAAGTCCGTGCGTTCACGGCAGCTCGGCGAGACACAACGAGCGCGGGCGCTATACCACGCGCAGGGCGCGGCGAAAGGCGAAGCGCGGCGCTACAACCTGTTCCGAAACAACTGCGAACATACGGTGAGCCGCGCAATCACGGGAAAGCCCAGGAGCCCCCAGCTCGTGGCGGTCGCAGCGGGCGTGGTTGCGGGCGCCGCCGTGCTGGTCGCGATACGTCACCCGGTAGCGGCGGCTGCGATCGGATACGGATTGTGGCGCAGGCTTCGGAAACCCCGCTAATGGGCGCTTCCCAACCCAAAGCGCTCGCCATTCATGTTGCCCCCGAGCGTGGATGCCCCCTTGTCGCACTGGATCAGGCGAAGCTGGTCCCCGGCCGTGGCATCGAGGGCGACCATCACCCATGCGCGACTGCAGCGACTCGATCTCGTCGACCGGCAGAACGGTGGCTGGCGGATCACCGATCCGGAGTGGGCCGATTGGGTGCGGAAAGCGAGAACATGATCCCCGCCTGGATCACGAACCAGGCGCAGTCGACAATCGCGGTCACGAGGTCCGCTACACGTAGTGCAGCCAGTGCTCGAAAGCCGGTTCTTCGCCTCGCACGACGGCCCGATACGTCTCCCGCAGCCGCGCCGTGACCGGACCGACGTTTCCGTCGCCGACGAGTTCTCGGTCGATTCTGAGGGCGGGCCACACGCCTTCCGACGTACCGGTCAGGAACGCTTCCGGGGCGCGCCTGAGTTCATCCACGGAAATGTCGCGTTCTTCGCACGTGCTGCCGATCGTGGATGCCAGCTCGATGACGGAAGCACGCGTTATCCCGAGCAGCACCTTGCTCGCGGGCGGCGTCGCAAGACCCCCCGAGGCGTCGACTACGAACAGGTTTGCCGTGGGCGCTTCCGTGACCCAGCCGTCCTCGTCCAGTAGCACGATATCGTCGAAGCCCTCCTGCCGCGCCCGCCACTTGGCGGTCATCGCTGCCGTGTAGTTGGCGGCAACCTTCGCGTGGGGCGGGATGATGTCGTCGCGCCGGTTGCGCTTTTCGCGTTCTATCTTGAGCGACAGCTCCGTGCGGCGATGCGAACGGCCCAGGTTCCTGCCGATGATGTCGCGGTCCCCGTCATACGCGGCGATGAACACGGATACGCGGGGATCCTGGGGGACAAGCTCGGCCTCGATCGACGGAATCAGCGCGCTGATCTTGACGGATTTTGCGCCCGGGTTTCGGCGAACCGTTTCTGCGCAGGCGTCGACCAGTTCGTCCACGGCATAGTCCAGGGGCAGGCCGACGATCTCACAAGTAACTGCCAGGCGTTCAACGTGATCACGTAGCCGGAACATCGCAACGCCGCGCCCGGTCGCATGCACGCTCAGATAGTCGAACGCCAGCGAGCCCCGTTGCAGGCTTTGGGACAATACGTGCACCGTCGCGTCATCCCACGCGATGAACTCGCTGTCGCGCCAGATGGTTCGCGCCGTCATCCCCAGACACGCTCGGAGAAAGAGAGACGGCTCCCATTGTATTCGAGGCCCGGGTCGCGGTCCCTCGCGAGGAGTTGGGGACCATCAAGATCGACGAAGCTCGCGAATCCGGAAAGCAGGAGTGCCGGCGCCATGGAGAGCGACGTGGAAACCATGCAACCGACCACGACAGCCATGTCTCTCTCGCGCGCTTGCCGCGCCAGGGCGAGCGCGCGCGTCAACCCGCCGGTCTTGTCCAGCTTGATGTTCACCGCCTGGTAACAGCCGGCGATGGCGGCGAGATTCGCACCGTCGCGGATGCTCTCGTCGGCGCACAGGGGCACCGGGGAACGGAACCCCGCAAGTCTCGCATCCGCACCTTCCGCCAGCGGCTGCTCGATCATCTCGACCCCGGCTTCCAGCGCCGCCGGAACGAAAGTTTCCAGGTCCGAAAGGGACCAGCCTTCGTTGACGTCCACGACAAGACGCGCGCGAGGCGCGTGTGTCCGCACGGCCCGCAGCCGTTCGATGTCGAGACGGACGGAATCCCTGCCCAGCTTCACCTTGAGCAGGGCGCGGTCGCGTGCGGCCCGCGCCCGTCGGCCCATCGACCCGGGCGAATCCAGGCTCACGGTGCGCGCGGTAACGACATCGACCGGCCGCGGAACTCCCGCCAGCTTCCACGCCGCCTGACCGCCGCGTTTCGCCGCCAGGTCCCACAACGCGCAGTCCAGCGCGTTCCGCGCAGCGCCAGCCGGAAGAACGTCCGCCAGGGCAGCGCGGTCGAAGGGTCCACGAAATCCCTCGATGGTGCGAACGACGTCTTCCGTCGTCTCGCCGTAGCGTGCATAGGGGACACATTCACCCCGACCCCGGTACGCGTCGTCGGTCACCGTCGCCATCACGACATCGGCCGTGTGTTTTGTTCCCCGGGATATGGTGAAGGGGCGCGCAATGGGCCATTCCTGCGTCTCGGCGCATACGTTCATTCAACCGCGTCCCTGCGATGTCCGCCTACCCATCCATCGACCCACATGGGAAATGTCCACGTTTGGGGATTCCGATCACCAGTACGTATCAAGGCAGCCCGTCGACGATGACGCCGACGCCCTGCCGTACCGGGTCGCAGGCCGGCACCTCGAATTGCGATGCGGTCTCGTCTATGACCCGTTTCGCATCGTTTTCGGACAGCGCAGAAGTGTCCAGGGCGATACCCGCGCAACGGACATCCGGATTCGTCAGGCGACCCAGCGCGGTGGTCTCGCTGATCACGTCTTCGATGCGCGCGATGGGGGTTTCGACGTTGCGCATGGTCCTGCGGGTCGGCTCGTGGCAGACGACGAAGGTGTCCGGCTGGGTGCCGTGCAGCAACGCCAGGCTGACGCCGGCGAAGGATGGATGGAACAGCGAGCCCTGCCCCTCCACCACGTCCCAGTGGTCTGCGCCGGCATCCGGCGACAGGGCCTCGGCAGCGCCCGCCGCGAAGTCGGAGACGACGGCATCGATGGCGATCCCGGAGCCCGATATCAGGATGCCCGTCTGGCCCGTCGCCCGGTAGTCGGCGTCCATGCCGCGCCGCAACAGTTCCCGCTCGATGGCAAGGGCGGTGTATTTCTTCCCCACGGAGCAGTCGGTGCCAACCGTCAGCAGCCGTTTGCCCGTGCGCTTGCGGCCGCTCGCGGTATGGAACGTATCGGTGGGATGACGCACGTCGAACAGCCGCCGGCCCAGGCGACGCGCGTTCTCTGCGATCCCGGGTATGCCGGCAAGACGCACATGCATGCCGCTCGCGACATCCAGCCCCGCTTCCAGGGCTTCAATGACGTGGCTACGCCACGCCTGGGGAAGCACGCCTCCGGGATTGACGGCCCCGATGACGAAGGTTCTGGCACCTGCGCGCGCCGCTTTGGCAATCGTTAGTTCGCGAACACCGAGATCCGCGCCAGAGCCGGGAAGCCGCATCTGTCCGGCGACAGCATCCGGACGCCAGTCGACGATGCCCTGACCGGTCTTGGCCGCCAACGCGTCCCTGGCGTCGCCGAGGAAGAGGAGATACGGCGTTTCGATCTGCATGTGGCGTAGTCGTTTCGCGTGGATTCGCACCATAGGTGCAAATGGCGTGAGATTCCATGTCAGCGCAGTCTTCGACAGCACGCCTGACCCATGCCCTCCCCGTCATGCCTTGGGATAGTATTGGCCGTCCCAAGGAGACGGGGCGGTAACGTCATGACGGGGCGTGCGCCAATACCTGCAGAAGTATCGCCAGCCGACCGGTAATGCGCGCGCGCTTCATTGCCACACTGCTCCTTGTACTCGCCGCGACCCTTGCGTCGGGAGAGCCGAGCCACGGCTTCGCGTATTTCGGCGAACTGAAGTACCCGAAGGACATGCTCCACTTCGACTATGCGAATCCGGGCGCCCCGAAAGGCGGCGACCTCCACCTGTCCATCGTCGGGAACTTCAACAACGTGCATGCCTACGTCGACAAGGGGAACCTTACGCCCTTCATGGACACCAGGCTGGGCTCAAGGGTCTACGACCAGCTCATGCGGTGGTCCGAGGACGAACTGGCTTCCTACTACGGCCTGCTTGCCGAAAGCGTAGAGGTCGCCGACGACTACGGTTGGGTCGAGTACACGCTGCGCGACAACGCTTACTGGCATGACGGCGAGCCGGTGACAGTCGACGACGTTCTGTGGACCTTCAAGATGGTGAAGACCGAGGCGGGGCACAGCTGGAAGGCGCGCTACCAACCCTTCGACAGGATAGAGCGGACCGGTCCGCGGTCGTTCAGGATCCATTTCGTCGAAGACGAGAACGTGGAATGGGGCCCGCCCCTTGTCGTTCTCACCGCCCGGTTCACCACGCTGCCCCAACACTACTGGGAGGAGCGGGACTTCACCGCCACAACCCTCGAGCCGCCCCTCGGCAACGGGCCGTACCGCCTTGCGGAGGTGGAGGCCGGACACAAGGTGGTCTTTGAACGCGTCGAGGACTACTGGGGCAAGGATCTCAATGTCAATGTGGGCCACCACAATTTCGAACGCATCGTGTACACGTATTACTTTGACCGGAACGTGATGCTCCAGGCGATGAGAGCGGGTTTCGTGGACTTCTTTTTCGAAGAAGACGAAAGCCACTTTCACACGGCCTACGACTTCGACGCCTATCACAAGGGGGTCTTCAAGAGGGAGACCTACCGAATGGGCTATTCCTACGGCATGCACGAGAGCGTCGTCTTCAATACCCGCCGCGACCTGTTCAAGGACCCTCGGATCAGGGAGGCCCTGACGCTGGCCTACAACTTCGATTGGGCGAACCGCGTCTACTGGTTCAACGGCCTCGAACGCAACGACAGCTATTTCATGCGTTCGGGGATGCAGGCACGGGGACTGCCGTCAGAGGAGGAGCTCGAGATCCTGGAACCGTTTCGCGGCCAGGTACCGGAACGGGTATTCACGCACCCCGTGGAGCTGCCCCAGAACGAATCATGGGGGCGCAACCGCGATACGCTCCTCCGGGCCGACGCGCTACTCAGCGATGCGGGCTGGGTCGTCAGGGATTTCGAGCGCGTCAACGCGAAGACGGGAGAGCCGCTCGCGCTGGAGTTCATCGTCAGGATCACCCTTCATGAGCGCATGCTGGTGCCCTTCGTCGACAACCTCAAGCGCTTGGGGATTGACGCGGTGCTGCGCAAGCTCGAAAGCAATGTCATGACCAACCGGTTGCGGAACTACGACTTCGATTCGACGATCCGCAAACTCTATACGTTCATGGTCCCGATCCCGGACCGCATGCGGAGAACATACACGTCACAATGGGCCGATACACCGAACCAGACCAACCTGCCCGGCATCAAGAATCCCGTGGTGGACATGCTGGTGGAAATGGTGCTGGGCGCCAAGACGGAGGCGGAAATGAACACCGCCGGACGCGCGCTCGACCGCGTGTTGCTCTGGAACTTCTACGTGATTCCCGAGGGATGTCCGCTCGGCCGCCACCCCGTGTACTGGGACCGCTTCGGCCACCCCCCCATGGGCCGGGAGAACATGAACTGGACCGGTTTCCCGCAGCTGTGGTGGCTCGACGATGAAAAAAACGCCCGCGTGGAGAACTACCTGGCCGGGATGCGGGGAGACTAGGAATCGACGAAGTGGCGTCACTGGCACTGCGTTTTCTTGCGTGTTTCCTGATGCTCGTTCCCGCCCCCGGAGTCGCGGCGGAGCCGAGCCACGGCTTCGCCTATTTCGGCGACCCGAAGTACCCGAGCGACATGCCGCGCTTCGACTACGCGAACCCGGATGCACCGAAAGGCGGATCCGTCACGATGCCCATCGTCGGCACGTTCAACAACGTGCACGCCTATGTCGACAAGGGCGTGGTCGCGGCCTACCTCGACCCGAGGCTGGGGACACCGATCTACGAACCACTCATGCTGAAGGCGGAAGACGAACTCGCCTCCTACTACGGCAAGCTCGCCGAATCCGTGGACGTCGCCGACGACTACAGTTGGGTGGCCTACACGCTGCGGGAAGGCGCCTACTGGCACGACGGCCAACCGGTGACCGTGGACGACGTCCTGTGGACGTTCGAAATGATCAGGGCCGAAGCGTCAGTCGGTTGGAGAGAGCTTTACCGCGACGTCGCCGACCTGGAGCGGACCGGACCGAGGTCCTTCACGTTTCGTTTCAGCGAGGCCGCCGAAAAGAACCCGCAACTGGTAATCCTCACGGCCGGGTTCACGCCGCTGCCCCGGCACTACTGGGAAGACCGGAAGTTCGGCGCCACGACGCTGGAGCCTCCCCTCGGCAACGGGCCCTATCGCCTCGCCGAGGTGGACCCCGGACACAAGCTGGTCTTCAAACGCATCGAGGACTATTGGGGCAGGGACCTCAACGTGAGCGTCGGTCACTACAACTTCGACCGCGTGGTGATCACCTACTTTTTCGACCAGAACGTCATGCTGCAGGCACTCAGGGCAGGCGTCATCGACTACTACCGCGACCAGAACGAAAGCACCTTCGCGACGGCCTACGACTTCACCGGCTATCACAAGGGGCTGTTCAAGAGGGAGACCCATGTCATGGGGACGGCATACGGCATGCACCAGTGCGTCGTTCTCAACAATCGCCGGGACCTCTTCAAGGACATCCGGGTTCGGGAAGCCCTGACACTGGCCTACAACTTCGAGTGGGCGAACCGCGTCTATTGGCATGAGGGCATGGACCGCAACAACAGCTACTTCATGCGATCCGGACTGCAGGCGCGGGGCTTGCCGTTAGCGGCGGAACTCGCGCTCCTGGAACCGTTTCGGGACCAGGTGCCCGAGCGGGTCTTCACGCATCCCGTGCCGCTGCCCAGGAACGGCCTTTTCGGACGCAACCGCGACACGCTGCTCAAGGCCGACGCGCTGCTCGTCGAAGCAGGCTGGATAGTCCGGGACCTCAAACGCGTCAACGAAAAGACGGGAGAACCCTTTCGCTTCGAATTCATCATCTCCACGGAGGAATACGAACGCATGCTGACGCCGTTCGTCGACAACCTCGAGCGCCTGGGGATAGATGCGGTCCTGCGCCGAATCGAAAGCAACCTGATGGTGAATCGGCTGCGAAACTATGACTACGACGCGACCATGCGAAAGTTCTATACGTTCCGGGTTCCCATTCCGGCGCGGCTTCGCAGCCAGTTCATTTCGCGAAACGCCGACCAGCCGAACATGACCAACTACGCGGGAATCAAGGACCCGGTGGTGGACTTCCTGGTGGAGAAAATCATCCAGGCCACGACGGAAGCGGACATGAACGCCGCCGGACGGGCACTGGATCGCGTGTTGCTCTGGAACTTCCATGTCATACCGGAAGGGCATCCGGTCGGGCGCCATCTCGTATACTGGGACCGGTTCGGCCATCCACCCCTCGGAGCGGAGCACATGAACTGGACCGGCTTCCCCATATTGTGGTGGCTGGACGAGGAGAAGAGCGCCCGGGTGGATGCCGGGCTCGCCGGCATAAAGGGCAACCAGCAGGACAACTAGCGAGGATCGTTTCCAGGCATGCAGAAAGTCCGGCAATTCGCGATCAGGATCGCCTCGTCCTACATCACCCGCAGGCTCGCGCTGATGCTGCCGACCCTGATCGGCATCATGCTGGTGAACTTCGTCATCATCCAGGCGGCGCCCGGAGGCCCGGTCGACCAGGCCATCGCCCGGCTGCAGGGCGAGGGCGTGGCCGCAACCGCCATGATCGGCGGCGGAGGCGGCGCTCCCGGCGGCATGGAAGCGGGCAACCCGAGCAGCTACGAGTTCGCGCGGGGGATCGACCCGGAACTCATCAAGGAACTGGAAAAACAGTTCGGCTTCGACAAGCCGGCGCACGTCCGCTTCTTCAACATGCTGCGGGACTACTTCTCGTTCGACTTCGGCGACAGCTTCTACCAGGACGTTCCGGTGGTCGACCTCGTGATAGAGCGGTTGCCCGTGTCGCTGTCGCTGGGTATCTCGGCGCTGCTCATCACCTACACGATTTCGCTGCCGCTCGGCATACGCAAGGCGGTCTCCGACGGCACGCCGTTCGATGTCTGGACCAGCGTCGTGATCCTCGTCGGCTACGCGATCCCGGCGTTCATCCTGGCAATGCTGCTCATCATCCTGTTCTGCGGCGGCGAATACTTCGACTGGTTCCCATTACGCGGACTGATATCGGACAACTACTCGGAGCTCACGTTCTGGGATCAGGTCAAGGACCGGCTCCATCACCTCGCCATGCCCGTCGCCGCCCTCACCTTCGGGAGTTTCGCAACGCTAACCATGCTGACCAAGAACTCTTTCCTGGACGAGATCAACAAGCAGTATGTTCTCACCGCCAGGTCGAAGGGCATGACACCGGCACGCGTGCTTTACGGCCACGTATTCCGTAACGCCATGCTCATCGTCATCGCCGGTTTCCCGGCGGCATTGCTCGGCATACTCTTTACCGGCGGCATCCTGATCGAGGTCATCTTCTCGCTCCGGGGCATAGGCCTGCTTGGATTCGAGGCCATCATGTCGCGGGACTACCCGATCGTGTTCGGCACGCTCTTCGTGTTCACCCTGCTCGGCCTCGTGACGCAGCTTATCGCCGACCTCGTCTACACGTTCGTGGATCCCCGAATAGACTTCGAGACGAGGGGAACGTAGCCGTGGGTGAAGCAACTATCGCGGCGGGCGCCGATGCCCCCCAACGCTGGCAAGCCAGTCCCCTCACCAGGCGCAGGTGGGCGAATTTCCGCGCCAACAAGCGCGGGTACTGGTCGCTTCGCATATTCCTCGCGCTGTTCATCTTTACGCTCTTCGCGGAGTTCATCGCCAACGACAAGCCGCTGGTGATCTACTACGAGGACCGCTTCTACTTCCCGATCTTCAAGAAGTACGCCGAGACGGAGTTCGGTGGTGTGTTCAAGGTCGAGGCAGACTACAAGGAGGACTTCGTCAAGGATCTCATCTACGACAAGGGCGGCTGGTGGCTCTGGCCGCCGATTGAATTCAGCTATGACACCATCGACTACTACCTGCCCGGCACCGCCCCCTATCCGCCATCGAAGGAGCACTATCTGGGGACCGACAACGTCGGCAAGGACGTACTCGCTTCCCTCATCTACGGCGCCCGGCTGTCGTTCCTGTTCGGCCTGGTCCTGACGTTCCTGAGCTCGATCATCGGCGTGTGCGCCGGCGGCGTCCAGGGTTATTTCGGGGGCAAGATCGACCTCTTCGCCCAGCGGTTCGTCGAGATCTGGGCGGGGCTTCCAGTGCTGTTCATACTCATCATCCTCGCGAGTATCGTCGAGTCCAACGTGTTCTGGCTGCTGGGGATTCTCGTCGCCTTCAGCTGGATGGCCCTCGTGGCGGTCGTGCGGGCGGAGTTCCTCCGCGCGCGGAACTTCCAGTACATCGATGCCGCCCGGGCGCTTGGCGTCAGCGACCCCAGGATCATGGTCCGGCACGTGCTCCCGAACGCCATGGTGGCGACCATCACCTTCCTGCCCTTCATCCTGACCGGGTCGATCACCGTGCTCACGTCGCTCGATTTCCTGGGCTTCGGCCTGCCGTCGGACTCGCCGTCGCTCGGCCGCCTGCTGGCGCAGGGCCGGGCCAACATCCACGCGCCCTGGCTGGTCATGACCACGTTCTTCACGCTCGCGACCATGCTGACGCTCCTGATCTTCACCGGAGAGGCGGTGCGCGACGCTTTCGACCCGCGCAGGGACCCGGCCGCCGGACCGCTCCAGCCGAAGAGCTGATTCGCATCCGGTTCGGGCGACCACCGTCATGATCGGACGATCTCCCACGCGAATTGCCGTCGATGTGCTACATCGCATCGACGGCCCACGATGTACAGGTACTGCGCCCGGTCGTGCGGCAGACGCACGAGGAAAGCACGGCGGATTTGCTATGATCGCGACGCCTCGGCCAACTCTCCAGGAAACGCCATTGGTCGCCAAACCAGTTCGCCGTCGCCTGACCGCCGATGATTTCGATCAAATGTGTTCGGCGGGAATCCTGACAGCCGACGACCGCGTGGAGCTCATCGATGGGGAGCTCATCGAAATGCCGCCAATGGGCCCCGCGCACACGGGCATCGTGAACCGGCTGGCCGAGATCCTGTTCTTGCGCCTGGGCGATGCGGCGAAGCTGCGTGTCCAGTCATCCGTGCGGCTATCGAATCACACCCAGCCGGAACCCGATCTGGCGGTCGTGAAGCCTGATCCTCGCCACTACCTGCTGCGCCACCCGAGGCCGGCCGACACCCTGTTAGCGATCGAAGTAGCCGACTCGTCGCTCGACTTTGACCGCGAGCAAAAGGTCCCGCGCTACGCTGCCGCCGGCGTCGCCGAAGTGTGGCTGGTCGATGTGGGAAAGAAGCAGGTCACGATCTACAGGGCACCGTCTTCCGGCCGCTATGGCCATTCCCGGACCGTGGCCTGGGCGGAGGAGATCGTCTCCACCGCAGTTGAAGGCCTTCGGCTGACTTTCGAGGAGTTCCTGCCGCTGGCGCATTTCGAGTAGCCAACGACGACGCGGGCCGTGAATCGGGCCGGCGTCAATGGTCAATGGCGCCCGCGCGTTCCCTTTCTACGCGTTGTACTTCCAGTTGCCGTGGAACCCGTAGGGCACGCGATGGGGCAGTTCCGCGCAGGCGACAGGTCCATCCGCGACGTTGCCCGCATCGAGAACGACCAGGTCGCTGCGGTTCTCGGCGGCGCGGTACACCACGCTCAACACGTAGCCGTCGCCCTCCTCCGCATCCCCCGACTTCGGCACGAACACGGGTTCGCCCGTGACGTCGCCGTCGGGGAGCATGTACTCGTCGCGCCGGTCCAGCGAGAAATCGTGGTGGACGATGGCATTGAAGTCTGCGACCTCCCTCGCGCCGTTTATCGACGCTGCATAGAAGCCGTGCCGATAGCGGCCGCAGGCGAAGCGTTCGTCCAGGCGCGGGAACTCGCCACCCACATCGTCGAGATAGCGGCGGTGCACGCCGTTCGCGTTGTCGGCAAGGTCGATGGTCCACTCCGCAAGACGCGCTTTTCCCGGCGCCGTCGGACTGCCGTCGACACGGGGGAACAGGGGCACCTCCTCGAACTGCATGACGTGCGCCACGATGCGGCTGCCGTCGCTGTAGGCGTTCATGGGATGGAACACGTAGCAGGGGTCCGTCTCGTACCAGCGCATGCTCTCGACCGAACCGTCGCGCCGCATGACGCCGATGTGGGTGCCCTTGTCAGGGTCCCAGGCAAAGGGCGGCTCGCCGCGCATGGCGCGCTCAAGGCTGCCCGTGACCGGGAAAATCGGAAAGACGACATGCTCGTCGGTCACGATGAAGTCGTGCACCATGCTGGCAAACGGCGCGGCGAAGCATTCCGAACGCGTGAGTTCACCGGTGGCGTCAACTGCCTGGTAGCTCATGTCGGGTGTGAAGATGCCCGCTGCCATGTAACCGAAAAACAGCATCTCGCCGGTCTTCGGGTCGATCTTGGGGTGGGCGGTCATCGGCCCTTTCAGCCGATCGTCGAAGCGCCAGGTACCGATGGAGTCGAGCGTCAGCGGATCGATCTCGAAGGGCGCATGTCCCTCCTCGAGCGCCAGCAGCCTGCCGCCATGCCAGACGACATTGGTGTTGGCGAGGCCATCCTCCGTCACCCCCTGCGTGACCGGATCGTTTTCCAGCGGGTTGAAGGCGTTGTAGAGGCTGCGCCCCTCGCGCCTCTCCAGGGTCCATTTCACCGTGCGCGCCCAACGGTTCCGGTACCGCACCCGGCCGTCCCGGATGTGAAACATGTGGAGCATTCCGTCGCCGGCAAACCAGTGGTGGCCTCCGCGGGGCGGAAACTGCGGGTCGGGACCGTTGCGGTAGTAGGTGATGTCGAGATCGCCGGGCAGTTCGCCGCGAACGATCACGTCGTCGATGTCGCACTCCATGCGAATCGGCGCGTAGTTTCCGACCAGTTGGGGGTGGGCGGGATACGGCGCGGTCATGGTCCTTCCTCGACGTCACGGGCCGGGCGCACACTGTACCCGGTCGGGAGAGGACTTTCCGCATGAATCCGAATCCGGGCCGGTAGAATGACGGTGAATATCCGTAGACTTCCATTAGCACTCGCATGACGGCGCTTCTTACCCACTTGAATTGTCTCGAACACGACATGGGCGAACGCCACCCGGAGCGTCCGGCACGGCTCGCCGCCGTGCTGACGCACCTCGACGAAACGGGGCTCTATTCCGATCTCGACGTGCACGAAGCACCGGAAGCGCGGCGAACCGACCTGGCGCGCGTGCACGGCGAAGCCTTCCTCGACGGGCTCGAGGAACTCTCCCCGGAGGAGGGTCTCGTGCGCGTCGATCCGGACACCGCGATGAGCCCCGGTTCGCTCCGCGCCGCACGCACGGCGACGGGCGCTGCTGTGGCGGGCGTCGAACTGGTCTTGAGCGATGCGGACAAGCGCGTATTCTGCGCCGTACGGCCGCCGGGACATCACGCCGAGGTGTCCCGGGCGATGGGATTCTGCTTCTTCAACAGCATCGCGGTGGCCGCTGCTCGGGCACTGAGTCATCCTGCCGTCGACCGGGTCGCCATCCTCGATTTCGATGTACATCACGGCAACGGCACCGTGGCGGCCTTCATGGACAACCCCGACGTCCTGGTCTGCTCCAGCTTCCAGTTCCCGTTCTATCCCTACCGGCTACAGGACCTCGACCGACCCAATATCGTCAACACGCCGCTGCCCGCCGGCACGCTCGGCGCCGATTTCCGAAAAGCCCTGGAAAGCGACTGGTTGCCCGCCCTCGACGATTTCAAGCCCGAACTCATCCTTGTTTCCGCCGGATTCGACGGCCACGCGGACGATCCTCTCGCGGGACTCCTCTTGACCGAGGAGGACTACGCCTGGGTGACGGGCCTGATCACGGATGCCGCGAACCGCCACGCGGACGGGCGCATCGTCTCGATGCTGGAGGGCGGCTACCACCTCGGAGCGCTTTCGCGCAGCGCGGCTGCGCATATCGAGGGATTGATGGCCTGAACGTTACGGTCTTGCGGGCCCGGACGGGGGCTCGCCTTCCACCGCCCTGGCGGGGATGCGCGCGTCATATCGGAGCAGACCGTCCAGCAGTTTCGCCAGCGTGTCAGGCCTGCCGATGCCCCCGCCCTTCGTGACCAGGTACCCATCCCGAAATCGCGATATGGGAACCGCCGTGTCTACGGTGCCGAGCACGTTCAGCGTTTCGTCGCCAATGATCGCGGCGGCGGTGTCGCCGCCCAGCACGAACAACGTCCCGCGCCCGTAGCCACTCTCCAGGGCGCGGTGTGCACACCCGGCCATCGCCATGGCCATCCGCTCCGCCTCGCGGTTGGAAATGCCACCAGACGGGACTGGCGTTGCCACAACCGTGATCGCGCCGGGCGCAGTTCCAGCTCGCGGCAGTTGAGTGTCGTCGGACAGGGTCGCGACAGGGACTCCGAGTCTCGCAATCTGTTCGCGGCTCATGGCGTTGAGGCTGCCGCAAAGGACCAGGACCGGGGGCTCGATCGGGACCTCCCGCGGGACAAGATCCGGGAACACGGTGGCGGCGTACGCCGCAACGGCGCCGCTCGGGCCCACGATCGCGCGCCCTTCTTCACGGCATCGCTGCGCGGCCGCTTCGAGTTCGGCGTTGTCGTTGGCATCCCAGACGACGACGTCGCCCTCCGCGCAACCGGTGGATTCCAGAATCTCCGTGGGCCGGCTGCTTCGCGGCGCCGTCAGCGGATCCTTGCCAAACGGGGACTCCAACACCGGAACATCGTCCACGTACACGACGCCGCCAACGCAGCGGCGGCCCGCGTCGGGGAAGCTCGGCACCACGGCTACCCGATGCCCAAGTTGCAACAGGCCCCTTACCTCGAACGGCCAGTTGCCCCGTAGACCGGAGTCGATCTTGTGGCACCGAAAACGGGCATTCCTCGCGTGTGCGGTCGCCGCCTGTCGCTGCGCGGCCTCGGGGTCCAGGTGCCGCGATCCGATATCGACGACGCAGCAGGCATTGCTGTCGGCGGATGTGCCGCAGGGCACCCAGAAGCGCGTGTTGGCGACCGTGCCGGCAATCTCCAACGCGCCGGTGCGGTCGTCGGACGTGATGAACAGCTTGCGAGGGCGTTCCCCCTGTCCACTTGCGGTCGTGGGCGTGTTCAAGTCAGGTCAACGCGCCGTTCAGACGATGGCCCGCAACGCTCCCGGCAGTTCCTCCACCTCATCGGTGGTCAAACCCAGGTAAGGACCTTCCACCTGGCGCAGCCAGGACTGGCTGTAATACATGTTGAGCGCGCGGCGGGTCCGGTCGGCGGTCTGGTTGGCGCCGTTGTTGTGCCAGAGGGAACCGTCGAACATGAGGATCGAGCCGGCATCCATTTCCACCACGACGTGTTCGTGATCCTGCTCCACCGGCCCCTTCCACTTGTGGCTTCCCGGGACGACGAGCGTGCCGCCGGTCTCCCTGGTGAAGGGATCGAGCGCCAGCAGGGTGTTCACCACGACGGGCGGGCGCGGGCGGGCAATCGGATACCACCCGTCGTCGCGATGCATGTGGCGGATGTTCTCCCTCGGCTGCACGTCCTTGATCATGACCGTCGATAGCTGAACGCCGCTGCCGAAAGACAGGTAACCTCGCTTTCGTTCCGGATCGACCAGGACTCCGCGAACCACGGCGAGGACGGTTGGATGGGCGTAGAGATCGTCGAATGCCCGGGACTTGCGGAACAGGCCCTTGCACATTCGCCCGATCACCTTGCCGTCGATGCCCGGCATCTCGATCGGCGTCGGCCCGAGAAGCGCATCCGCGTCGGCCTGCGCCTGCCTCAGTCGCCGGCCGTCGATGAGATTCGGGATAACCGTGTAGCCGACATCCCTGATTTCCTGGACTGCTGTTTCGACGCTTCGCATTGGTATCGGCTCTTGAAGGCGCGGTTCTGGCTTCGGCGAACCCTCGGGGAACATTGTAGCAACGTGTCCGGACAGACTGCCCGATCCGTGATGGCGGGCGGTATGATCGAGACACTCGTCTTCATCAGATCCTCCACCGGAGCGCCGATGGGCCAGGACAACGTGTATTTCGTTACCGGGACCGACACCGGTGTCGGCAAGACCTTCATCGCGGGGGCGATATTGCGGGCAGCCCGGACGCATGGCCTCACATGTGTCGGTTACAAGCCCATCGCCGCGGGCGCGACCCCGCGCGATGGCGCGCTCGTCAACGAAGACGCTCTGGAACTCATCGAGGCCGCCGGGACCGAACGGGACTACGCGGACATCAATCCGGTGGTACTGCGTCCGGCGATCGCGCCGCACATCGCCCTGGGACAGGTCGATCGTCTTGTGACTGCCAGGGAACTCGCCGAAGCATGTCCCAAGGGCGCGGCATTCACCCTGGTCGAAGGCGCGGGCGGCTGGCTCGTCCCGCTGAATGAACGGGAGACGCTCGCGGATGTCTGCGCTGCCTTGAGCGCGAAGGTTATTCTTGTGGTCGCCATGAAGCTCGGCTGCCTGAACCATGCGCTGCTGACCGCCGACGCGATCGAGAGCGCGGGACTGAAACTGGCGGGCTGGGTAGCAAACTCCCCCGGGGATCCCATGCCCTTCCTCGCAGAGAACATCGACACGCTGCGCCAACGGCTGGCCGGGCCGTGCCTTGGCGTCGTGCCACGCCTGGACCGTCCGGAAGATGCAGTGACCTACCTCGACCTGGAGTTCCTGTGGGACTGAGCGCGTCCCTCGACTTCGATCGCCGGTATATCTGGCACCCCTACACGTCGATGACGGACCCGCTGCCCGCGTATCCGGTGGAGTCGGCAGACGGTGTCCGAATCCGTCTCGCCGACGGGCGCGAACTGATCGACGGCATGTCGTCCTGGTGGTGCGCCATCCACGGCTACAACCATCCGGAACTGAACGAGGCTGCCCGGGCACAGCTGGAAAAGACCGCCCACGTCATGTTCGGGGGCCTGACCCACGAACCGGCGATCGAACTTGCGCGCACGCTGATCGACATCACGCCGGACGGCCTGCGACACGTCTTCTTCTCCGACTCCGGCTCGGTGTCGGTCGAAGTCGCCATCAAGATGGCCATCCAGTACTGGGGCGCGACGGGCCACCCCGAAAAACACCGCCTGCTCACCATCCGGGGCGGCTACCACGGCGACACCTTCGGCGCCATGAGCGTCTGCGACCCGGTCACCGGGATGCATGATCGGTTTCGCCGTGTGCTGCCGCAGCACATCTTCGTCGAGCGGCCGGTCTCAAGGGTTGGCGAGGCGCTATCGAGCGAGGATGCGCGACGGATCGAAACGGCCCTGACCGACCACCGCCACGAACTGGCGGCCATGATCCTGGAACCGGTCGTGCAGGGCGCCGGCGGGATGTGGTTCTACTCCCCGGAATACCTGGCTCGGGTAGCGGAGCTATGCGCCGAACTGGACGTGCTGCTCATCGCGGACGAAATCGCCACCGGATTCGGCCGGACCGGACGCCTCTTCGCATGCGAGCACGCCCAGGTCGGCCCCGACATCATGTGTCTCGGCAAGGCACTGACCGGGGGTTACATGGGCCTCGCGGCGACACTCACCAACGCCCGGGTGGCCAATGGCATATCCGCCGACGGCGGCGTGCTGATGCACGGGCCCACGTTCATGGCCAATCCGCTGGCGTGCGCGGTAGCGCGGAGGAGCATTGAATTGCTGCAGGAATGTCCCTGGACGTCATGGGTTGGCGCCATCGAGGGTCAGCTTCGGCGGGAACTCGGCGGCTTGCGGGAGCACCCGGCAGTAAGCGACATCCGGGTCTTCGGCGCCATCGGCGTGGTGCAGACGCACCAGCCCGTTCCAGTGGCGGAGATGCAGGGCGCCTTCGTGGAGCGGGGCGTGTGGATCCGCCCCTTCAACGATCTCATCTACCTGATGCCGCCATACGTCACCTGCGCCGAGGATCTGACTCGCCTGACGTCGGCCATCGGTGCCGCTCTGGACATTCTGTAGGAAATCCCAACTCACGCCATGACGTACGCCCGACCGACTGAACCCTTGCACGTTGTCGATGTCCTGATCGAGGGTTTCCGCCTTCTTTGGGCGGGCATCAGGCTGCTGTACTTGCCCGCGTTCCTGCTCGCACTGATAGTCGGAGCAATAAGCCCGATCGAGATTCCGTCCCGCGAACCCGCGGAGAGTTTCGACTTCGACCGGGTCGACTGGCTGCGCTTTGCCGCCTCCCTGATCGTCGGCTTTTACATGTACGCGGTCATCACTGCCATCGTTCATTACGTTGCATCCGGCGCTCCCGAGGGGGTTCCCTCCCCGCTGTTCATCGCCACCCGGCGGTTCCCGACGATCCTGGCCGTCAACCTCATGTACATTCTTGCCGTTTTTGCAGGTACCCTGCTGCTGATCGTTCCCGGCATCTTTGTATTTGTCGGCCTGTACTTCTGCCCCCTGCTGCCCATCACCGAAGGCAGGGATCCGACCGACAGCATCCGTGGGAGTCTTTCCCTCATCAAGGGACATTGGGGGCGGACCCTTGCGGTTGCCGTGATCACGATCGGCGTCGGATTCACTGCGGGCGCGGGCAGCGAAGAGGTTGCGCTGCTCCTCTCAGACCGGTTCGACAGCGACCTCGCATCACAGACCATCTCGAGTCTGACGCTCGCCGCCTTCGAGGCAATCATCTATTCCTTGAGCGTCTGCGTCACGTACAGCCTGTACCAGGACCTGCGGCTGCGGCAGAACGCTGTGGCGTCGGCATAGGGAGGATCAGGCAGGCGCGAGTGCGCGTTGGAGCACGACCTGCGGCTTTCAGCCAAGCAGTTCGTCGATTTCCTTCATCTCGTCGGCGGAAAGACGCAACGTGGAGGCTTCCACGTTGGCCCGCGCCTGTTCGGGGCGCGTCGCGCCGGCGATCACCGACGATACGCACGGGAACGACAGCAGCCAGCCAAACGCCAACTCGAGCAACGAACGGTCGCGCGCCCGGGCAAAGGCATCGAGTTTCTCCACCCGGTCGAAGTTGTCGTCGTGCAGCGAGCGGGCGGCGGCCGCCGGGGCGGAGAGTCGGGTCCCCTGCGGGGCCGGTACGCCCCGCTGGTACTTGCCGGTCAGCAAACCGCTTGCGAGCGGGAAGTAGGGAAGCATGCCGAGTCCGAACCGCTCGCAGGCGGGAATGACCTCCTTCAGGACATCTCGCTCGAGCAGGCTCATGTGGTTCTGGGCAGTGACGAATGGGTTGAGACGGTCCCGCCGCGCGGTCCAGTGGGCGTCGGCAATCTGCCAACCGGCGAAGTTGGAGTGACCGATGTAGCGGATCTTGCCCTGCCGTACGCAGTCGTCGAGCGCGCGCAAGGTCTCGTCTATGGGCGTCAACGCGTCCGGAAGATGGATCTGGTAGAGGTCGATATAGTCCGTCTCGAGACGGCGCAGGCTCGATTCCACCGCCGAAATGACGTAGCGCCGGGAGGCACCGCGATTGTGCGGTCCCTCACCCATCGGATAACCACACTTGGTTGCGACGATGACTTCGTCCCGCCGGCCCTGCAGGGCCTGGCCGAGATAAACCTCGGAGAGCTGGGAACCGTACATGTCGGCGGTATCGAAGAGGTCGATACCGACATCGATGGCGGCGTCGACCACGGCACGCGTGCCCGTTGCATCAAGTCGCTGGCCGAAGTTGTTGCAGCCGAGGCCAACCTCGGAAACCAGCAGGCCGCTGTTACCCAGTCTTCTTTTTTCCATGTTTCTTCCCGTGTCAGGCAATCGCGCACATATTGAATCAGATCGACCCCGGAAGGCGAAAGGCTTGCCGAACGGCCTTCGCGAAGCGCGCGCTCAGGAGCCGAACACAGCCAGGGCCGGACCGTACTGCTCGGCGTAGAACGGACCGTCACCGCCCATTTCAACCAGGCGCCTCGTGCTCGCTTCCAGTTCATCCTCTGCGCCTTCGATGCCCTGCAGCACTTCCACCACCGCGACCCAGCCGCCAGCCATCTCCTCGACGTCCCTGGCCCCTTCGCTTGCGGCATGATCGGCGCACGTGGAGAACATGCGCTTTGCGGCTTCGTGATCACCGGCAGCGAGCTCGTGTGCAGCGTTGATCCAGTAGGCATTGGCCTCGACCGACACGTCCAGCCTGGAGACGATCTCGAGATGTGCCCTCGCGAAGCCGGCGCCCAACTTACGCTGCTCGTTCGTGACGGCAGCGCCCTCCTCACTCCAGCCAGGCCAGCAATTGGCGGCAATGTTGTATGCCGTCATGTAGGCGACCTTTTGATAGCCTGCGCGATCCTCAGCGTCCGTGCTTTCCTTCGCCGCGCTCATGGCTGCCTGGTACACCGCGCGGGCAACCAGCAGATACGACGCCAGGTCATGTTTCAGGACCGTTCCCGATCCGTGGTGAAACACTTGGGACGCAATGTAGTTTGCCGCGCCCAATTCCGTCACGGTCAGGCTTGGGACGTCGCTGTTCTCCGCGGTCATGGGGTGTCTATTCCTCGACGCGGTAGACGCACGTTGCAGTGTCGTGGAACAAGGCGGCCTTGTCTGCCGGGGAGAAACCGGCCGCGATCTTCTTGAACGCGTTCCACAGCACCTGGTACGAGCAGCTCTGCTTGTCCATAGGAAAATTGCTCTCGAACATGCAGCGCGTCGGGCCGAAACAGTCGATCATGTGCAGGAAGTAGTCGCGGGTTGCCGAGACGACTTCGTCCGAGGACGGCGGGACGGCGCGCTTGTGAAAGCCGAATCCATTGAGGGGCATGACCAGGCCGCCGAGCTTGGCGACAACGTTCTCGCACGCGGCGAGCTCCGCGACATCGTCTTTCCAGGTCTCGTAAATATCGCCGCGCTTGCCTTCGTATGGGCCGATCCCAAGAGGCCCACCGAAGTGGTCGATCACGATGGGCTGCTCCGGGAACGCCCTCGCGAGCGCTGTCAGTTCGGGGATGTTCGTATGGTAGAGCCAGGCGTCAAAGGTAAGGCCGCGCCTGCCGAGTTCAGCGAACCCCTCGCGAAACTTCGAATCTCCGAGCAGGCCTCCCTTAGGATTCGTATGCGCATTGCGAATCGATGCGTGGGGATCCCAGGCGGAAGCGTGGCGGATACCGCGAAAGCGGGGGCTGGCGGCCATGTGGGCATCCAGCACGTCACCCACGGCGGCGCCAAGCGCGAGATTCGCGAAACTCACGATCGACGCGCACATTCGACCCTCTCCATAGCCTCCGCTCGCGCTCATCGCGGCGATGCCGTTGACGAACTCGGTCTCGCCCACCGGCCGCATCGGCTCAGGACCGGCCGCCCGGTACATCGACCCGCACTCCATGAAGACCGTCGACACGACATTGTGGCCGCTGCCCGTATCCGCGAGCAGTTCGTCCAGCAGGTAGCGGCTGTCGGGGTGGTCCCAAAGATGGTGGTGAGGATCGCAGATCGGCAGATCGGGCTCGAGGATCTCCTCTTCGACCTGCGTCAGCCAATCGTCGCGGATCACGGTGTCAGTACACCACGACGGAGCGAATGGACTTGCCCTCGTGCATGAGGTCAAAGGCGTCGTTGATGGCGTCCAGCGACATCGTGTGGGTGATCAGGTCGTCAATGTTGATCTTGCCGTCCATGTACCAGTCGACGATCTTCGGCACTTCGGTGCGGCCCTTCGCTCCGCCGAAGGCCGTTCCCCGCCATACGCGGCCGGTGACGAGCTGGAACGGCCGCGTGGCGATTTCCTGGCCCGAGCCGGCGACGCCGATGATGATGCTCTCGCCCCAGCCCTTGTGGCAGCACTCGAGGGCCTGGCGCATCACTTCGACGTTGCCGATGCACTCGAACGAATAATCGACGCCGCCATCGGTCATGTCGACGATCGCCGCCACGACATCTTCTTCGTTCCTGGCGTCGATGAAGTCCGTCATGCCGAACTTCTCAGCCAACTCCCGTTTGCCCGGATTGACGTCGACACCGATGATGCGGTCCGCGCCGACGATGCGCGCGCCCTGGATCACGTTGAGGCCGATGCCGCCGAGGCCGAACACGGCGACGTTCGAACCCGCTTCCACCTTGGCGGTATTCATCACCGCCCCGAGGCCGGTGGTCACGCCGCAGCCGATGTAGCAGACCTTGTCGAAGGGGGCGTCTTCCCGGATCTTCGCGACGGCGATTTCCGGCAGCACGGTGAAGTTCGAGAACGTCGAGGTGCCCATGTAGTGGAAGATGGTCTCGCCGTTGAGCGAGAAACGCGACGTCCCGTCCGGCATCAGGCCCTGGCCCTGGGTCTCGCGAATCGCGCCGCAGAGGTTCGTCTTGCCTGACAGGCAGAACTTGCATTGCCGGCATTCGGGTGTGTAGAGCGGGATGACATGATCGCCCGGCGCGACGGTGGTCACGCCCGCGCCGACCTCCACCACGACGCCGGCGCCTTCGTGACCCATCACCGCGGGGAACAGCCCCTCGGGGTCTGCCCCGGAAAGCGTGTATGCATCCGTATGACAGATCCCGGTGGCCTTGATTTCCACCATCACTTCGCCGGCCGCCGGCCCTTCCAGGCCCACCGTTTCCATGGATAGCGGTTCCCCCGCCTCGAACGCCACTGCAGCTCGGGTATCCATTCCTCAACTCCGTCCGTTGCCCTGAGCCGCAAGCGTTGCCGTTGCGCCTGCGCCTGTCAAGAATCCGGCGAATCGCCGTTTACAATGGCTCGCCTCGAATCGACAAATGGAGCGGAGATGGACCTCGGAATTGCGGGCAAGGTGGCGATCGTCACGGGCGGCACGCATGGCATCGGGCGCGCTGCCGCGGAGCGGCTCTCGGCGGAAGGCGCGAAGGTCGCGATCGCGGCGCGCACACAGTCGGACCTCGATCGTGTCGCCGCGGAAATAGGCGACGCCACAGGACAGGAGGTCGTAGGCATCGCCACCGACGTGAGCGATGAGGAATCCGTGCGCGCCATGGTGGAAGCCGTCGCTGAACGCTGGGACAGGATCGACATCCTCGTCAACAACGCCGGCACGTCATCCGCCGCGGCGTTCACCGACATGAGCAATGAACGGGTCATGGAGGACTTCACGCTCAAGGTCATGGGTGCCATCTATTGCACCCGCCACGCGCTGCCTTACCTGAAGCGCGACGGCGGCGCGATCTGCAACACGACCACCCCCGGCGGCAAGGCGCCGAACGCCGCCAGTCAACCCACCGCCCTCTCCCGCGCGGCCGGCATCTCCCTCACCAAGGCCTGGTCCAAGGAGTTCGCTGCCGACGGCGTCCGCGTCAATACCGTGTGCGTGGGGGTGCTGAAGAGCCGACAGCACTACCGCCGATGGGAGGCCAACCAGCGGCCCGACTACACGCTGGAAGATCACTACCGGAATTCCGGCGCCCGCGTACCCCTGGGACGCGTGGGCGAGGCGTCAGAAGCCGGGGACGTGATCGCCTTCCTCTGCTCGGAACGAGCGAGCTACGTGACGGGAGCGGCGGTCAATATCGATGGCGGCAGTTCACCCGTCGTTTGACGGTTGGGCACAAACTCGACCTCCCAAGTTGGCGCACAAACCCGTAGAGAAGGATGAATCAACAAAACGAAAGCGCTCTGCGGATGCTCGCGCGGCCGTGACGTTCTCGCTGTCGCCGGGCGGCGCGCACGACGCGCCGGAAGGTCGCAAGCTGCTGCGCGGCCTGGGGCCCGTGAAGGGCGGCCCGCGCCTGATCATGGATCGCACCCACGAGGGCGACGAAACCCGTCAGCTGGCGCTGGACTTCGGCTTCGAGCCCGTGGTGCCGCCCAAGAAAAACCGCCTGAGTCCCTGGGAGTACGACCGGGAAATCTACAAGCGGCGCAACGAAGTGGAGCGCCTGTTCCGCCGGCTGAAGGGCTTCCGCCGCATCTTCACCCGCTACGACAAGCTCGACGCGCTGTTCCTCGGCTTCATTGTCTTCGACACACTACTTAGTGTTAACACGCCCTAGTGTACTGTCCCGTAAATAACTTCTATAATTATGGGCGTGTTCAATTTGGAGTTCGCCCATGCCCCGCGGTCGCCCCGTCGCTCCCATGTCGCTCGACATCGAAGAGAAGAACCAACTGCTCGGCGTCGCCCGCTCGCGCTCGCTTCCGCACGGCGTCGTGCAGCGGGCGCAGATCGTGCTGGCCTGCGCGGAAGGCGAGTCCAACGCCGCCATCGCCGAGCGCATGGGGCTGAGCAATGTCACCGTCGGCAAGTGGCGCCGGCGCTACCGCGAGCGCGGCCTCGAGGGCCTGCACGACGAGCTGCGCGCCGGCCGGCCCCGGACCCACGAGGACGAGCGCGTCGCCGAGGTCATCAACACCGCGCTGCGGGTCAAGCCGCCGAACGCCGCGCAGTGGAGCGTCCGCTCCATGGCCGAGCACGCCGGCGTCTCCAAGAGCACCGTGCAGCGCTGGTTCGACCTGTTCGGCGTGCAGCCGCATCGGCAGCGCCACTTCAAGCTCTCCAACGATCCGTTCTTCGTCGAGAAGGTGCGCGACATCGTCGGGCTGTACCTGAACCCGCCCGACCACGCCGTGGTGCTGTGCGTGGACGAGAAGACCCAGATCCAGGCGCTCCAGCGCACCCAGCCGATGCTGCCGATGGGGCTCGGCTACGTCGAGGGGGTGACGCACGACTATGTCCGCCACGGCACCACGACCCTGTTCGCAGCCCTGGACGTCGCCACCGGCGAGGTGCTGGCGCAGTGCAAGCGCCGCCACCGGCACCAGGAGTTCCTCGCCTTCCTGCGGCATATCGACGCCAGCGTGCCCGCGCACCTCGACGTCCATCTCATCGTCGACAACTACGCCACCCACAAGCACGCCAAGGTCAAGGCCTGGCTGGCACGGCGCGAGCGGTGCCACATGCATTACACCCCGACCTACGCCTCCTGGATCAACCAGGTCGAGCGCTGGTTCGGACTCATCACCCAGCAGGCCATCCGCCGCGGATCGTTCTCCAACGTCAAGCAACTCGTCCACAAGATCAACGACTTCGTGGAACATTACAATGCACAAACCACGCCCTTCGCCTGGGCCGCGACTGCCGATTCCATACTCGCCAAGATCGAAAGACTTTGCTCAGTTATTTCCGGGACACAACACTAGCGAGGCTTCGCCTCAGACCGACGAGGCATGTGGTTTAGAAATTAAGATGTTGATATTATTGGAGTTGTTTGGCTATGCAACCCAACTGTAAACATAAGTCGCGCTCAAGGAATCTAGCGAGGCTTCGCCTCAGACCGACGAGGCATGTGTTGATCTCCTCCAACGTAT